>JBBISM010000101.1:0-7828 GCA_037441245.1 Ignavibacteria bacterium | reverse complement strand
GCGAACAACCAACTCTTAATGAATTAATTGCCAATTTAGAAAACGAATAAGTGTATTTACAAAAAGAAATAAAAACACCAAACACATTTGTAAAGATTATATTGATTATTTCTGGATGGTTATCGGTTGGTTTAGGATTCGTAGGAATTTTTATTCCAATGTTACCGACAACTCCTTTTATGTTGCTTGCTGCTGCTTGCTTTGCAAAAAGTTCGCCAAAGTTTCACCATTGGTTGATGAATAATAAAATTTTTAGCAGATATATTAGAGATTACAGAGAAAAAAGAGGAATGAAACTTTCTTCCAAAATCCTGTCAATTTCGATGTTAAATATTACTATTTCCTTGAGTGTAATATTTGCAACTGAAATTCTATGGCTCAGGATAATTCTTATTGCTATTGCTATGGCTGTAACTATACATCTCCTAAGAATTAAAACCTTGAAATAGAAACGATTATAAATCGTTTCATTTTGGATAAATAGATACCATAAATCTTAAATAACAAAGAAAAAATGAAGATGGACAAAATCAGTAGTAGGCTACTTTTATTTATTATATTATTTTCCTTTCCTATCATTGTTAATGCTCAATTTTCAGACCAACATAAAGTAGTCATTCAAGTATTAGACTCATTGGGCAATCCAATAGCTAATACAGCCTTCGAGATATTAAATCTGGATAATACAATTCATACGAGAGGTTCGACAAATAGTGATGGGTTATTTGAATTAGGTCTTATGAAAAACCGCAGCTTTAAAATTAGATTTACAAACTTCGACAACGAACATATATACAATTTTTCCGTACCTAAAGAAACGCTATTGAAGGAATTTAGAGTAATTTGCAGATTGCCTGTCGAAATTGCAAAAGGTTCACCACTGCTTCTATCTCAATCTACCACAGGCGAGGAAAAGATAATTCCAGTTACAATTATAATTCAATCCAAAGACTTAAAGAGAATACCAAATCATTCATTTCATTTGATTTCTGATGATAAGACTATAAATCAGAAATGTAAAACGGATATTAACGGTAGTTTTACGATTGATTTATTGGAAAAACATCTTTATACAATCAAAACTACTCATCATAATGATGAATATACCGATAATTTTAGAGTCCCTGCTGGAGTTAGACTTTATACTTTTAAATTAGTCTTACCAATTACGACTCACTCCTCTGATTTGCCGACACAGAGTTCGGTTCAGAAATATCAAAGGATTTTTACTCTTGAGAACGTAAATTTTGAAATTGCTTCTTTTGAATTAAGGAAAGACTCGTATAGTTATTTGGATTCATTAGTAAAAGAATTAAAAAGTAAGCCACAAATGGAAATCGAGATTGCTGGTCATACCGACGATATAGGTAGTGATGAAGATAATCTAATTCTTTCTCAAATGAGGGCGGAATCAGTTTATAATTATCTTCTATTGAATGGTTGTGAAGCTGAAAGAATAACCCCTGTTGGTTACGGTGAGAATTTTCCAATTACTACAAATAGAACCGCTGAAGGTAGAGCGAAAAATCGTAGAATTGAAGTTAGAGTGATAAAAGAATAATACTAATTTTCTTTTGTTGAACCATTTTCCTCAATCTCTTTTATTGGTTTTGAAGAATTCGGATTAGCTTGTTTCTCGGTCGGTACGCTGAGAGGCGATTCCTTAATGATATTCACGCCATCAATATCAACATTTGCAGCAGTTTTTATATCTCTTTGTAATTCATTTATTTGGGCGGAGAATTGCTGTTGGGCTCTTCTGACATGAGTCATCCCCTTTGATATCATTTGAGCTATCTCTGGAATTTTTTTAGGTCCAAAAAGAATCAGAATAGCTAAAACAATAACGATTAATTCACCTCCGCCAACATCGAACATCGTAAAACCTCAAGTATTATTCAGATTTCATGTCTTCTATCTGCTTCTTTTTTTCTTCTGATTCGCTAGATGCAGCTTGCTTAAATTCTTTAATGCCTGTGCCTAAACCTCTCATAAGCTCAGGAATTTTCCTTCCGCCAAAAAGAAGAGCAATTATTGCTACAATAATCAAAATTTCAGGCCATCCCATATTAAACGGCATAACGTTTCTCCTTAATAGAATAAAAATAATTTATTAATGAATGAAAAAGTTTTAAACCATCATTATAACCAAGGATTTTATCATAATATCTCTCAGGATGCGGCATCAGCCCCTGAATATTGCCACTTCTATTCATAATCCCTGCTATATTATTAATTGAGCCATTAGGATTGGCTGCATCACTAATCTCTCCATTTTTATTGCAATATCTAAAAACGATTTGATGATTATCCTCTAATTCCTTTATTGTATCATCGTTTGCAAAGTAATTCCCTTCAAAATGGGCAATTGGAATTTTCAATATTTCATTTTTTGCGAGATTGTATGTAAAAGGACTATTACTTACAACTTTGATATATACATCTTTGCAAATAAAAGAAAGTGATTTATTCTTTAGTAAAACACCTGGCAAAAGTTGGCATTCAGTCAATATTTGAAAGCCATTGCAAATCCCGATTACATAACCACCGTAATTAGCAAATCGTATGACTTCATCCATAATTGATGAAAATCTTGCAATAGCACCGCATCGAAGGTAATCACCATAAGAAAAACCTCCTGGTAAAATAATGCAATCAATTCCATTTGGCAATTGGGTTTCTTTATGCCAGATATATTGAACACTGGCTTCTTTACATAATGACAATGCGTAAAATGCATCATGGTCACAATTTGAACCGGGAAAGACTACAACACCAAATTTCATTTATTCCTCGATTATTGCATATATCTAATGACTTAAAAATAATAAAATTAGTTTAGATTTCAATCAAATCAATTTGATAATCCTCGATTATAGGATTAGCAATTAATTTTTTGCAGGCAGAATCAACTATCTGCATTGCACTATCGTAGCTATCAGACAGAATAATTAATTCAACATATTTTCCTATTCTTACCTTAGAAATCATTTGGAATTCAATTGAATGTAGTGCATTTTCGACAGTTTTGCCTTGCACATCAAGAATTCCCTTGCGTAAAGTTATTCGAATTTTTGCTTCAAAATTTTTCATATTATATTTGATATAGATTATTAATAAAATTATTCAAATGGTTCGGGTTCGGATTCGGCGGTTTCATCAATTTCATCTTCTGGCTCCTGGGTTCTTTTAATCCATTCAACTAAATGCCTGATTGCACTTGCAATAATATATATCATTAAAACTGGAAAAACAAGTTTACCCAAACTAATTATTGATGCAATAAGCCCAATCATCATAAGTATTGAAACGATAGGTCTTTGTTTTATTGATTTTAAAGTTGGTCTTGGTGTATTATCATATTTTATTTCAGAGACCATCGCCAATGAAGTTATTATACTAACGGCGATTATTCCCGTTGCTTGATAAACCGTTGGTATGACATTTGGGATATGATAAAATAGAATGTATGAAACAATGGTTAAAGCTGAAGATGGGATTGGTAGCCCAACGAAATATTTCTTGTCTTCTGAAGTAACAAATTTCACGTTGAATCGCGCTAATCTAATAATGCCAGCTAAGGCAGGCAAAGCAGATATTAATATACCTGTTTCACCAAGTTGATACAAATAGATTTTGTAAAGCATAAATCCTGGTGCAACTCCGAAAGAAACTGCATCCGAAAGGGAATCGAGTTCAGCACCAAAATCGCTCGTAGAACCTATCAGTCTAGCAGCTACGCCATCGAGCATATCAAAAATGCCTGCCATTAATATAAATAATGCCGCTGTGAAATAATCTTCTTGGGATATATGTATGATTGCAGTAAATCCACTAAATAGATTGCCTAAGGTAAGCAAATTTGGAACAAATGACCGTACAACTCGTTTTCTCATCACTGTAGAAGCTCTTTATTAATATTACTTATCGAGGCGATTATTGATTCACCAGCAATGACTTCATCGCCAATCTTTACAAATATCTGAGAATCAATGGGTAAAAAAATATCCATTCTTGAACCGAATTTCATCATCCCGAATTTTTGGCCGGCTGTAAGCGTATCATTTATTTTTATATCCCATACTAAACGACGGGCTAATATGCCGACTATTTGTTTAAATAAAATCTTTCCGCAAGAATTTTCTAACCCGATAATAGTTTGCTCATTTTTTTCTGATGATTCGGGTTGATAAGCAACAAGGTAGTTACCTTTGATATATTCAAAAAATTTGACCTTTCCGTTAGTTGGAGATCTATTAACGTGAACGTCCAGTGGTGATAGAAATATACTTATTCTCTTTGTTAAGCATTTCAGATAATATTTTTCCTCAATTTCAATTATTTCAGTTATTCTCCCATCAGCGGGTGATAATATCATACAATCGTTGTGAATTGCTTTTTCTGGAACATTTCTCTTCGGATCTCGAAAGAAAATAAATGTAAAAACAAAGATTATTATCCCGAAAAATATCAAAATGAAAGAATACCATTTGCCAAAATTCCAGATAGCGAGTATAACAAGTATAAGCGATACCAGAATCATAAAAATTATATTGTCTATACCATATTTTGTTAACATTGTGGAAAACTTTATTTGAATTTAATGCTACATATTTAATAAATTTCATTTTACGAAAAGTGACAATTTACCAAAATTAATAAAGAAAAATACAAAAAGGAAAGAAGATATGAAATTCACAGTTCCAATGAACGAAATGCAGTCTTTGCTCCAACGCATAATGCCTGCGATACCACCCAAAACTACATTACCAATTCTTGAACATCTGTTTTTTTCTACTGAAAATGGGAAACTACGAGCGATTGCAACAGACCAAGATATTACTATTATTGTAAATCTCGCTGTTGACATCGAACTGGACGGTTCAGTTTTAGTACCAGGTAGAAGATTTGAGCAAATTGTTAAGCTTCAAGAACCTTCTGCTATCCTTGAATTTTCTGTTAATCCAGAAAATTTAGAAATAATGCTTTCAACAGGAACAGGCAAGTATGTCATCAAAGGGCTTAGTGATGATGAATATTTAGATATTCCAGAACTTTTCAAAGCAGAAAGACCCGATATAGAGGGTTTAATTTCTGGCGCTTTCAAAGCGGGAGCAAAAGCAATGTTTAGCAAAGAAGAGGTCAAGTTTCTATCTTCGAAGACCGTGTTTGCAGTATCAGAAGATGAATATCGTCCAGCGATGACGGGAGTTTTATTCCAGTTTAGAAAGGATTATGTTAAATCTGTTGCAACAGATAGTTATAGGTTAGTTATCGCAAAATCCAGTCAACCAGATTCGATGTATCCCGATGACTTAGATGTCATATTACCTAAGAGAACTGTTGAATTACTGAAGAAGATTGATGATAAGATTGAAATAACACTTCTTGAGACAAATGAGAAAATTACTCATATTCGCTTTGATATTGACAATACAATCTACATTTCCAAAATTATTGATGAAAAATTTCCACCCTACGAAACTGTTATCCCGACAGAAAATAAATACATACTCAATGCCAAGCAGAAAGATTTAATTAAAGCTATTAACAGAGTTGCTATACAGACTAATGCTTTTTCCAAGCACGTCAAACTTTCAGTAACACAAGATACTTTGATTGCAAGCGGAAGAGATGAAGATATCGGGACAATAGGCGATGAAACTATCACTTGTGAATTTAATGGAGACAGTTTTGAAACTGGCTTTAACTATAAGTTCCTGCTTGAAGCTGTTCAAAACGTTGATACTGATGAAAAATCTGATGATTCTATTACCATTATGTTCTCTGAACCGATAAGACCTGTATTAATCAAGTCGAGCCAAACAAGCGACGATTTGGTGATGTTGTTAATGCCGGTAAGAATAAATTAATTAATAAAAATAAATAAAAAATTAAATGGAGACTTATAATACCTGTGAGTTCTCCGTTTTTATTGTTGTGATGATTCAATAACTTTGTGTTTTGTGTTAAAGTGATTATCTTAGAGATTGATTATCCGTCGTTTACATATAAAAAACCTTAGGAATCATATTTGTACTGATATAACTTTTTCTCCGCGGTTGAATTTTATTTATGGTCCCAATGGAGCAGGTAAGACAACAATTTTGGAGGCAATTCATATTTGTAGCTTTGGTAAAAGTTTCCAACCAACACAAGAAAATCTATTAATAACGTTCCGCGAGCAAACTTATAATGTAGTTTGTGAATGTAGGAGCGATTTGAATGTCCCATATAATATTAAGGTCGAATATAAAATTGGTAGAAGAAAAAGTATTTGTACAACCCAAGGCGATAACTTAACAGCAAAAAATTTAATCGGCGAGTTGCCTTGTGTAATCTTATCTCCAGATTTTAGAGTAATTACATCAGGCACTCCCTCGGATCGCCGCCAATTTGTTGATAAAATTTTATCACAATGCAGTAAAGCATATTTTGAAGACCTCTTAGAATTGAGAAAAATTTTAAAACAAAGGAATTCATTATTATCATCATATAATTCAATCGAAAAATTTGATGACACATTATTACATCTATGGAACGAACAATTTTTTGAAATCTCTGCACGTGTAATCTATAAAAGACAAATCTTTAGTCAAGAATTTCCAGAATATTTCCAATCGGTTTACAATAAAATTGCAAATGATAGAGAAATAGTGGGTTTGAAATATATTCCTAACAGTATTGAAAGTATTTACAACAATGAAAAATGCGATATAAGTTCTATCCATAATTCATTAAAAAATAAAGCCATTCAAATTGAGAAAATTGAAAAATATCGTGGAATGACCTTATTCGGACCACAAAAAGATGAATTCGAAATTACCATCAATGGGGCAATTTCAAGAGATATTGCCTCACAAGGGCAACATAAATCTTTATTGATAAGTCTAAAAATTGCTGAATTTACTTATTTAAAAGAATTAAACAGAGAAACCCCTGTTATTTTATTGGATGATATATTCTCCGAGTTAGATGCCGAGCGTATTCAAAAAGTTGTAAATATAATTGAATATTTAAATGCACAAACATTTATAACTACAACAGAATTCGACCAAAGAAATCGAACTTTTGAATTAAATGGCGATTCAAAACGTCTTTATTTATTTAATGGTCAGGTTAATTTCGAATAAATGAGTAAAAATATAAAACGAGAATATCAACCAATTGATGCAGTGATTAATGAGATTGTTGAAAATTTTGGCTTGGAAAATGAATTTTTATCGGAGAAGATAAAACAATTATGGGTGGAGATTGTGGGAGAAAATATTGCTAAAAATGCTACAATATCAAGATTTCGTGATGGAATATTATTCATCCAATGCTCTTCCTCGGCGTGGAGAAGTGAGTTATTATTGAGAAAAAATAAACTAACCGAAAGATTTAATCAATTATTAAATGCAAATAAAATCAAGAATATTATTATCAAATAGAAATAGAATTGTTTAATTTTGATTATTATTTTTATTACTTATACTTAAAAACATATAAATTATGGATGAAGAAAAAAATACAAGTGCGGTTAATCGCTCCAATTATAGTGAAGAGAGTATTAAGGTATTAGAAGGTCTCGAAGCTGTCCGCTTACGCCCTGCAATGTATATCGGCGATGTTGGAGAAAGAGGATTACACCATCTCATACACGAAGTTGTTGATAATTCGATTGATGAAACATTAGCTGGTTACTGCAAAAACATCAGTGTAATAATTCATTCAGATGGCGCTTGCACTATTGAAGACGATGGTAGAGGCATCCCAGTCGGAATACATCCTGAGAAAAACATTTCCACTCTCGAACTTGTTATGTGTACACTCCACGCTGGTGGTA
>JBBISM010000100.1:7330-9156 GCA_037441245.1 Ignavibacteria bacterium | reverse complement strand
GTCTAATACTAACAAGTACTTTTTCGACTTCTTCTTTAATATCCATCAAATTTGTATCTCTAATTTATCCTCAGCCATGTTTTCCAGATTGATTCTTCTTATTTCCTTGACAAGCTTAGCAGTAATATCAATTAAAATCTGTTTTTGTTTGATATTGTCTTTCATCAAGACAATAGGCATTCCGCCGTCGTTTCCTTCTCGCATATCAATATCGAGTGGAACTTCGCCGAGCAGAGTAACACCTGATTCATCAGCGACCTGTTTGCCACCGCCTTTCCCGAAAATGTAATATTTTTTGTCGGGCAAATCAGGAGGCGTAAAATAACTCATATTTTCAATTATCCCCAAGATATTAACATTAACCCGTCCGAACATAGCGATGCTTCTTCGCACATCTGCAAGTGCTATTTCCTGAGGAGTAGTAACAATAACAGCACCAGTTAGCGGTATCTTCTGTGTCAATGTTAATTGAATATCTCCAGTGCCAGGCGGTAAATCGAATACAAGGAAATCAAGCGAACCCCAATCCAATTGCTCGAACAGCATCGAGAAGTACCCGGCAAGCATCGGTCCACGCACAATTGCTGCCTGGTCTCGATTCATAATAAATCCCATCGAAGCTACTTTTATCCCCCACTTTTCGGTTGGATAAGCAACAACAGTACCATCGCTCTTTTGCTGAGCCTCAAGTCGGGCGTCATTCAATCCAAACATTGTTGGCTGGCTCGGTCCATATACATCCCCATCAAGGATACCAACTTTAACACCGCTCAGCGATAAAGCAGATGCTATATTCGATGCTAATGAAGATTTGCCGACACCACCTTTGCCAGAGGCAACAGCAATTATATTTTTCACTCCACTCAATATAGTTCTGTTCGGCTCTTCTTGTTTTATTTCCTGGATTAATATCTCGCTTTCGTAATTTGGTGCGATACTATTCAATTTATCAGTGCATAACCTGTTGATTTCGTCAGCAATCCAATGGATTGGTTGAACGATGCTCAAAGTAACTTTGATTATATCATCATTAATTTCAACTTTATCAATATAGTTTAATTCATCGAAACTTTTGTCTAAATCCGGGTCAATTAACTTCACCAAATGCTCTCTAATTATGCTTTCATCAATATTCATAGGTTTCCATTATCAAAAAATTAATAATTTTATTTGAACGAAACACAAAAAATTAAATTGTTTGTAACAAAATTACAAAGTAATAGTAATTTTGATTAAAATATTGATAATTTATGTAACTTGCAACTTTGAATTTTGTTAATTTTGAATTTTTTTAACATAACATTTTAATTTTTAGGAGAATTTATATGAAAAAATTATTGCCCATTTATTTAATGATGATTTTCTCAACATCATTATTTTCCCAGCAATTAATTACACCTGAGAATTTTTGGGGGTTTGATAAAGATTACAAGTATTTACTGCCCGACCCAAATGCAATTCCTTACTTCGATCCAAAAGCACCAGCCGGCGATGAAGTGCAGGCAGGTAAAACTATTGACCGAATAGTTGATGCAGCATTTACATTTAATGGCTATTGCACGCCAATTGTTTATGAACCTATTTCGGGCTCATTAATAATAGCACAGCATTTGAGAGAATCAGATGGAACTACGCTAAAAACCTATATTTATTCAATGGCTTCAACCAATTTAGGCACAACTTGGTCAACTAAAAGAATTCTTTTCCAAAGAGATGCCGCTGCAAGTGTATGGCCATCATTAGGAGTTGTTAATATAAACAACACAAAAGATCCTAACCAGTTAGTCTATCTTGTTATGTCTATATATGCTGAGCGTAACCCTTCA
>JBBISM010000100.1:0-7242 GCA_037441245.1 Ignavibacteria bacterium | reverse complement strand
CACCTAATACGATGTATTGGCAAAGCATTGCTTCTTCATATTCTGGCGATGGTGAAGGATTTATTTATCACATTGGTAATATGCTAAATTCTGTTACATTGGGATATGCCGATTTATTCGGTATTTCTGGAAAATATGTTGATGAATTAAGTTACGATAACACTGTGCCAAAGACTGCCCCAGATAAATGGAATGAATCAGTTATACGCAGACCAGAACAGCAGGGAAGTACATATAGAGTACCACCCCAAATTGATGTAGATCAAGATGGCAATGTTTATGTAGCCAATTTCACTATGTTTACAAAAGCACCCGAAGAAAGAGTTGTTGGATTTTCGAAATCAACCAACTATGGACAGCACTGGTCTGATTGGCAAACAATGCCTTATTCATTGATTGAAGACTTTGCTGTAAAAGAAGGTTCAGTTACAAACATTAATTATTTCGGTTCAGTTGATATGCTTTATTCAGGCGATGCTTTTATTGTAAATGATGTTGATGATGTTAGCTATTTTGTAAAGATATTAACATCAACTGATGGTCAAAATTATACTGGAGCTCACTTAGCCGAAGCAAGATACAAGAACGGAATTTGGACTTTAACAAAAGCATCAGATTTTCAACCATTCCCGTTACAAGTTTACATTAGAAATGTGGCAACACAACAAGGACAAAACAAAGATTCATTAATACTTTCTTCTAAGCAATTTCATCTGCAAGCAGCTAAGACTGCTGATGGCCAGCACATCATATTAAAATGGATTCAATCAGTGGATAAATTGTTCCAAATCAATCCACCATTTGTATATACTACAAGCGAAGGACAACAGCAAATAACCGAATGGTACACAAATGACGTATTTATGGCATATCGTCCAATAGGCGGAACTAATTGGAGCCAGGCAATTAACGTTACCAATGATGATTTATATAATAAATTTGCCTATATTCCAAGTGTAGTTCCAAGTATAAAACAAGTTCCAATGGTTGAATTGAAAACCGTGCAAATAACAAATACACAGCATCCAAAGTACAATTACCATCCAATGATTCAGCAAATGTGCGTTGACTCTTGGTTGCCGCAGGATGTCCAGTTTACTCTTATAGATATCACAAATCCAACCACAAATGTTACTGAGTTAGACCTAAACCTTGATATCAACGAACTTCGACCAAATCCCGTATTCGACGAGATTTCCGAATTCTCGTTTACTCTCGATAAACCTTACAATGGTAGAATCGAATTATATAATGCACTCGGACAGAAAGTTCAGAATTTATTTAGTGGACAATTCTTCGCTGGACTCAATGCGATTAATATCAATACAAGCAAACTTTCGCAAGGTATTTATTATGTTGTATTGACTATTGAGAATAAGCCTTATACGAAAATTTTATCCGTTACCAAGTGAGATTAAGAGTATTTAATTATAAAAGGCGAGTTTTTCAACTCGCCTTTTTTATTTTTTGGCACGATTTTTACTTATTATATTTTGTTGCGATTTTTAGTTTGACCCCCGGTTTAGATCTTCTCCCAATCGCAGGGAGAGGGTCTTTTTATATTATTTTAAAAGCAATTATCATAATTGGCTTGTATTAACAAGATTTTGCAAGATAAAATTTTCATATTAGAAGCTCTTTAGCAAGCCGTGGGAATGTATATACAGCTCGCCCTTGTTCGTCAAGTTTTAATTCGCCTTGAAGCTCAATAATTAATTTATTCATCGAATCAAGTGCCTTAGTTTCTTCCTCGGGTTTAATTTTTGCTCTTGTTTTAATATATCCCCATTCGAGTTCTTCATCTAGGTGATTGATAAAAGCAGAGAATATTTTTTTCCGTAAGATGTTATCATCCCTTTTTGCATTCATTCGGGAAACATATATTAATCTAATCAAAGGAATAATAAAAAATATTATCGAAAAAACAAGTGGAAAAAAACCAAGACCATATAAAATAGCCGGTGATATATTGACTACTTCAGTAACTATATCTGCGTTAGAAAGCGTGCCATTAGAAAAAGTAAGAATCACAAAATACGACATTATCACGTTAAAGGCATTCATAGAAGCGATGAATAAATTTCTGCCTGAGCTATTTCCAGTCAATTCGTAGGGTGGGTCAACTTCATCAATATAGAATTCGATTTTCCCCCCTTTTAGCTCTTTGCTTAATCTTTCGAGCAATTGGTAAAATTCAGCGACAACAATTCCATCTTTGTTAATTTCGAGCGAACCGTTGAATTGTGCTGCATATTGAGCCAATCTGGATTCAGCTTCTTCATAAGTAACCCCAGTGAGAGCAACTATCTGTCCTGCGGTTATTTTCCCTTTATTTTTTTGTATGAAAGCTATTGCCTCTTTTGTATCATTCAGTGGATTATAATCAGGATGCTCAGGTCCAAACACAAAATGATAAACCGATTGGATAAAACTTTTTCCTTTATTCTTTTCAGGTATAGCTTTTTTATATCTGAAACCGCTTGGGTCTTCGATATATTGGAAAGCTTGAGTCCAAGCATAGAATCGCATCCCCTCGAAAATTGCTCTAAAAGCTCCGGATATAATATCTCCAAACGGATTGCGGTCTCTATCCCTCGAAGAACCACCGAACATTAGCCCGATTAGTATCAGAATAAAAATGACTGTGTAGAATATAAGGATAATCCCAATCGCTGCTTTATAGATTACTTGAAATATTTTCCATAGAAAATTTATAGCTTCGAATACAATCTCTTTAAATTTCTTTTTCCCACGTTTTCTTAATGGATATGCAAAAATGAATTGCAATGCACCTGTATCATTGTTCATTGTAACACGGCTTTCATACAGCTCGATTAGTCGGGATAATCCAGATTTTATATCTTCCCAAGGGAAACCTGTTTCAGCGACTAAATCTGCTGGAGAGACATTCCCACGTGCTTTCTTAATCAATGGTTCAAGCGTTGCTACTAATTTTTCCTCTGATATATTTTGTTTCATCATAATTCTGTAGAATTTTTGGATAATAACGATAATCTGAGTATAATATAACGATAATCTGAGTATAATATTTATTTAAATAATGTTCCGCTTATGAGTAAGAGTTCAATTTCGGATAGTTTAGCAGAATATTCGGCTTCGTTTATTAAATTTTTGCTTCGCAATAGATTGAGTTGTGCTTCACGCAATTCCATACTTGTTACCTGACCTAAGTTAAATAACTCATAAGTTCTATTATAATTGATTTGAGCGGTATTAAGATTGGATTTATTCATTTCCAAAATTTTTAATCTGTAAATATAATTATCATAAGCAGAAGCGATTGATGTGGTAATTTGCTCATTTAATTGTTCTATAGCAATATCATTAATATCGAGTAAAATATTCATATTTTGGAGCATAGTATTTGTGCGAAGTCCATCGAATAAATTCCAAGAAAAAACAATAGAAGCGTTGAATCCTTTGCTTTCGTTTTTAAGTATAAAACCAGCATCGGATTGGGTCATTGCTCCGGAATATCCACCTCTTACAGCAATTCTTGGATATATGGTCGAAGCTATCAATCGTTTATCTGCTTCGCTTATTTTGCGTTCTTGCATTACTTTATTAATTGAGGTGTTATTTTTGAGGGCTAAAGTGAGGAGTTCGTCATAGTCAGAGATTCTGTCAAATTGCATTAATTCCTGAATTTCAAATTCATAATCGGCTGGTTTGCCTAGAGCTAATGCAATTGCACGCTTTGTATTGAGATAATTAAGCTCTGTTTGCATCATAGAAGTACTATCGAAATTTAGGTCAACTTGAGCTTTGAGTATTTCTATACTTAGAGCAGTTCCGAAATCTGCTCGGCTTTGTACTCTTTCGAGGCGTTCTTTTGTTAATTCAATGTTATTTCGTTGAAAATCAAGGTGTTTCTTTAAAGATAGCCCTATATAATATAGATTTGCTAATTGCCGTATTGATTGCTCGATTGTAATCTGCAATTCGATGTGGGATTTATTGAGTAATTGCTTGTTTTTATCATAGTTAGCGAACATTGCGTAACCATCGAAAAGAGTCCAATTTAGTTCGACCCCATAATTTGAGCCTGTCGTAACGTTTCCGTCCCCCTTTATTTTTTGTCCTGTTACAAGCTCAAGTTCAATAGATGAATTAGAATACTGCCCGCCTAAGTTCACATCAATTCTGGGCAACATCCCGGCAGTGCCAATGTTTACATTATTTTCTGCGATTTCTTTTTGCTTTTTCATCATTTTTATTGCATAATTGCTTTCGAGAGCGATTATAACTGCATCGTTAAATGATAAAGTATCTGCAAGCACAAAAGATGTATAAAATAAGCAGACTATTAAAAAAAATATTGATTTTCTCATTTTATTTATGCCTCATAATTCAAATTAATCAATTTTATCATTCGGGAACATTTTATTCAACCAAATCATTTCTTTAATTGCAGGCTCGACTTCTTCGGGCTCAGGCCTGATTCCAGTAAACAATTTTTTCAAATTGACTTTGATTTGGTTAAAAATTAATAAAAATATCGGCAAAAAGATAAGAGTCAAGATTGTGCCGAATAAAAGCCCATAAGCAACAGAAGCAGCCATAGGTTTCAAGAATTGGGCTTGTCTGCTTTTTTCGTATAATAATGGGAATAAGCCCAAAAAAGTTGTTACTGTAGTTAATAATATCGGTCTAAATCGGGCAATTGCAGTTTGAATAATTGATTCTTCGAATTTCAAACCATTTCTTAAATTATCATTCATTGTATTGATGAAGACAATCGAATTGTTGACAATTACGCCCATAAGTGCTAAAAATCCATAAGCGGACATAATACTAATTGGAATACCTTGAATTAAATGACCCCAGGCGGCACCGATAAATCCCAAAGGAACAAGCATCGCTACAATTACTGCATAGCTATATGAACGGAAGCTCAATATAATAAATATGAACCAAGCAACTAAAGCTATAGGTAAAGCTGTTCTTGACGAAACAGCTGTCTTATTTATTTCCCTTTCTTGCCCCGATAATGCAGTTGTAACTCTTGGATATTTATTAAGCACCTCCCTTAGCATTTCGTTTTTAACTTTATTCAATACTGGTGGCACTTCAGCGGTTTGGTCAACCATATCTGCCTCCACTTTAATTTCTCTCATTCCATTAAGGTGATTGATAGAAACACTACCTCGCTTTATTTCATAATCCACTAACTCGGTTAATGGATATTCCTGCCCTGCAGCGGTACGTATTCTCAATTTTTCCAGATTTTGCAATGTTGAACGTTCTTCATCAGTGTATCTAACCCAGACTTTAATTTCGTCAATTCCTCTTTGCAATCTTTGTATTTCATCTCCGAAATATCCTTGGCGTATTTGTCGAGCAATTTCGAGATTTGTCAAGCCAAGAATATGTGCTTTTGTTTTTGGTTGAATGATTATTTCTCTCAATCCTTGTGGGTCGGAATCAGTAATATCACGTAAATCTGTTAGAGTACGCATTTTTTCCTTTAATTCTTCTTTGGCTGATTCTAAATCATTTAAATCATTACCAATTAATGAAATCGAAACAGGTTTTCCAAAAATCGAGCCCTCTCCATAAATTAATTTTTCTGCCTCATAAACAGGACCGACCTTATCTCGAATAGCATTGATAATTATATAGCTATCTATATTCCGCTCTTCTCCGCTAAGCATATAAACTCTCAACGTTCCTATATTTGCACCACCGATTTGAGCAGGCTGGAAGAGAGCTAATGGTCCAATGCCAATAGCTAATCTTGAATGGAGAATAATTTCTCCTCTATCAGGATATTTCATCTTCAATTCTTCATTAACTTCCCAGGTAGCTTTTTCTATTCTATGTAATATTTCGTAGGTTTTATCCTCTCGAATTCCGGCGGGCAATTGAAGAGTGATTTCGAATGTATCTGCATCAAGAAATGGGAAAAAAGTTGCACCAATAATTCCACCTTGAAACGCACCAATTGTCATAAGAGTTAAGAACAAAGCCACCGCAAATACAAGAATCTTATTCTTTATGAAAAATCTCAATGTACTATTATACCAATAATCTCTCGGATACATCAAAACTTTGTCTATAAATTGTCTGATTTTATTACGATTATTATTTTGTTTTAGAGCTTTTGAATGTGCTAAGTGAACGGGCAATATCAAAATTGATTCAATTAGCGAAAAAATTAATGCAGTTATCACCACAAAAGCCATTTCAACCATTTGAGTTCCGCTTCGACCCTCAAGGAAAAATAAGGGAACAAACATTACTACTGTTGTCAATACAGCAAATAATACTGATACAGCCACACTCGAAGAGCCTTGCAAAGCTGATAAGAATGGATTCTTCCCCTTTTCGCGGAATTGGTAACTTTGCTCGGAAACAACAATGCTATTATCTACAAGCATACCAATGACAACAATGCATCCAAATAGTGAGATAACATTAATTGTAATACCAGAGACATATCCAACTATAAACATACCAAGGAACGAAAAAGGAATGGATAATGCCACCCATAGAGCCAATCGCAGATTGATGAATAATGTCAATGATATTAGAACAAGAATAGCACCGATAAGTCCATTATTGATAAGCAAATTCAACCTTTGCTGAAGGTTGATTGTTATATCGTCTAAAATAGTTGCTTTGACGTTATCGTTTCTTTCATTGAAATTTTTAACATAATTTCTAACTTTATCCCTGATTTTTAAAATATCTTCGCCGAGCACTTTGCTAACATTGATAATAACGGCTGGATTGCCATCAACATAAATTCTTTGTGGTACATCAGCCCAGGTATTCTTAACTTCTGCGATTTCTCTCAAACGAACGATACTGCCGTCAGAATTTGTTTTTATGGGAATATCTAGCAATTCTTCTGCATAGTATCTTTTATCTTTCAATCTAATAATCAATTCTTCATCATTTGTTTTTAAATTACCTGCAGTAACATCTTGATTAGCTGAGCGAATAGCTCTTGTAATTTGGTCGAAAGTCAAGCTGTAAGTCCTTAATGCTTTCTCATTTACAAAAATGGTGATTTCTTCATTGGGATAACCAGAAATTGATATTTGAGAAATACCTTCTTTTTCCCGCAATTCCTGTTCAATTAATTGAGCATATCTTTTAAGAGTGAATAAATCAACATCACCGCTTATCGAAAAGCTCAAGGCGAAGTCAACCTGAGGGGCTTTGTATATAACTGGTGGTTCCATTCCTATTGGGAATGAGGAAATTCTATCGGTA
>JBBISM010000099.1:0-9165 GCA_037441245.1 Ignavibacteria bacterium | reverse complement strand
AGTCATAACTAAAGAACCAACTAATGCTCAGTTGTGTATAGGTGAAAAATTGGAGTTGAACGTAACAGCAACAGGAAATGACTTAACTTATCAATGGCGAAAGAACGGCAATCCAATTAATAATGCTAATTCTAATGTATTCACAATTCCATCAGTTTCAGCACAAGATAGCGGTATATATGATGTAATTGTGCGAGGCTCTTGTTCTCCCTCAGATACAAGCATTCAGGTAAAAGTTACAATAGACCAAGCACCTATCATTACTGAACAACCCAAAGAACAAACAGTTAATGAAGGTTCGAATGTAACATTCAACGTAAAAGTAAGTAATACAGCTAGGTCATACCAATGGAGAAAATCAGGTGTTGATATTCCTAATGCCAATCAACCCTCATACACTCTTACTAACGTTAAGCAAAATGATGAAGGGAATTATGATTGTTTAGTAACAAATAAGTGCGGTACAACTACATCAAATCGAGTTAAACTAACTATTATACCAAAAGGAGATGGTCCTTTATTATCTTTGAGCCAAAATTCCATTGAATTTGGAACAGTCAAAATCAACTCGAAGTTAGAAAAGACATTCCCAGGATTACTAAAAAATATCGGTTCGGAGACTCTAACTATTACTGAAATTAATATAATTGGCGATAACCCTTCAGATTACGAAATATTTGGAGTTACTTTACCAATGAATTTATCCGTTGACGAAGAAAAGCAACTGAATATTAGATTTACACCATCTGAAATAGGAATCCGCTCAGCTATTATCAAATTTAAAGGCAATTTCGCTCAACCTCCAGAATTACAATTATCTGGAATTGGCGGGTTCATTAAAATTTCAGCTCAAGAAAAAATAATTGACTTCGGCAATGTTGGAATCAACAACTCTTCAACAAAAAATGCTCTCATCATCAATGAAGGCAATGCACCAGCAAAATTAAGTCAATTTACTATCGCAGGGGAAGATATAACCGAATTTGGTTTCCCACTCGATATAGCCGAAATAACACTCGATGCTGAAAGCGAAGTTGAATTACCCCTTGTTTTCAATCCCAGCTCAGAAGGTTCAAAGACAGCTATTTTCACAATTACCGTTGACGAGAATGAAAAAATTTCGATTCAGTTAATAGGTAATGCTACAACAAGCCTGAAAGATGATTATCCCTTTATAAACCATTTTTCAGCATTTCCCAATCCTGCAGAAAATAGAATTACTTTTCAATTCAATTCAATAATTGAAGGCAATTTTCAGATAGCAATTTACAATAGTCTTGGTATTGCTATATATCATAGCACACAATTCTTCAAATTCGGCGATAACTTCTTTGAATGGCATCTATTAGATGATTCAGGCAATCGTTCTTCATCAGGAACATATTACTTGCACATCACTAACGGTGTTTATTCATTTGTATATAAAGTAGTATTGTATTAAATCCGCATAGCTAAAATGGGGTTGTCTCAAAGTTAACAATAATTTCGATAAAAAATTTGAGACAGCCACTTTTTATTTCATCTTTTATTAATTTTTATCTGTTACTCCTAATTGTTTTCTATCATTGGGGTGCAATTAGGAATCTAACTTCAATTCTTCAAAACATCTTAGATTCCCACTTTCATGGGAATGAAAGGTAAAAAAGTAAATGACCAGCTTTTTCTATTGTCATTCCCGTGAAAATGGGAATCTGAGTTCTTACTAACAAATGATATTTTTAATTCCTAAATATTTATCAAAGATAGAACATAATTCCGAAAAATGCAGGGCCGACACCGAATCGAAATATAGTTGGATCAATATCCAAAGTAATTACCTGTAGCCCAGCGAAAATACTCACACTGGAAATTGCCTGCCATTCGCCGCCTGCATAAATTGCAAAGCCAGTTGATGTTACTATCCTTGTTTGATCAACATCGAATTCATCTTTATATGATTCTGGTCTCGTTGAAACGCGCAATCCACCCAAGGCAAATGGGCGAAGGCTTCGAATCGGCTCGGCAATATAGTATTTTATATGGGGTAAAAATTCCATATATGTATTAGTTTTCAAAACACCTGAACCAGTTTCTAAATAAAATCCGAAATTTAAACCGAGATGTATATCGGGATCTATTGCATAAACGCCAACTACACCGTAATTGCCCATTGAGCCGAGGGATACTCCCAAACCAAATACTTCGTTTGGATATTTTTCTTTTTGGCTGAAACCAGGATAAGTGACAGATAAGATAATGATAAATAAGGCTAATGCTTTGATTAGTAATGAACTTTTCATATAACCTCCAAAATTGAAATTCAAAATATGACGTAAATCAAAACTCAATATATAACAAACTATTAAAATTAAAAAAATTCACAATTGAAAAATTTATATTTGTTTTGCAAAAAGATTTTATATATTTGCCATAGTTGATTATGTTATAATGAAATTTATAATTTATTTATCTATTCACAAATGGAGGTTTTATGAAGCGATTTTTCTATATTCTTATGACGATTATTTTACTAATCACTACATTCGAATTAACAGCACAGAAACGAGTGACAGCACCAGTTGACAAATACTCAAACGGAATTTCAGCTAATCCGTTTGGATTAGTATTTGGTCTTTTAAATGCTACTTATGAGATGCAATTATCACCGGAGAATTCATTAGCAATCAACGGTTACTATTGGAACTTTCTCGGATGGACTGCTTATGGTTTTGGTGGTTCATATCGTTTTTATATTGTTAAAGAAGAGACAAAAACTATTTTAGAAGGATTTAGTTTTGGTCCTGCAGCAAGCGTTGGATTTTGGGGCTATGAAAGTGCTCTGTATACGGATGCAGTATCTTTCGCTGTAGGTGGTGAAGCAGCTTATAAATGGGTTTGGGGCGGTTTTATGCTGGAACCTAATATACAGTTGATGATAAATGTTATTAATATTGAAGGTCTTGCATATAGGTCATTCGGTCTTGGTGTTAATATTGGTTATGCTTGGTAAAACATAAATTTATTTTATAAAAAATTCAGGGCTGTTGTATTTTTTGCAATAGCCCTTTTTTCTGCTTGAAAATAATTTGCAACATAGACAAAACAAGCACATTTTATTATACAATTTTCATTCTCCTGTGTTAAAAATTTTGATATAAGAAATATCATCGTTAATTTTATTTTTTTAAATGTGATTATTAATATTGGGAGAAAATATGACAGAGATTACAATTCAGGATTTGATTAAGATAGCAATACGAGCCGAAGAATTAGGGATTAATTTTTATTCTGAGCTGGCAAAAAGATTTTTTAGATATGAAGATTTAAAGTCTTCTCTCGAGCAATTAGCAAAAGATGAAGTTGAGCACAAAAGACAATTCAGTGAATTACTCGCCGACGTTGGCGATGACAAATATCAAATATCCGAAGAAGACCGTGATTTCTTAAAAGGAGTGGATATTTCGAAATTTTTCGAAGGAATGGAAACAATCGGCGAGAATGTAAAACCAATATCAATACTTACCAAAGCTTATGCTTTTGAAAAAGAATCAGTGCTTTATTATCTTGGAATTCGGGATATTATCGGTAAGAATGCTAAGCTCGACGAGATTATCAAAATCGAAAAATTACACGTTACCAAATTAATGAAATACATATTGGATGAATCAAAATTCCGAGGAATATCCGAAGAATGGTAACATTAGAAATAAATAAGCCACAAGTACGGTGCCTGTAACTTGTGGCTTTTCTCTATAGTGTATTGAGAAGGAGTATATTGTTATATACGCTCTATAATCAAAAAGGTTGCAGAATTTTAATATTTAAATGAAAAATTTCACATACCTTCCGATAATGCTTGACTTACGCAAACTCTCCATTTTAGTCGTTGGTGGTGGGAACGTTGCTTATCGCAAAGCTAAATCAATTCTTGATTCTGGTGGGGGATTTTCAGCTATTGCATTAGAATTCACTGCTGATTTCCTTGATTTAATTAATAAAAATGGTTTTGATTATAAAGTAAAATCTTTTGAAAAAGAGGATATCGGCAATCACAATCTAATTTTTTCTTGCACAAATGATAGAGCAACAAATGAACTTATATTTGAAGAGGCATGCAAAAAATTCCTATTGATAAACGTGGTTGATGTTCCTGAGCTTTGTAATTTTATTATGCCTGCTGTAATTAAGCGTGGGAAGATGATTATTTCTATTTCTACTCAAGGATTAGCTCCATTTTATGCAAAAAAGCAGAAAGAAGAACTCGATGAATTATTATCACCTTTATTAGAAGATGTAACTGAACTCGCTGGTTTATTCAGATTAAAAGTATTGCAATTAGAAAATTTATCAATGCGTAGCAAAGAAGCATTGTTTCGAGCATTTCTTGAAATTAATTGGCAAAAAGTAATTTATCAATTTGGATTGGAATATGCCCAAAATAAATTAGATGATTTAATTGCAAAATATCTCTCAGGAAATTAAGAATTTTCAAATTTTAGTGATATTTGCAGATAAAATGTTGTTCCCTCGTGCTCAGACGTGCTAAAATAAATTTTTCCATTGAGGTATCGCTTCGTCAATAATTTCATACTGTATGTACCCAGCCCTCTTTAAGTGCCTTCTGCAATAGAATTCATCAATAAATTAATAAATCAATTTCTGATAACTCTTTGTGTTCTTTTAAAAACTCAAACATTGAAGAACGTTCCGCAGGAGCATATTGAGTTAGAGAATTATCGGATGTATTCATAATGGTTATTTAAATTCATTTCGAAAAAACCTTAATTAATGAATTATATCGTCTAATTGATTATAAAATTTAATTGGAATATAGTTGAAGTGTTTGTATATACAGATAATATCGAAATAGCTCGAAAGTATTTTATAGTTGATGGCAAGTGGACTTCAGATATTTCCAATGACAGCACCCAAATCAATAATCGCATTGTAAATGCTTTGATTCCCAATAAACAAATTTTTCATACAAATATCAGCAATGACAGTTGGAATCATTTATTCATAGTCGAAAGTGCTGAAAAATCCCAATTTGACTTGCTTATTGAACAGTTGAGACAATCTGAATTGCCAGATCGTCTTTTATGTGTTGCTGTTACGGGGAAAAAATTTCACGGTTTTCGAGGTAGAGAATGGTTTAGTTTGCCTGGAAATATTCATTTATCAGCTTTCCTAAAACCAGAATGCGCATTAGACGATATCGCTGCTGGGTTCATTCTTCTTTCAGCTGTATCTGTATTGCAAACTATTGATTCTATTGATTTGCTAAAAAATAGGGCAAAAGTCAAATGGGTGAATGATATTTTAATTGATGATGCTAAAGTCTGTGGTGTGCTTTCTCATACGCAGGTGCAATCCTCGATTGTTACAAGGGCTGTAATCGGTATTGGATTGAATGTCGAATCAGCTCCAAAAATCCAGGGGGATAAGTTTATCCGCAAAGCTGGATGCTTAAATCAATTTCTCTTACCTGAGCAACGCTTAAGATGTGGGGATATCTTTCAAATTCTGATTGAAAAATTAAATATGAATTATCAAGCTCTTAAAAAGGGGGAATATAGGAGGCTCGTTAATATTTACAGGAAAAGGTCAATTGTAATCGGTAAAAGAGTATCGGTTATGTCTGATTCGATGGATGGCAAAAATGAATTAATTGCTGAAGGGAAAGTAGTTGATATTTCAGATAATCTTGAATTAATTCTCGATATAGGAAATAAAAGAATAAATAAAGGGCGAATAATAATCAATGCATAGTATATCGAAAGCTTTACATATCCTTTCTATCAGTTTGATACTTTCTTTAATTTTCAAATCCTGTGGGACTTCGTCGAAAGAGGATACACAAATACGCTCTGGGTACTCGAAGTATTTTTACTATCGCTTTTTCGAAAATCCAACGGTTGTAAGCAAAAACGATTTGCGTGAGTATCTCGATAGATGCGGTGATTATTTTGCTGAAAATAGTAATTCCAAGCTATTTTTGACAATGTTTGTAAAAAAGACACAAACACAGAATCAAAAGGAAATAGCTGAAAATTTATATAATCAAATAATATCATATTTAGTCTCAAGGAGATTGCCACGTGGGCAAATATATGATAGGTACGGCGATATAACTATGCAAGATGCATATTTCAAATATGATGATATTATTGTTGAGATTGTAATGAGGTAATTGATTAAAATTTTCTACTATTGTTCGTGATAAATCGCAATTGAATTAATTTTTTACAACCCCAATTTTTTAATTTCATTCAATAATATAGATACCATTATATGAGAAGCTCGAAATGAGAATCAGAATAGCAACCCATCCGAGATTTTTTCTTGCGGGGCTTATCTCTTCAGTATCATATATCGGAGGATGGTCTAATTTAATAAAGAATTTTGTGATTATAGCCCAAAAAAGCCATCCTTCCCAACTTGCAAAAAGCCAGGGTATATTTTCTCTGATGAATTTGAGTGAGGGATAAATAAACATTTTCAATAGTTCATAAGCGGTATTGTTGTAATCGTCACGCAATAGAATTTCCAGTCCCCCAAGCAATGAGAATACACCCATTAAAAACATAATCCACCAAACAAATCGAGCAATTTTACGATGATAATTCCCGAACATAGCATAAGTTATGTGACCGCCGTCTAATTGACCAATAGGAATTAAATTCAAAGCCGTTACAAATAAACCAAACCAACCGACGCATAGAAAAGGATAATGGTAAATTTCGTTCATCGGCGGAAGGAAACCATCTGGATTTGCAAATAATTCACTCAGAATGAAGTATAATAAAGTATCGCCGAAATGCAAGCCATTGCCCGGTATAGTACCATTGTATTGCGTTAAATATTCAGGATGAATGGTATAAATATAGTCAATTGGTGGTAAAGTGGATAAGCCATAAATCAAAATTGCAAGACTAACGATGAATCCAGCAATTGGACCAGCTACACCAATATCGAAAAGTGCCTTTCTGTTGGGAATTGGGCTTTGAGTTTTGATTAAAGCACCAAAAGTCCCAAAATTGATTAAAAAAGGCAAAAAAATCGGTATATAAAATGGCAAAGTAACTTTGATATTATGATATTTTGCAGCAAAATAATGACCGAATTCGTGAGCTGTAAGGAAAAGCATAAGTGGAATTGAATAAGACAATCCATAAATCCAATTTGCTGGATTAGTAAAATCCATCATTAACCATTGAACGCCCGCTGCTGTTGTCGTAAAAAATGTGATGACAAATAACAGAATGTGGATTCCATATTTGATTTTCTTTTGTTTTTCTTTGACAAAAGCTCCGATTGTGGGGTCATAATAATAATTATTGCTCATTATGAGTTAACCAATTTAACATTATTATCATTTTTTTTGTTCAGGTCTCATTTGTGGGAATAATAAAACATCTCTAATGGTTTTAGCACCAGTCATAAGCATAGCTAATCTATCAATACCTATTCCAAGCCCAGCTGTTGGAGGCATCCCGACTTCGAGAGCATAGAGAAAATCTTCGTCAACAATCATAGCTTCTTCATCGCCTTGAGCTCTTTGAAGAGCTTGCTCCTCTAACCTTTTGCGTTGGTCTCGTGGGTCGTTCAATTCAGAAAATGCATTTGCAATTTCAAAACCGAAAGCGAAAAGCTCGAATCTTTCGACTAATCCATCTTCGCTCCTATGACGCTTTGCTAATGGCGACATTTCGAGCGGATAATCAATAACAAATGTCGGTTGAATAAGGTTTGGTTGAACGATTTCACTGAAAATCTCATCTAATATTTTCATTGCAGGGGCATTTTTGTCCAATTCTAAATTATATGAGTAGGCGATTTGTAATAATTCCTTTTGGGATAACCCTTTTAAATCTGTGGTAGTAAATTCTTTGCATAATTCATAATATTTAGCCCTGCTGAATGGTTTTTTGAAAGAAATTTGATTATTACTATAGTTGATCTCAGTTGTATTATTAATTTCGTTGCAAATGGTTTCTAAAAGGTCTTCGGTCATTTCCATCATCCATTGATAATCTTTATAAGCAACGTAAATCTCCATTGAAGTGAATTCGGGATTGTGCATTTTATCCATCCCTTCATTGCGGAAATTTTTGCTTATTTCATAAACACCTTCGAAACCGCCAACAATAAGCCTTTTGAGGTATAATTCATCAGCGATTCTGAGATATAAATCAATATCGAGTGCATTATGATGTGTAACAAATGGTCGTGCATTGGCCCCACCATATATGGGCTGTAGAATCGGGGTTTCCACTTCGAGCCATCCACGTGAATCGAAATATTTACGCATTGTTGTCATCAGCTTAGAGCGTTTTTTGAATACTTCCCTAACATCGGGATTTACAATTATGTCGAGGTATCTTCTACGATATCTTTGCTCGATGTCAGCAAATGCATCATGGACAATTTTATTTCCAGCTTCATCAATCTCGACTTTCGGCACAGGCAAAGGTTTGAGCGATTTGCATAGTAGTGTGATGGATTGGCAATGAACCGTTATTTCGCCAGTTTTTGTTCTGAATACGTATCCATTTACGCCAATGATATCGCCAATATCGAACAATTGAAATCTATCATAATCATCGCCTAAATCATCTTTTTTCAAATAAATTTGAATTCTCCCCACTTCGTCTAATATATGACAAAAACTCGCTTTCCCCATTCTTCGAATAGCAACAATTCTTCCAGCAACAGCGACATCACGAAATTTCTCCATCTGGTCATCGCTGAATTGCTCAAGTATTTCAATTGAAGAATGGGTTTTATCGAATAAATATGGAAATGGGTTAATATCGCCTTGTTCCAAAAGATTTAGTTCTACTTCTCGTCTTAATTCTTGGTCGGATTTTGTGAAATCATTCATATTTCTAATCAGCAAAATGAATAAATAACAAAATTAAGAATAAATCAAATGACATTAATTTTGACATTAATTTTTTTCTAATTCGTCATACTAGTAATATATTTGTAAAAATTAAATGTATTATCCAAAAATAAAAGAGGATACTTGAAACAAAACATCAGTTCTCCCAGTGCGTCACACAGACAAGATGATAAAAAGAAAATAACTAAACATCGAATTAATGAAGATATCAAAGCCCCAGTATTACGTGTAATTGATTCAAATGGTAAACTCTTGGGTATAATTTCAAGAAAAGAAGCCTT
>JBBISM010000098.1:0-9340 GCA_037441245.1 Ignavibacteria bacterium | reverse complement strand
AATTACTCGACGTGATTGATGTTAAAACTACTTTTCTCGAAGCATTTCAAAAAGTTGATGAAGTACTATACAATGCTACACGAGGGATTTCTGATATAATATCTCGCCACGGCATTGTCAATGTTGATTTCGCTGATATAAGGACAATTATGAAAGGGATGGGCGATGCACTTATGGGCATAGGCGAAGCGAATGGCGAACATAGAGCTACCGAAGCTACTCAAAATGCACTAAACTCACCACTACTCGATGGGATTTCTATTTCGGGCGCTCAAGGTGTCCTTGTCAATATAACTGGCGGTATTAATATGACTATGCACGAAATTGCTGAATCTGTCAAAATAGTTGAAGAAGCCTCTGGCGGAAACGCTCTCGTTATACACGGCGTTGTCCAAGATGATAACCATATTGATGAGCTGATGGTTACTGTTGTTGCAACAGGTTTCAAAAAGAAAGATGCAAAAGAAGTTATCGAAAGCGTGAAACGAAAAATCCCGTCAATTCAATTGCCAATACACCCAAATCCAATTATTTCTCCTATTGTCAACGGATTCCCATTAAAAAGAACGAATAGAATTAATTCAGAGTTCATTACTGCAAATACGAAGCAAAGCGAAACAGATTACAACAAACCCGCTTTCGAAAGACGAGGAATAAATATTATTAAATCAACAGAAACACAGCCGGAAGAAAACAACAATGAACCTATGAAACAAATTGAGGATGTGCCAATGTTCCAAGATTACAACAAACCAGCATTTTTAAGGAAAATTATGGATTGAGAAGGTCTAAATATATTATAGAAATTTGTCAATAACCTGAAAAAAAGCTAAAGATCAGCACAAACAGGAATGTTTGTGCTACTATATTAAACTCATCCGATGACTGCGAGTCATCGGATGAGTTTAATCCTTAAAAAATAAAAAGGATTGTTTCAAATTTCTGAAACAATCCCAATTTTGCAAGTAGAGAGGTGATAAAATGAATTAATTAGAATAAACTGATACTTTCAGTCGTTTTTTATCTTTTCTTTCGAATATAACTTTTCCATCAATCATTGCAAAGATTGTATAGTCTCTGCCAATACCGACATTATTGCCGGGATGGAACTTAGTTCCACATTGTCGAATGATTATATTTCCAGCTTTGACAAATTCCCCGCCGAATTTTTTTACACCACGTCGTTTTGAATTCGAATCTCTGCCATTTTTAGTTGAACCTCCACCTTTTTTGTGTGCCATTATATATCTCCCTATTGTATGCTAATTTCGAGAACTTTGATTTTAGAGTAATTTTGTCTATGACCTTTCAGACGTCTATAGCCTTTTCTTCTTTTCTTTTTGAAAACGATGACTTTTTTGTCTTTCCAATGGTTTAAGATTTCAGCTTTTATAGTACCTTCAACATAAGGGGCACCGATAGTATCGCCGGCTAATAAAATTTTGTTTAATTCAATGGTATCTCCTGGATTGCCGTCGAGTAATGGTACATTGACTATATCGTTCGGCTGAACTTCAAATTGCATTCCTGCTATTTCTACTATTGCTAACATTTCAAAACCTAATTTTACAAAATACAGATTTGCAATTTAATAAAAAGTTATAAAATAATCAAAAAATTATGCAGATTTACTTTTTTTCTCAATTGATGATAAAAAAATTGGTTCTGCATTATTTGTAATACATTCTTTGTTTATAATGCACTTACGAATATTTTCCATATCAGGTAATTCGAACATTATGGGAATCATCACTTCTTCGACAATTGTTCTTAATGCTCGGGCACCAGTTTTTTTTGTTTTTGCTTTTTCTACGATAATTTTTAAAGCTGATTCTTCGAATTCGAGTTCTACCCCTTCGAGTTTAAATAATTTTTTATATTGCTTAATGATTGCATTTTTTGGTTCTATTAAAATCGAATATAGAGCTTCGTCGCTTAAATTTTCGAGTGGAGCAATGACCGGTAATCTTCCTATTAATTCGGGTATAAATCCGAATTTGAGCAGGTCCTCAGGTTCAATGTGCTTTATTAATTTGTAGCTTTCTTGGGTTTTATCTATTGTCTTAGCAATGAAGCCAATTGTACTTGTATTTATTCTTTGTGCAATGATTTTTTCAATTCCTTCGAAAGCACCGCCGCAAATAAATAAAATATTGCGTGTATCGAGCCAGATGAGAGGCTGTTCTGGATGTTTTCTACCGCCTTTTGGTGGAATTCCCGCTTTAGTTCCTTCAAGTATTTTCAGCAGGGCTTGTTGAACGCCTTCTCCCGATACATCGCGGGTGATGCTTGTTGATTCGCTCTTTCTGCCAATTTTGTCAATTTCATCAATATATACTATACCTCGCTCAGCTGCTTTTTCGTTATAGTCTGCATTTTGTAATAAATGAACAAGAACTGTTTCGACATCGTCACCGACATAGCCAGCTTCAGTAATTGTTGTAGCATCTGCTATTGCAAAGGGTACTTTGAGTAACTTAGCTAAAGTGCGAGCCAGCAATGTTTTGCCTGTGCCTGTCGGTCCGATGAGTAAAATATTGCTCTTATCAATTTCGATATCATCATTGGAATGATTCGAAGTTGATAATATACGTCTATAATGGTTATAGACAGCTACCGAGAGTACCATCTTAGAATGGTCTTGTCCGATGACGTAATCATCAAGTCCCTTTTTGATTTCAGATGGTTTAGGCAATTTATCACCAAAGCTACTGCTAAAATGATAACTTTCGTTCTTTTTAATTACTTCGAGAGAACGTTTTACGCAATGGTCGCAAATATAAATATGATTCGGCCCTTCGATTAATGTAGTTACCTCAATACCACTTCGTGAGCAAAATGAGCATTTGGGAATATTATATCTATCTTTTTCGTACTTTGCCATCAGATTTCTTTATTATTTAAATATCAGATTTTTCCTCAGATTTATTATCTGTTTCAATTTTTTCAGGGGCTTTTTCGAGAATTTTGTCAATAATTCCATAAGCAAATGCTTCTTCGGAAGACATATAGTTATCTCTATCAGCATCTTTTTTGATAGTTTTGATATCTTTGCCTGTATGTTTTGCGATTATCCCGAAAAGCACATCTCTTATACGGAGCATTTCCTTTGTATATATCTCAATATCGGTTGCTTGTCCTTGAGCTCCACCCATTGGTTGATGCATAAGGATACGAGAATTGGGCAACGCATATCTTTTCCCTTTCGTTCCGGCGCATAGTAATACTTGTGCCATCGAAGCTGACATTCCTATGCAAATTGTGCTTATATCTGGTTTGACGAATTGCATTGTGTCGTATATTGCTAATCCGGAACTGACGCTCCCGCCCGGCGAGTTTATGTATAAATATATATCTTTATTGGGGTCTTCGCTTGATAAAAATAGCATCTGGGCTATTACCAAACTCGATACGTGGTCGTCTATGGGGGAACCAATAAAAATTATGCGTTCTTTCAATAATCGAGAAAAAATATCATAAGAACGTTCGCCTCTGCTTGTTTGTTCTATTACAATAGGAACCAATTGATTTTGCATATATTTACTCAATTTAATTTACTAAAAATGTTGCTTTATAAACGATAAATTCGTCCTTTTGTTTTAATTTCTTTTCTGTAAGACTGTAACCACATTAATTTTTAATAAATTAGTAAAAACAATATTTACTTCATTCATTTCGAGAGTAGCTATTGGATTACTTTATATATGAAATTACTTATCATTTTGATATTTATCATCGGAAACTAATAAATATCAATCTAAAAAATGAATAAATAAGCCATCTCTAAGTTTGGGTTCGAACCAGGTAGATTTCGGAGGCATAATCAAACCCAAATCAGCAATTTCCATCAATTCATTTATTGATGTTGGATACATAGCAAATGCTAAACACATCTCACCAGTATCAACCCTTTTTTCGAGTTCGGATAATCCTCGAATGCCCCCGACAAAATCAATTCTTTTGCTTGTGCGGGGGTCGTCTATACCCAAAATCTTAGACAAGACATAATTCTGTAATATGGAAACATCGAGCTTTTCGACTGGATTGTCGGTATTGTATAAATGATTTTTTGCAGTCAATTTGTACCAGTTTGAGTTGATATACATTCCTATCTTGCCTTTTTTCTGTGGATGGTATTGCCTATCGGATTGTTCAATTGTGAAAAATTCTCTCAATCTATTGAAAAATTCATCTTCAAGGAGATTATTTAAATCCTTTACAACTCTATTGTAATCCATAATATGCAAAAGCGAAGCTGGAAATAGGACAGCTAAGAAGAAATTATACTCTTCGCTTCCAGTATGGTTTGGATTTGCCAATTGTCTTTCGCGACCAACAATAGCTGCTGCTGCACTTCTATGATGACCATCAGCTACATAGAAATTGGGTACTTGTTCAAGTTTTTCTTGGATTTTTTGAATCATCGCATTATCATTTATTGTCCAAGTTTGATGACGTATATTGTCGTCGGCAATAAAATCTATATCTGCGTCGTTGTTGATAATACTATTCACTATTGTATTAATTTCACTGTCATCTTTATATGTTAAGAAAATGGGACCGGTATGAGCATTAGTAACTCTTACGTGATTGCATCTATCTTCTTCTTTGTCTTTTCTGGTTTTTTCGTGCTTTTTGATGATGTCGTTCCAATAATCGTCCACAGAGGCACAACCAACCAGACCATATTGGGTTCTATTATCCATAGTTTGAGCATAAATATAGAAATTTGGCTTCACATCTTCAATAAGGTAGCCTTTTTGGATTAAGTTATTTAAATTATCTTTTCCTTTTTCATAGACTTGTGGGTCATATAAATCAATCGAAGGATCGAGGTCAATTTCTGGTTTTCCTATGTGAAGAAATGATATAGTGTTATCTTTCGCTTCCTCACGTGCTTCTTCGCTATTCAGTACATCATAGGGTTTCGAAGCGATTAATTTCGCCAAGTCTCTAAGCGGTCTATAAGCCTTGAATGGTTTGAATATTGCCATAAATCCCTCTCAATCATTTTTTCAGTGATTGTACAACTTTTGTTGCTATTTCTTCGCTAACTCTTATTTGAGCCTCAATTGTAGATGCTCCAGTATGAGGAGTTACAGATACTCGTGGATGATTAATCAATTCAAATTGTGCTTCTGTTGGAGGTTCATTTTCAAAAACATCAATGCCTGCAAATGCTACTTTGCCTGAATTTAGGGCTTCGAGCAAGTCTTTTTCTGCACCGCCGCGGGCGCAATTTATCAATATTACCCCATCTTTCATTTTATCAAATTCTGCTTTTGTAATGGAAGGACCTTCGCTTTTTATGAATGGTATATGAAGTGAAATAATATCAGCATTTGCTAATAATTCGTTTTTTGAAACAAACTTGATATCAAGATCTGATGAAGTTACGTAAGGGTCATAGGCAATAACATTCATCATCAGCCCAATAGCACGTTTGGCGACTTCTTTACCAATATTGCCAATTCCGATGATACCTAATGTTTTGCCCGTTAGTTCAAGTCCTTTGGAATATTCTTTTTTGGGCCATTTTCCCTTTCGCATCTCTATATTGCTAATATTGATGAAGCGTATCAAGCTAAACATATGTGCTATTGCTAATTCAGCTACCGATATTGATGAAGCACCAGGTGTATTTAATACTGTTATCCCTTTTTCTTTTGCATAGTTCACATCTATATTGTCCAAACCAACACCACCTCGGGCAATAACCTTGAGATTTTTACCTTCATCAATCACATCTTTTGTTACTTTGGTTGCAGAACGAACCATAATTGCATCATAATCAACAATTTTTTCCAATAATTCTTCTGGCGAATACTTCTGGATTGTTACATCAAATCCTTCATCTTTTAGAATTTTTTCTCCTATTGCATCAATACCATCAGATACTAAAATTTTCATAATTTTCACCTTAAAATTGAATAAAAAGTGTAATATAGTGAAATTTAAAATTCTGTTCAAGAAATTTCGGTTATTTGTAAAATCCAAATAAAACCAATTTACTAAATTCGATTATGGAAATTGATACAATTATGGAAAAAAAGTTCAGATTGTGATGAATATGAATAGTTTTCAACTATATTAATGTATGCATTATTAACTATACAGTTATTAAGTTCAATTGAGTAATAAATTTTATTTATATACTCACTCAATTGTTCATAATTTCTTGCTTCGAAAAGTATTCCATTATTGCCGACATTAATTATTTCTTTAATCCCATCGCAATTTGTTGCTATTACAGGAACCCGACTTGCCATTGCTTCTAAAATAACAAGTCCAAAAGTTTCCGAGGGAGTTGACAAAATGAATAAATCAAGGGAGTTCATCAACTTTGAGACTTCATCGGTGAATGCTATATATTTGAACTTATCGCTTAAATTTCGCGAACTAATGAACTGTTGCAATAGATTAAAATATTCAGCATCATCAATGTTACCGCATAACACGAAATATTTATTCGGAATTTCCAATTTTTCGAAAGCTTTTAGTATTGTTAGTTGGTCTTTTTTCTCTTCGATGCGTGCAACATTGCCGATGATAAAGCCACTCTCGGGCAAACCAAACTTTTTTCTAATTTCTACTTTTGATAATTCAAAATTAAAATCTTCAATTTTAATACCATAAGGAACAACGGTAATTTTGTTTATATCCATAATTGTTGTGGTTGCTAATTGTTCTTTCATTATATTTGTTAATACTATCCCCCCATTTAGATTTTTATAAATGAAATTATGAAAAGGGTCTTTCTTAATGATACCGGATTGCATCTGTTGATAGAGAATAATCGAGCATCTTTGATTGGACAATTTACGAGCGATAATCACATTTAGCAATAAATGAGTTTTGGGAACTATAATTATATCTATTTTCTTTTCAATTATTAAATTACGAAGTTTGATAATTGAAGAAGGGTCAAAGTACTTAAATCTCTGGTTGAACGTGCAAAACTCTATTGTTTTTTGTAAGCAAAATTCATAACTTCTTGTATTTTCTTTGACGATTGCTAATGAATCATAACCTAAGTTCTTCGCGTCCATAGCTCGCATAAGAGTTTGTATTTCGAGACCACCAAAACCTTCAATGGGTAAATAAAAAAGAAAATTATATTTTTCATAACTGTTTTTCATCGCAAAAACAAAGGTATTAAATAATTATTAAAATAAAAAAAGCCGGTCGCAACCGGCTTATACGGAATTATTTATAATTGAATTATCTATTAGGACCTTTGCCTGGACCGGTATCTCTAACGGGTCTATCGCAGATAATTTCAGGTAGTGATGCTAACCATCGGTCCCAAATTGATCTTTGCTCATCAGTTAAATCCATACCGCTTATTGCATCCAATAAAGCTTTCCTGCACTCTTTCAAGGCTTCGCAAGTTGCGACTCTCAATTGATGCATTGCTTTGAAAAAGTTCTCATTGAGGTGTTGAAGACGTTCACGGGCTTGCTCACGGGTTATCTCGCCAGATTTGACTTTTTTCATAATTTCTTTGCGTGGGTTATTTACACTATCCATCAATTTTCTTTGCTCTGCTTTCATTTTCATCATTACTGCTTTTACGCATTCTCGATGGTCTTGCATATATTCAAGAATTTCAGCCTTCTGCTCCTCAGTCAAATTCATTAATCTCAGAATTTGCCATAATGAAATTGGCCTTGCTGGCGGGGTGGGTCTATCGTCTCTTGTGTTAAGTGCTAATTCGTGCTCAAGGGTGGCTTCTTGGAAATCTCCAGCAAAAACATCGTATTCAGTTATCATAAACAATTCGCTGTGATTATTTGTTGCTGTTGTTGATTCTGGTTCTGTCGGTATTCTGTCGCAACTCGATACCAGGAAAGCTACGAAAAAGCTCAAAGCAAGAAGTTTTAAAATCAGATTATGCTTCATAATGCACCTTTAAATATGTTTTAAATACAACAATTAGACTATTTTTCAAATAAAAAGTTTAATCAATTTTCAATTATTTTCTACTTATATAAACACATCAGTTTGAAAAACGTTGCAAAATAATAAAAAAATATCTTAATTTAGGGCTAATTAAATAAAAAAAATAACAAATAGCTTCCCAATGCAAATTTAGAGCCAAGCACCAAAGCTATCTTAAATTAATTATGATATTTCCTACATTTTCACAAACATTCGCCCGATTTCGCCAATCCGCAAATAATATACGCCAGCAGGCAAATGCGATACATCAATTCTTGCATTTTTATCGTAATTCGTAATTTGTAATTCGTAATTGATTACACATTCGCCGAGGGTGTTGTAGATTTTGATGTCATTTGCAAGGGAGCAAGCTCCCTCGTTCAAATCAGATATATAGATATATTCCGATGCGGGATTGGGATAAATTAGTAAGCTTTCAGTTCGTTTCGGGTCAGATACACTTGTCTGAACATCAGTTACCCAAAAGGATGAAGCCCACTCTGAAGTATAGTTTGCGTTCATTGCTCGAATCCGGCATACATATTCTTTGAAATAGGTTGTACCCGACAATTGATATGAAGTTATACCCGCATCAAAAATTTTGTGTGCAAATAATGTAGTATCAAAATTATCTGGTGGTCGTTTATGAGGTTCACCTAATTTATGACCAATTCTTTCTACTATTTGTAGTTCATAGTTATCAGCTCCAATAATAGGCGACCATTCTATTGCAAAATTAAGAGGGAGTTTATAACGTGGCACTGGTGCCGTAAAGTCTGGTGGTTTTAAATTTTTTCTTCCTGTATATTTTAAAATATAGTCATAGGAAGAGGCAATCATATTGTTTCTGTTGAACATTTTTCTTATCATTAATGGATGTTCATAATTATCAAGGTAAAAAGAGCCGTAACATATTGGTTCCCAATCTTTTCCATTATTTGTTGATTGTATTATCCATTTATTTGAACGGGTAATAAAATTTGTGTCATTTATAATTAACAAACGTGAAAATGTATGTTCCAACCCTTCGAAACTTGTAATCAAATTCCAATTAATCCCTGCATTAGTAGTTTTGTGTAATTTTTTCCCCATGACATTGAAGAATATACTATCATTATATACATAAAAATAATGATACCAAAAGTCTAGAGAATCATCCACTCGTCTTTTCTGCCAGGTTTTCCCAAGATCATCAGTAACAAAAATCAAGCGATAACCATTAGAAACAGTTACTATTCTATTTGGGTATGAATATGCAACTACAAAAGTAGCTTTTTGTTCAGGATGTGTATTAATCTTTTTCCAAGTTTTCCATCCATCATCAGTTATATAAATTTGGTACAATTGCCATCTGAAGATGAGCCCGAAGAAAAATCTGACCAAATTTATATAACTGATG
>JBBISM010000097.1:0-9428 GCA_037441245.1 Ignavibacteria bacterium | reverse complement strand
CCAAGAATAGAAAGAACTTCCATAACTCCGTTCCCAACCTTGCTCTTGAAATATCGTTTGTAACATTTTGGGTATTGTTAATAAATTTAATAATATTTTCTTCATTGATATTTTGTTTTAATAAAGCTAAAAATTCAGATTCTTTCAATGGAATATTATTTGATTCACTTGCGGGATGATTGACATTTATTAAAGAAACCAATCTGTCATTTTGAGAAAATACTGAATAAACGCCAGGAACTCTAAATTCATCGAAATTCATAACTATCCCAGTAGGTAAAGTAACTGCTTCCATATAAAATTCAATATTTTCTGGATCTACTACTTTGTATGTGCCACCAGAAGCGAGTTTCATTGGTAGAGCAATATTTAATTTTTGTCCTGTTTCAACATTAACTGATAAATTATCTCCAGCTGATAAATACATAATTGAGCGATAGATAATTGTAGGAAATAATCCTGTTACTGGGAATTTACTCCAAGTCAAATCAGGAGATACAGCACAATAATATACCCTTCCATTTTTAATCCTAAATTCACTGAAAAATGCTCCTCCTGGCATTTCAATAATTTGCTGTCCGCTAGTGGTTGGTTTTGCTCTATATATTTCAGTATTTTCTAAAATCTTAGTCTTATCAGCAGTACCTTTAAATACTCCCTCAAAAAGTGGATGCATTTTATCTATTGAGAGAAAATACGCTGGCTGGCTCGAACTAAAATACTTGATATTTGGTGTTTCAATCCCTAAATTTTTGAGGAATATCGAATAACTATTATTCCCATCCTCAGAATTTGCAAAAATCAAAGCTGACCCCCCATTATTGATATACTGATTTAGTCGAAGCAAATCGCTTTGACGATAATTGCCCTCTGTACATATAACAACATCATACTTTTTAAAATCAATCGAAGTTAATCGTTCGGGTTCAGAATAATCAAGATTCCCTTTGAAAGACTTACCTGCTCCAATAATAGCATACTCGATAAACTGTGTTTGTTCTTGCTTTCCGGTCAATAATATTTTAGGGCTTTCAGGAATATAGAAACTGAAATATCTTCGATTGTCATAATCGAGTGCATCACTTTCAATCTCAATGTATGACTGATATATGCCAGATTTAATCGGTTCTGCCGATATAGCAATGTTCTTTGTTCGACCAGCGTTTATATCAAAAGTCCTTTGTGTAATTCTTTGATTTTTAAAGACCAGACCTGCAACTACTCCACTTATATTTTTCATCGAATGATTTTTAAAGAAAACGTCTATTTCAACGGGCTTATTCTGCTGAAAGATTCGAGTAATCACATTTACTGAATCAACAGATAGATTTTGAATATCCGATTTTGTATTTATACCAATTGGTATAACATATATTGAAGTTTTTCTGCTGAATAAATTCAAACTGTCCTGTAAATCATTCGTAAAAATATTGGGTTGGCAATCAGTTATAATAAATACCTCACGGTTAATATTTGTAGCTTCTTCCAACGCTAATTGAGCATATTGCAAGGAGCTAATCAAATCTGCTTTTGAGGGCTCAATATTTATTTTGTTCAAATCCTCACGGGCAAGATTAATGCTTTTTGTTAATTTCCTCGAGCGAGAGAAATCTCTGTTGGCAAGTGGAATTATAATAGCTTCATCTCCTTCTTTCAACATTTTTAAAATTTCATTGGCAGTTATTTTTGCCTGATTGAACCTATTGCCCCACTCATCAGAAACATCCATACTAAATGAATTGTCAATCAATATTGCAACGCTTGTTTGTGCAAAAGTCTCAAATCCAGGAATTGAGCCTTCAATAGTTGGGCGAGAAAAAGCCAATACAGTAAAAATGATTAGTAATGTTCTCAATATGAGTAATAATATCTGTTTTAATTTGAGCCGTCTAATTTTTGTTTTCTGTAATTCCTTTAAAAATTTTAAGGTAGAGAACTCAACTGATTTTAATTTTCTCAAATTCAAGAGATGCAGTATAATCGGAATAGCTCCTGCTAAAAGCCCAATCAATACTAATGGATTTATAAATGTCATTCTATTAACCGTTCCTATTTTCTTTTTAAATTTTTCAAATTGACGTTTATATTCGATGTTAATGATAATGCTTATAATATTAAAAAGCGAAAAACTCAATCTTTTATCTGAATTTTTCGCTCAATCAATAATATTTTTATTTTCTAACGATTCTTTGAGATATACTGCAATTTTGCTTCAATTTCTTTCCAATTAATAAAATTCCAGAACCCATCAACATAATCGGCTCTTTTATTTTGATATTTGAGGTAATAAGCGTGTTCCCAAACATCAATACACATTATTGGAGCAACATTCCAAGGGGATAGTTTTTGATGATTTTCAACTTGATAGATTATCAAGCTATCATCGCTATAGCGATAAGCCAATAAAGCCCATCCACTTGCTTCGACAGTTCGAGCAGCAGCAGAGAATTGAGCTTTAAACGATTTCAAATCGCCGAAACTTTTTTCAATCATCTTACCGAGTGAATCACTAGGAATACCGCCTCCATTGGGAGACATTGATTCCCAGTAGAGCTTATGCAAATATGCACCAGCACCATGAAATGATAACTGTTTCGACCAATGCTGTATCAATGAAAAATCATTATTCAATCGGGCTTTTTGAAGCTCTTCTTCGGCTTTGTTCAATCCATCAACATAAGCTTTGTGATGCTTGCCGTGATGCAATTCTAAAGTACGTGAATCTATATACGGCTCCAAAGCATCGTTGGGATATGGAAGCGGAGGTAAACTATGTTTAGTTAATGATGATTGATGTTGAGAATTGCCTGATACATTCTGTGTGGTAAAATTTGAACCCAAAATAAGGGCTGAACTGATAATACCTGTATTGATTAGTAAATTCCTTCTTTTTTCATCCATAAATTTTCTCCTTATAATTTGAATAATTACTCATCTGTAAAGAAAAATCCAATGTTATCATCGAAAGTGATATTAATAATAATCCAGCCAAACTGAGCTGATTTGTAAAAAGTCATCATCCATCTCATCGGGAATCTTGTATGCAAAGCAAGATACCTCAATTTTAGTAAAGAAGCCGATGCTAATTCTGAGCTAACCAATTCATAACCAGTCAAATCGCCATATAATCCTAATGAACGTATTGTTTCAGTTTTCAATTTCGCTACCTGGTCTGCTTTATTACCCAAAGGGCTTGTCTTCAATAATTCATCGTAAGCTGAATCAATCTGTTTTCTTGTCAGCTTACTAAAAAAAGAATCTGATTTATCAAGAATTTCTCTGGGGATTAAATTCAATTCAGTACCAGTAATATTTCTCAAACGATATTTTTGTAAGGCGTCATCTTGGCTCAATAAGATTAAGGTGTTTAATAGCAATATTGCTACAATTGTGACTAGTTTGATACATTTCATATCATCCCTTGATTAATTAAAGATTATAATTGAACAATTTTTTTTAAATCATTAATCTCTTTAGTTGTTAAATGCCTGTATTCTCCACGTCTTAGTCCCCTTGTCGTTAAATTAGCATAAGTCCCTCTGTTTAGTTTTAAGACTTTGTAGCCAAATTCACCAAAAATTATATGCAGTTCACGATTTTTCCCTTCTGTAAGTATAGCAGTCGCTTTATGGCTATCCTTAATATCAATAATTATGGAACATTGAGAATATTTATCTTGACCAATTTTCACTCCTTTAGCTATTTTTTGCGCATCATTGAGATTTAGTTTTTTATCAAGTGTAACTTGATATACTCTTTCAATACCATATTTTGGATGCGTCAATCTATAAGCTAATTCGCCATCATTTGTGAGCAATAGAACACCTGTTGTATTCCTATCCAAACGTCCTACTGGATATATTCTTGTCTTTTTTCTAACTATATCTAATACAGTTTTTCGCCCTTTTTCATCTTGGGTGGTTGTAATATAATCTTTTGGCTTGTTAAGTATAATATATTCATAACGTCTTTTAGTAGATACAACATTGCCAGATACAGCTACCGTATCCCCAGGCATAATTTTTACCCCTGGTTCAGTTATCATTTTCCCATTAACAGTAACATCGCCCTTCAATAATAATTCATCTGCTTTTCTTCTTGAGCAAATTCCAGCATCGGATATGTATTTATTGATTCTTATTCCTTGTTCATCAGGAATTTGATTACAGGATTTGGTCCTCTTCGAATTTCCAACAAATGATTTTTTTGTTTGCGATGATTTCATTCATCTTCCTGTAAGTTGTTATTTGCAGATTTATTATTTTTAAGAACCTTTAAGAAAAGTGAAACTGTTATAAAAGCTATAATTGTAAACGTTACGAGCATAAATAATAATGATTCTAATTTCATTGATTTCCTCTTGATAATTTACGTCTTTTGGCTGCTTTATAAACTAAATATGTAATAAAAATAAACATCGAAAGCATTAATAATCTTGCCATATCTACGAAAAAGATTCTATTAATAACAAATCCCTCGTATATGATATCACCCTCATTTATTACTTGCCCAATTTGAACAGTAAGTTTATTTCCAGTATAATTATAACTGACGGAATGCTTTTGCTCCTTGTTATCCAGATATGATAAATGAATAAAATCTCGCCCTTTTGTTTGGCTCAGCGAATCAACCACTCCACTAACTTCGGACTGAAAATTGTCAGCAAAATAAGATTTATTATATTTAATTCCCTTATGAGTTAATTGGCCGATTATACTTTCGTTATGCAATTCCCATCCAGAAAAACTCAATTTGGACCAATCATCATTTGCTGGTCTAATAATAGCACCAATAAGCACAATTCCCAAGAGCAAAGGGGTTACGTATTTGATAATATACTTATAAATCCCTGGCACTTTTATTTCAGCACCACGATTAAGTTCCTTCCAGCCCCTATCTATGCCAAATACCCAGGCAAATAAAATTGCTTCAAATAAAGCAAAAATAACCAAAGAAATAGTGCCAGCCCAATAATCATACTCGTCAAAAACACCTTCCTGAAAGAAAATAACCGTTGGTAATCCCATAATTAATATGATTATACCAAACATTAAAGCTGATTTTCGGCGGCTAAATCTGAACTCGTCTTGCAAAAAGCCCATCAAAGGGGTCCCCATTGCAAGGGAAGATGTAATTCCAGCAAAGAATAATAAGCCAAAAAATGAAACACCAGCTATTATTGCTAATATATCGCCCCACTGTTGGAACAAGAATGGCAATGTTCTGAACCCTAATCCTAATCCTCCAGTCGTTGTCAATTCTATTACTTTATCAATCCCAAGATAACCAATGGAAATCGGAATAATGATACAGCTTCCTATAACTACTTCGACAAATTCATTTATCCAACCTGCAGACATTGCATTCAAGGCAACATCTTTTCTAGCTTTAACATAAGACGCATAGCATTGAATAGAACCCATTCCCACCGATAATGTGAAAAATATCTGACCAGCCGCTGCAAGCCAAACCTTCGGATTCAACAGTGAGTCGAATTCTGGTGTCCACAAAAAGTTCAAACCAACCGTACCGTCATATAGGGCTCCTTTTTCACCAGAAGTCAAGGTTACTCCTTGAAAAGCAAGAAATAAACCGAACAAAATCAATAATGGCATTGCAATTATTGCAGTTCGTTCTACTCCAGCACTCAAACCACGACTCAAAATCCAAGTATTCAATGCCAAGCAAACGACATAAAAAAATATTGCTTCGAATGGTATTCCTGTTGTCGAGACGAAAACATCCAAATAATCCGAAAAGAATCCAGACACTTGTCCTTGATCCATACCAGAAAAAGTACCTATCAAGGAATGATAAACATAGGACATCGTCCAACTTTCTATATAGCAATAGTATGCTGCGATGGCTATGTTGGAAAATATTCCGAAAACACCAACATATTTCCAAAAAAACCTCTTGCCCATTTTGTCGAGAATAAATGGTGTAGAATGATGCCCGTGCGAGCCACCAAATCTACCTATAGACCATTCAACCCATAACAGAGGAATACCCATCAATAAAAAACAAACTAAGTAAGGAATGATAAACGCACCACCACCATTTTGAACAGCTTGAACAGGAAATCTCAAAAAGTTACCCAATCCTACTGCATTACCTGCCATCGCAAGTATCAAGCCAACTCTTGTACCCCATTGTTCATTTCTTGACATTTTTCAGGTCTTCTTGTGTGATGAAATCATATACGTTTTACAAAATTGGAATATTCGAAAAAAATTAAACAAAAATATAATATTTTTTCTAAACATATAAGTTAAATAATAGAAAACCTTCCCCGAATATATTATTCGGAAAAGGTTTAAACTTTTGAATAGATAAATTCACAGAATCAAAAAAGCAAAACTACCTTTTTTTCTTTTTATGTCGATTTTTCCTGAGGCGTTTTTTCCTTTTGTGAGTTGCCATTTTATGGCGTTTTCTTTTTTTCCCGCAAGGCATTAAAATTTACCTTTCTCTAATTGATTTACATTTTATTGTTTATCTAAAACTTTTTCCTCCAACTGAGGTTTTAATGATTCATTAACTTTATTCAAAAATTCTGGCGATGGCTTAAAGACCGGCACATATCTTTTCTCTAACGGTACAAGTTCACCAGTTTTCGGATTACGTGCCATACGCGGTTTTCTGCTTTTATACTTGAAAACACCAAATCCTCTTAATTCGATTCTTTTCCCACTTGCGATGGCTGATATTATACTGGAAAAGACACCATCAACGACGGCTTTGGTTTCGATTTTGGTCAATCCGGTAGCTTTTGCGATTTCGTCAACAATATCTGCTTTTGTCATAATAATTCCATAATTATTGATAATAAAATTCAAACAAGATTACAAATTTAATAATATCTAATAATAAAAACAAAAACTTATAAAAATTTCTTGAGTGATTAATATAGTATGCTTGATTTTACGTTTGTATTCGGTAGTTTTTCAAATAACTACTGATAATAATTTATCAGCTGAAATTCTTTGTCATTAAAGATAAACCATTATCAATAAGATGAGCAAATTCTTGGTTTTGACTCTTCAAGTCTTCCAGATAAAAATTAATATCCTCAAACAAGTTATGGTCTTTTCTTTGATAAGCCAATTCAGCTAATTCAAGTAGTAGCAGCCATTCCTTATTATAATTTTTCTTGACAGCATCGAATAATTTCACAAATTCGCCATTGGAAGATTTATTAGTTCTCAGTTCTCTGGCTTTTGAATAATAACTATGCAATTGTTTGGTTTCCTTGCTATGAATAATCTTGTGGGTTTTCTCTGTTGGTGCTTTATATCTCAATCCGAAAGCTAATGGATCTGCTGGTCCACTATAGCCTGAAATAATACTTTCACCGATTGCTAAATCATATAAACCCCATTGTGGACGGAAAAGATGTTCATCTTTATAAACGACAGTGCAATCGGAAAAAGTAAAAATTAGATTTTTACCATCTTTCCTGGTTATTTTTCTTAAAACACCAGTTAAAGTCATACCAGATTCATATTCCAATGTAACTTTTTCGCTTTCGATAATCTTATTGCTTTCAAGTTCTGCAATTGGCATATACTCTAATTTTCCTGAAATATTATTAATCCTACCGATAGGCGAGCTAAATCCTTCAGAATGATATTCTTTCGAGTGTCCTTCTAACATTTTATTGTTGTAATTAAGCGTTGTCGGTGCATTTGTTTTGATAAATATTGGCTCATTATTGATAATAATAGCATCGCTAAACGTACCCGAAATTTGCAAACCTGATGAATATACGATTGTAGCAGTATTCCCCGATTCTATTGCTCTATTAACAGCATCAATGCCTCCCTTTATTATTGCCATACAATCGGCAAATTCGTCCAATACTTTGTTTAAATGTTCAAAATCCGGGGTTACAAATAATTGCGGTTGCTTGGTAGTAATATCGAAATCATAATCAACCGCTTCAATAGTGTATGGTAATTTCAATACGTCATCTTTCAAACAACTCATACTTTCACCGATGGAAGAGAGCAATCCTGCACCATAGATTTTCGGATTTTTCAAATCACCAATAAGACCATATTCAACCGTCCACCAATGAAGGTTTCTGATTTTTGCCATTTCCGAAAGTCTTTCCATAGAATTTTCAATTTCATTGAGCAGTATTTCTGCTTTTTTTATTTCTTCAGGAGGGGTATATGGATCGGCTTTTAAAATAGATAAATGCCTGATAGCTTCGTAAAGCTCATAATCTTTTTTTGAGGAAAATGCTTTCGAACCCAATTCCCCAAATCTTTTTAGATAAAGAGAATATTCATAATTAGCTATAATTGGGGCATGACCAGCTGCTTCGTGTATTATATCGGGTGCAGGTGTATATTCAATCTGATCAATTGGGCGAATATCTGCTGCTATTACAAGAACATTATATGCTTGAAATTCCATAAATGCTGATGGCTGGATAAATCCGTCAACAGCAACAGCAGCCCAGCCAATTTTTTTTAAGATACGGTTCATACCGTACATATGCGGTATTTCGTCTATGCTGATACCCGTTTGACGCAATCCATCAACATAGGATTCGTGGGCTACTTTGCTGAGATAATTAACATTTTGACGCATAACATATCGCCAGACTGCGTGGTCTTGAGCAGTATATTCATTATATGGTTGTTCAATTACAAAATCCAACAAATGTTGAGGTAGTTTTTCGAGTATTTTATTCATTTCCATTTGATAACCCCAATAATTTTTTCTTTTTAGACCAATAAAATATAAAAATATTTTAGAATTCACTAAAATAAATTTTTCTCACTTTAAAGAAAATTTTAAGCAATGATTAAATGTGTGCGTTAATGCCAAAATGTATTATTCGACCGTTTTCGGGTAACCCTAATTGATTGAGATGATATTTATCGAATATATTATTCACTCGAATGAACACCTCGCTAAATATATTGGAAATTACAGGTAAATTATATGATATTCTACCATTGAATTTCAATGCACCATCAATTTTGATATATTTATCCGTTTGAAATGGATCTGTTTCATATTGAGTGCCAATCAATTCGGATTCTAATTGAATACTAAAGTTATAAGGGAAATTATAATTCACAAAAATTCCTGATAAAATTTCTGGTTTATTATCTAAATGAGGCAAATCCTTTCCTTCTTGCTTACCTTTCGCATTTAAATAAGTAAGATGTCCATTTATTGATACATTCTTAAAGCCATAATAAGCAAATTCAAGCTCTAAACCTGAAATCGTCGCTTCAGAAAGATTAACGCGCATTCTTCTTCTTAAAGTATCTTCTGAAGCTGATAGTCTTTTCTGGATTATTAAATCATCATAAATATTATGGAATCCGCTCAACTGCATAAAGAAGTTATAGAATCGAATATTCAATCCAAGTTAGTCAAAAAACCTGTCTCTGATTTCAATCCTG
>JBBISM010000096.1:8854-9431 GCA_037441245.1 Ignavibacteria bacterium | reverse complement strand
TCACTTTAAGATAAAATATTGCATTTGGAGAAATAATCAGAGATATATGAGTAAATTCTTATTATCATCAAGATAAATATCTATGCTCTTAAAATAGTCCACCCTAATAAGATTGAATTTATCTTTTTTTTTGCTAATTTTAAATTTATCAACATATTCAGATTCAATTGATACAGCTTTTGAATAATCTATTAGCGATAGCTTTAGGTCTCCAGTTTCATAATAAGTAATACCCCGATACATATAACTTCTAGCATCTTTAGGATTAATATTGATAGCTCGAGAAAAATTATCTATAGCGAGCTTAAAATGCCTTAAATTTAGAAATACTAAGCCCATTCCAAAGAAAGCATCTCCATTTTCTCGGTCTATTTCGCTAGCTTTCAAGAATGACTGAAGTGCTAAATCATTTTTTCCCAATTCGGTTAATGTATAACCCACATTAATATGAATTTGAAGGTTTTCAGGATTCAAAGCGATTGCTTTATCGTACATTTCACAAGCTTGAGAGTAAAAACCTTTTATAGAAAGAATTGAGGCTTTCGCTAAATAGTACATAAAGTCATTGGTATCAATT
>JBBISM010000096.1:0-8813 GCA_037441245.1 Ignavibacteria bacterium | reverse complement strand
ATCTTGATTCACAAACGATAAAGCTTTGTTGAAAAAAGCACGGTCAAACTTTGGAGCTAAAGTCAAGGCTTTGTTATAAAAATCTATTGACGTTTCAAAATTTTCTCTTTTATAATACAAGTTCCCGTAACAGAAGTATAACTCAGGATTATCATCATCCAAATCATTGGTAATATTGAATTCGCTTTCTGCTTTGTCAAATTCACCGAGAGCTAAGTAACACATTCCAAGTCTTATTCGGGCATCAACTAAAGATGGCATAAATCGAATTATGGATTGGAATATATCAAGCGCATTTAAAAAATCAGTTTCATAAAAATGAGACATACCTTGCTTGATAAGATTTGGAATGCTTTCGGATGTTACTTTCATACTCAATTTAGGACCATATATTGTTGCGACATTTCCACTATTTTCAAAATTATCCACTCCTATTGGTAAAATGAAAAAATATTAGATATTGTTAAAATCTTTATTCTTTGCTTGTTCAAGATACATTCATAACTGTAATTTTACAAATATAAAAGTATAAATTTTAAAAAAATTGACAAAGCAGAATTCTTATTAGCTAAATTACTTGTGTTAATGCTCCGATAAAATTATTTTTTTTATTCCTAGCATAACAACAAAATTCATATTTTAATAAATATTTCGTTTCCTGTTTTATAGAAAATTCGAATTAATTATGATACAAATTCTAAAAATATTAACTAAAATAATAATAGGTTTTATTTTATCGAGTATGATAATAGTTGTACTCTATAAATTCATAACACCACCAATCACTCCATTAATGATAATTAGGGTAATTGAGGGATTAAAAAAAGGTGAAATCGTCTCTATAAATCATAGGAATGTAAATTACGAAGATATTTCCGAGCATTTTTTTCGTGCTGTAATATTAGCAGAGGATGCAAGATTTTTTAAGCATAGCGGAATTGATTGGAAGGCAGTTGAATCCGCACAAAAATACAATGAGCAAAAGAAAGGGAAAAAATTGCGTGGAGCAAGTACAATTTCTATGCAAACTGCAAAAAATACTTTCTTATGGCACGATAGGAATTACTTTCGGAAAGCACTCGAATTTTACTTTACATATCTAATCGAAATTATTTGGGGCAAAAAGCGTATTCTCGAAGTCTATACCAATATTATCGAATTGGGTAATGGGATTTATGGAATTGCCTTTGCATCAGAATTTTATTTTAATATATCACAATCAGATCTGAGTAAGAGGCAATCTGCTTTGATAGTTGCTGTAATACCCAATCCAAGACGTTGGTCGCCAGCAAAACCGACCAAATATATAGAAAAAAGGGTAAATTTCATACAATCAAGAATGAATGCAATAGCTTTACCAAAATCATAAATCAGGTAATTAGTTATGAAAGAGAAATTAACACCACTGATGAAGCAGTATAACTCAATCAAAGCAAAATACCCGGGGATGATATTGCTTTTCAGGATGGGGGATTTCTTCGAAACATTCGATGATGACGCTGGCATCACTGCGAAGGTTTGCGGTATAGCACTTACAAAACGTAATAATGGAGCAGCTGGTGAAAGCCCATTAGCTGGTTTCCCGCATCATCAGCTTGATACATATCTACCGAAATTAGTCAAAGCTGGCTATAGAGTTGCAGTTTGCGAGCAACTCGAAGACCCGAAATTGGCAAAAGGAATAGTCAAACGAGGTGTTGTTGAAGTAGTTACACCTGGTGTAGCTATATATGATAAACTACTCGATTCCAAGCAAAATAACTATCTATCAGCAATATATCTGATTAAAGAAAAATCAATTATCCGCTCTGCCGCAATAAGTTTTTGCGATATATCCACTGCAGAATTCAATGCTTGCCAAATTGCACCCGAACAAATCAATGAAGTACTCGAATCATTCAAACCGTTAGAAATAATTATTAATAAAGACCAAAAAGACGATATAAATTTCTTTCTCAATCAGCTTTCTTATAAACCATCTATCACAAAATTGGAGGAGTGGATATTTGATGCTTCTTTCGGGAAAGATAAGCTAATTAATCACTTCGGGGTGCTTAATCTTAAAGCATTCGGCATTGAGGATAAGAAAGCTCTCATATCCGCCTGCGGAGCTATTATCCATTATTTATCAGAAACACAACATAATCAATTAAAGCACATACAAAAAATCAGTTTCTTCGAACCAAGCGAATTTATGATATTGGACGGTCCGACGAAAAAAAATCTGGAAATAACCCATACACTTACTGGTGAAACGCCGAATGCAACTTTATTTACAGTATTAGATAAAACTCAGACAGCTGGAGGAGGTCGCCTTTTAAGAAAATGGATAAATATGCCATTGAAAAATTTAGATTTAATTAATATTAGATTGAACATTGTTGAACAATTTGTAAACGATAAGCCACTTTTACTCAGAATCAGTAATTTACTCAGTCAGATAGGTGATTTAGAGCGACTTATCTCCAAAATCTCATTCCATAGATGCAATCCAAGAGATGTTATTTATCTTAAAAATAGTTTGAAAATAATACCTGAAATAAAAAATGAAATAATTGGTAAGAGTGCTTTTAAAAATATATTTGATAATCTTACAAATTTCGATGACTTAGTCAATAAAATAGAACAATCTCTTCTCGAAGACCCAACAACAAATTTAGGCACTGGTAATATATTCAAAAAAGGGTTTTCTGAAGAACTCGACTCATATATCGAGGCAAAGTTCTCTGCTAAGAATTGGCTCAACTCCTTTCAAGAAAAATTAAGAAATGAAACTGGGATACCCACTTTAAAAATTGGATTTAATAATGTCTTCGGCTATTACATCGAAATTACAAATATCCATCAAAGAAAAGCACCACAATACCTCGAAAGAAAACAAACATTAACAAATGCAGAGCGATACACAAGCATTGAATTAAAAGAATTCGAAGATAAAATTTTAAATGCTGAAAATAAAATTTTTGAACTCGAGCAAAACCTTTTTTCAAAAATAAAAGAAAACATTGTAGAATATTTTGAAAAAATCCAGCACAATTCTTATTATGTTTCAACATTGGATTGCCTTCAAAGTTTTGCTAATGTCGCAATTGATAATAATTATAACAAGCCCGAAATAGGTAATTTCGATGAAATCGTAATAACTGAAGGACGGCATCCTGTTGTTGAAAAACTATTATCTCAAGGAATTTCTTATACTCCCAATTCCACATTTCTCAATACCCAAGAAGAGCAAATTCACATCATCACTGGTCCAAATATGTCAGGTAAATCGTGTTACCTGAGACAAGTCGCACTAATAGTCTTACTTTCTCATATCGGCAGTTTTGTTCCAGCAGCCAAAACTAGGATTGGAATTGTTGATAGAATTTTTACTCGTGTCGGTGCCCACGACAATATCGCAGGTGGTGAAAGCACCTTTTTAATTGAAATGCAAGAAGCGGGCAACATCTTAAATAATGCTACAAGCAGAAGTCTTATATTGCTTGATGAGTTAGGAAGAGGTACAGCCACATCTGATGGTTTGGCTATCGCCTGGTCTGTTACTGAATTTATCCATAATAATATCGGGGCTAAAACACTCTTTGCTACCCATTTTCACGAACTAAATCACTTAATTGAATTATATCCTCGAATTGTTAATTATCATATTGAAGTAATTGATGCTGGAAGTACAATTCTATTTACTCATAATGTTAAAAAAGGGGGAACCGATCATTCATTTGGCATCTATGTTGCAAAAATTGCTGGAATTCCCCAATTAGTCATCGAAAGAGCAAAAAATATAATGCAATCTTTCGACGACGAGCAAAAAAATGAAAACATCAAAGCAAAAAAACTCGATAATAAATTGAAGAAAATCAAGCCAGAGGACAATTCTGGACAATTAGCTATCTTTGAATTTAGGGACGACCAATTAAGAGAAAGAATACTCAATCTCAAATTAGACATAATCACCCCTTTGCAAGCAATTCAAATATTATCAGAACTACAACAAGACGCAAAAATGAACAAATGAAGAAAACTATTTTCCAAATAAAAGACCTCATTGAGCTAATGGATAGTCAAAGTAACAATAATTACTATTATTACGATATTGCATCTTGCAAATTCCAATCTGTTACCTCAGAGAAATTTTCAGAGGATTTCGGAATAAAAGACGATTTTCAAGCAATGGGTCCTCTAACTGATGAGTTAATCAGAATCCCCTCGAAAATTGAAATTCAAGAATTCAATATAATGATAAATTATGCTCAAAGTTTAAATGACAAGACTTTACAAAAAGATATTTTAAAAACGCTTACTGGTAGCGGAGCTTATAAAAAGTTTTATGCAAAAATTAAAGAATATAATCTCGAAAATAAATGGCTGGCTTATAGATACAAAGCAATGAAAATAATTGCAATCGAATGGTGCAAGAAAAATGGCATTGATTATGAAGAATGAACCTCTCCAAAATTCCAACGATATAAATATCAGCAAAATCATTCATTCCCGTAGAAAAAATGTTAGCTTAGTTATAAATTCTAATGCACAATTAATTGTTAAAGCACCTTATCACATTTCAGTTAATGAAATCAAACATATCGTACGAAAAAAGGAAGATTGGATTATTTCCAAACAGAATCTAGTAATTACACGATTGAAAAATCAAAGAAAAATCAAATTCAGTTATGGAGAAAAATTAATTTATTTGGGCAAAGAATATCCATTGAAATTCACAGATTCAACAAATATTCCTGTTAGTTTCGATGGAATGAAGTTTATACTTTCTTTAGATTATATCGAGCAATCAAGGAAGGAATTTATTGCCTGGTATCAAAAGCAAGCTTATTCTTATCTCAAAATGCGTGCTGAATACATTTCAAATTTTGTCGGCTTAAGTTATAACAAATTGAAATTTTCAGATGCTAAAAAAAGATGGGGTTCCTGCTCAAACCGGAAAAGCATAAATTTAAATTGGAGATTGATTATGACCCCACCCGAAGTAATTGATTATGTTATTGTCCACGAATTAGTTCATACAGTTGAATTAAACCACTCAAAAAGATTTTGGGAGATTGTATCCAAAATAATACCTGATTTTAAGCAATCTATCAAATGGCTTAAAGAAAACGAATTTTTACTTGATATTTAGAAAATAATTAATTTTACACTTGCAATAATTGTTTTTTTCCCGATTAATGTTTTGATTTATTTTTATGGCAATAGGTTCGAGTTTATACGCTAAATTCATTGAGAAAAATCTTTCACTTGCCGACCAATTAGCGGCAGCACGTTCTATATTATCCAACGAACGCACTTTTTTGTCCTATCAAAGAACTGCACTGACTTTATTCATTGCTGGATTTACCTTTATCAAATTTTTCGAAGGAATTATTTATCAAATGATAGGAATATTATTTTTGCCAGCTGCTATTTTGACAATAGCCCTCGGTGTTTATAGGTATTTAAGGATGAGAAATTTGATTTGGAATTTGGAAATAGAGCATATCCATTTCGAAAAAGATATGGATTAGAGGTGCATTTAATCTATCAGATACATTAATCTCTTGACTTCCTTTGCTTTATCCACTAGTGTTTTCCCGTAATTTTCGAGTTCCTCCCTTGAAAATTTGAAAGTATGTACCCAACAATCATTTTCGTAATATTCATCAACTCCTCTTACAAATAATAAACGGGCTTTAAATTCATTTTGCTCTGGAAAAAGATACATTATAAGGTATGCATAGATCTTCATTTGCAAATGATAAATGTTACTTAGAAAATAAATATCTTTATCTTTTTTTAATGTATTGGTTTTCCAATCCCATATCTCCCACTCACCACCTTCATTTTGAATCAATACATCAATAATTCCTTGAAGTAAATCATCGCCTAATGGTAAATAAAGCTCATATTCAAAATTGGCAGTCTTTAATTGGGATTCATATTTTCTAAAAAAATTGGAATTCATTACTTTTTCGCAAATTGATATTATTTTGCTCTTATTATTAACTAATTCCGTAGCACTCAATTCAAATAAAATATTATCAATAAATATGTTTAATCTATCTGTATCAATGCCCCCATTAATAAACCAAGTATTTAGTTTTTCAAAAATTTTATGGATTATAACACCAGAAAAACTGCCTTTTGGCAAAGAATCTTCATCAATATCATTCAATCTTTTTTCTTCGACAAGAAATTCTTCGTTATCCAATAATCCAAGTCTATAAAAATTCAGAAAATTCTCTCTATCCTTTTCATAAAAATTGAATTTTGATGCTGAAAATAATTCACCAGTGGGTATGGATTTCAAATCACCGAGAAGTAAGGATACGCTCGTTCCCCTTTGGGATAATTCAGATAAATCAATAGAGGGAGCTTCAATATCGTAAATAACATTCAGGGGATATTGAAATCTTGCTGATTTGATACTATTATCGTATAAAAATTCCTGTTCAACTTTGATATTTACCTGTTTCGAGATTCTATTATTGAAATCACCGATTTCGTTTAGTCTTAAACCGTTCCTAATATAACCCCAGAAATACTTCCCTTCTCTACTGTCATCGGCTGTAATAATTAAATGTTCCTTTGCTCTAGTCATTGCAACATACATTAAACGCTTCTCTTCAGCAATTGAAGATTCATCAGCTCTTTTCTTGTTTAGAATATTAGCAATGGTATCAATTTCTATTAAATCCATATCTTCATAGATTGATAGCTTATAACTAATTCCATAATCATTAGATATAAGATACTTTGTATTGCCGAGCTTTTGATTAGCTGATTTATAGATAGCCACAATAGGAAACTCCAAGCCCTTCGCATTATGAATTGTCATCATATTAACAGCATTATCATCAGTAATAAATGGTGCTTCAGATTCAATAATGCCAGATACTTCGATAGATTTCAATTCATCCACGAAATCACTTAAACTTCGGAAACCCCTACTTTCAAAATTTCGAGCAAGCTCAATAAATTTTGAAACATTCGAGACCATCTGATGATAAGCCTTACTTGCACTAATAGCTCCATACCAATTCGTCTCCTCGAGAAATATCATAATTAATTCTGATATCGCAATCCTATTAGCCAATGAAAGGGCTTTCTCTAATATTGCTCTGGTATTTAATACCGTTTTTTGTAATTCTTCATTGAAATACGAGAATTTAACGCTATTTTCAATATCAATGAATTTGTCCCAGAATAAAGTTTTATCAGAAGAGAGTTTTAATTGAAGGAGAAACTCATCTCGATAACCCAAAAAATAAGATTTTAGCAAACCTACAAACGCTTCATCATTATGAGGATTATCCAAAAACTTCAATAATGTTACCAAATCATTAATTTCAGCAGATTCAAAAAAACCGCTCCCAGAATGAACAATAAACGGGATTTTATAGTAAATAAATCGTTCGGAAAGTGTATCGAAATGGTCTTTCCTTCTGCTTAATATACATATATCGCTCCACTTTGTTTTTCTTCGCATTCCATTGTCATCAACTGTAATCGCATTATTCCCTTCAATTATATTCAATAAATACTTTGCCAATAAATCTGCCTCTGGACAAAAATCCCTATTATCATCAGAATTTTCAACTTCTGTATCATTAGCCAAATCTTCGGTTTCTTTTTTCTCTGCTTTTTTATCGGTTTTATGTATTAATAATGATACAGAACCAATGTCATTATGATTCATTGCAGATGAATCGCATAAAAAACTACCTTTTGTACAAATAAGTTTTTCATATCCTACATCAAAATCGGTTTTATCTAATGAAAAAGCATACTCACATACTTGATTGACAAATCCAGCAATAGCAGGAAATAATCTGAATGTTGCTGCCAAAACTATATGACCTTCTGCTTCATCATTACTTAGATTAAATAGGTGATTATTTATCCTGACATCAGTTTGAATTGCATTCATTCTAAGTCGTAGCTTATTGACCTTTCTTATGTCATTTATTGCTTTTTTAAATATGCGAACATCCGCATACCTGAAACCATATATACTTTGTTTTGCATCTCCAACAATATATAAATTCACTGGCTCAGCTCCGAAATACTTGCCATTAAGCGAAGGAACAATCTTTCGCACTATATTATATTGCAATTTATTTGTGTCTTGAAATTCATCTATCAATAGATATTTTATTTTATTACTAATTTGAGAAGCAACATTTTCATTCGAAAGTAAATTATTAGCTTTGATTAACATATCATTGAAGTCAATACCTCCAATAATTTGCTTTTCATTCTCAATTTCCTCCATCACGCGGTCAGCTATTTCAATTAATATTTTGTTTAACTTGAATTGCACAAGTTCGTATTGCTCGCTAATTAGTGCTGTAGAAATATTTGATACATATTTGAATATCTGAAATATTTTATTAGATTTTTCTAAATACTCCTCATTCGATTTAATTATTTGAGCCTCAATTTTAAGCTTGTTCATAAAATTTTTGCTTAAATTTAATGCAGTTGTAATTAGCGAATGCCTTACTTTCAGCATTTCCTTCAGGATATAAAAAAACTCCCTTATTTTATCAACGTCATTGTTTACAGATATTTCTGATATTAAATCTTTTGCTTTTTTTAAAAATTCAGAAAAAGCTCGATATGCTAAAATTTGCTTTTCAGTTAATGCAGGTACATGAACAAAGCTTAAAATCTCATCTAAGCGTTCTATAGCTAATTTCATTGGTTCAAAAAAAATCTCAAATAACTTATGATACAGATTTTGCAGGTATTCCTCGGGCTCTTGATTTAAATATATAGCTTTCAATTCATCGAAAATCTCTGCTCTTTTCAAAATTTCC
>JBBISM010000095.1:0-9658 GCA_037441245.1 Ignavibacteria bacterium | reverse complement strand
TTACCATCTATACAACAGGACAATCAACGAGGAAGCCCTTTTTCGTTCGGAGGAGACTTATTTGTTTTTTTTAAAGAAATACCGTTATTATCTTGAGAAATATTTAGATACAATATGTTATTGTTTAATGCCGACTCATTTTCATTTTTTGGTGAGGGTTCGCGAAATTGAAGATGTGCCACACCTTCGAGGTGTGGCACATCTGACAAGTGGAAGTGATGCGTGTCTGGAGCTGAGTACGAAAATATCCGCACAGATCAAGACATTATTGTCTTCTTATACTAAAGCAATTAACAAGCGATACAATCGCCATAGCTCTCTTTTCCAACAGAATACACAAGCCAAACCCGTTCCTCTGACCGCTATCTGATTACTTTGCTGACATACATACATCAAAATCCAATTCGTTCCGGATAGGCGGAAAAAGCGTAAGATTGGAAATTTTCTAGTTATCAGGATTATCTTGATTTAAGGAATGGGACTTTACCGAGTAAGAAATTGATTTTGGGAATGATTAGTAAAGAGGAATTGAGAGATATGACGAGGAAAATGGTCGAATTGTGATTTTTTAAAGATGTGCCACACCTTCGAGGAGTGGCACATCTGGAGATGGAGATGTTGGACATCTTTAAAATTTAATTTGAAATAAATTAAAGTTAAATAAACATATAAAAGGGTTATATTATGTCAAGATTTATCTTAGTATTAGTTGCTTTTGTGATAATGGGAACAGTAGCAAAAGCTCAAATGCAGTCCGACACATCGGATGCCTATTGGGAGGTGGTTCTGCCTCAGCCGGCTTCACAAAATATTGATATGCTTCAAGTCCTTGTTGGCACTGTCAAAGATTCGGTAGTTGTTGATTTTATTCAAAACATTGGCGGCTGGCAATTCCGTGTGGATTCGATATATTTCCGTGGCGCCGATGAAACTGCTTTTTCGCTCGTTTCTGGCTTCCCGAAATATGAAGTAAAACCAAACGATACTCATTACGGCGAATTTCGATTTATACCTTCGCGAGTAGGCATACACACAGCGGAGATAGTAGTAATTACTCAATCAGAAACATTAGTTCAGACAATACGAGGCGAGGGAGTACAGCCACAGTTGCAGGTATATAGCGGTATTCTTGATTTCGGTGAAGTGGAAATAGGAAATGATAAAATTATTCAGGATACGGTGTTGCTGAAAAACATCAGCGGCAGCCCGTTAACTATCAATAATACAATTAAGATGTCGCCGGATATTGAACAATTTGAGATTCTATCGGGCGGTGGAAGTTTCGTTTTATCACCTTATTCTGAAAGAAAGTTAACCTTGCAGTTCAAACCTCAATATGGAGGTCGGACTTCCGGACGTATCGGCTTCGAGTATAACGGTACCGGCTCTCCCGCTATCGTACATCTTTTTAGCACAGGAATTGGCGGAACCGTTAGCAGCCCCAATGATTCGGGATATGCCGGTGAAATAAAAATGATACGATTGCAATTAGAAAACATAAAACCCGAGGGGATTCAGGCATTGGCATCAAGATTTTCAGCAAAGATAAAATTCCAGCGTTCAATTTTATATCCGCAAGATGCCTCGATGATAGGCAATATATCAAATGATTCCATAATAGTACAATTAGATGGAGAAATACCGAACAGCAATTTATTAACAAGCTTACCGATAATATTCGGATTGGGCTATGTCGAAGAGACTGTTATTGAAATTTTAGATTTCGCATTTTATGATGGTATTGGCAGTAAAATTGATTATGATGTGGAGTATAGATACGGCAAATTCACGCTACTCGGCATCTGCCGAGAAGGAGGAGCCCGCTTAATTAATCCTTACTCAAAAGCAGGTATATTAAATATAGCACCAAACCCAGCAGAGAACAATGTAGAGATAGAAATCTCCCTTATCGAGCAAGGAGCAACAGAATTAATTCTATACAACACAATGGGAGAAGTCGTCAGGACGATAATCAAAAGCGAAAAACGGATACGTGGCACACACACAATACAACTAAACACAACGGAATTAGGCACGGGACAATACTTCTTGCAATTAAGGACGCCGACGTATGTGGAGAATAAGTTGTTGAGGATTATTAAATAAAACATAAACTGATTGAAAAAGAATAGAAAGAAAATTTGGCTAAAGCCAATAGATAAGTAGACAAAATCGCAACCCCGACCTACAGGTCGGGGCTATTGGGAAAAATTAGAATAGCCACAAAACAACTGTATAAGCTGATTTAATAATTGTTCTAATTATCCATCAAAATTATTATTCAAATTTAGCGTCTTATAACTTTGTGTTTTTAAAGCTTAAAAAGATGATTTTATTTTTAGTAATAGTTTTGATATTATTCATAAATACCAATTCGGAGGCAAAAGTTGTGAAAACAACCGACCTTGATGTCGAGTTGATTTCTGAGCTTATTTCCGTAAAACCTGGAAGCGAATTTTGGGCTGGAATTCGATTGAGAATGAAAAATGATTGCCATATTTATTGGGTTAATCCAGGCGATGTTGGTATTCCTACTAATATTGACTTGGTTTTTCCATCAGGTTTTTCTTCTCAACAAGTTTATTTTCCCGTACCAAAATTATTTATCGAGACAGAAATTGCCAGCTTAATCTATGAAGACGAGATAATCCTACCTTTTAGAGTCAGTGTTCCTGATAATTTTGCTGAAAAAGATTTTTTTATACGAGCAAATATAAACTGGCTTGCCTGTAAGGAAATTTGTACAGCCGATTCGGCAAAGCCATTTTTAAAAATTAAAGTATCGAATCAAAATCAAAAAGTTAATAGAAAATGGTCCGAAAGATTAAAATCTACTGTGAATTTATTACCCGTTACTTATAATTCGGAACAGATTTTTGCTAATAAAAACGATACAACGGTTATATTAACTTTTGGACAACACGATTTAAACTTATTTAGTAATTATGACAGAATCCAATTTTTTCCCTATGAGCAAGGCATTTACGAATTATCAGAAATTCAAAAATTCGAATTAAATGAAAGATACGCATCTTTGGAGATTCCAATGGCGAACCTTAAAGTTAAAGAACCCGAAATATTATCTGGCATAATAAAGCTGGATAATCTAGAAACGAATGAAAGCATATCATACGAAATTAATGTTTCTATTATCAATAATATCAAGGAGTTAAAATGAAATTACATTATCTCAAATTCATAATCGCATTGTTCTTTGTTTCCAGCTTGAGTGCTTTTGCCAATATCAAAATTGATGAGCCAGCACCTGATTTTACGTTGATTAGCTCGAATGGAGAAACTCTATCTTTGTCTGATTTTCGAGGTAAATATATTGTTTTAGAATGGGTCAATCTGGATTGTCCATTTGTCAAAAAGCATTATGACACCGAAAATATGCAGAAATTGCAGGATAAATATATTAAGCAAGGTGTTGAATGGCTACTTATCTGCTCGTCGGCACCTGGCAAACAAGGTCATTTCGATAATGATGAAATTAATAAAAGGATGAAAAATTATAAATCAAATCCGAATGCTTATTTGATAGATGAAGATGGCGCGGTTGGAAAAGCTTATGGAGCTAAAACCACACCTGATATGCGGATTATCAATCCCGAAGGGATTTTAATTTATGCTGGTGCTATAGATGACAAAGCGACAACGAGCAAAGACGATGTGAAAACTGCATTAAATTATATTGATGAAGTGCTTCAATCGGTTCTAAATAATCAGCCAATAAAAAATAAAGTTACAAAACCTTATGGGTGTAGCGTAAAATATGCCAATTAGTTTGCTTTCAAATATTTACTAATTTTTTTGAATTCGATTAATGCATCAAGATAGCTGGGAGGTTGAAAACATCGGATATAAAGCACCAGATAGTACCGAAGTCCATAGCAACCATGCGACTCTTATTTCGATTTTTACGAGATTGTTTGATTGGAATACTATAATGAACTGAGAGCCTGCATCTTTGACTAAACCAAGCAGAGTAAGAGGAGTGTACCCCAAAAGTAATAACGCTATGAATTTGGGAAAGAAAATCGCTTGAAAAACGATAAAACGTGGCCAAATATCGGGTAAAAAAGCCAATTTTAAGAAAATAATTCGAAAAAATTTAAACTATTTTGGAAATTAGAATAAAGAGTTTTATTTTTCGGAGTTTTCAATCTATAATTAATAAATTAATAAAAGATGAATTTTTCATTAGTTTATTATCAAATAATTTATTAACTTACATAGTTTTTTAGTTGTTAATTATGTTTGTGATTTTGGAGTTTATATGAGTGAACCATTTTTTGTTGGAACTGCAACAGCAATAATAACCCCTTTCAATGAAAATGGGAGCATAGATTTCAGAACTTTCAAGAAGTTGATTGAAGAACAAATTTCAAACGGTATAGAGGCAATCGTCGTTTGTGGCTCAACTGGTGAAGGGGCTACTTTGTCCAATAAAGAAAAGATATCTCTAATAACAAGTGCAGTCGAATATGCAAATGGGCGAGTGAAAATCATATCGGGGACCGGCTCGAATAATACACAGCAAACAATAGATTTAACGATAATAGCCAAAGAACACGGCTCTGATGCAGTTTTGATAGTTGCCCCCTATTACAACAAACCAAACCAAGAGGGAATATTTAGGCATTTTAAAGCTATTGCGGATTTGGTAAATATCCCCCTGATTATTTATAATGTGCCTTCAAGAACTGGTATAAATATTACTGCCGAAACACAAATCAGAATTGCTAATGAATGCATCAACGTAGTTGGTACTAAAGAAGCAAGCGGAAATTTAGAACAGATGGCCCATATAATACAAAATGCTCCATCGCATTTTTATTTATATAGCGGCGATGATGTTTTGACGCTACCTGCAATATCTATAGGTGCCAAAGGTGTTATATCTGTAATATCGAATTATGCTCCCAAACAATTTGGTGATATGGTTAGATTTGCCTTGCAACAAAATTTTGCTGAGGCAAGAATTATTCATTATGGATTACTTGAGCTAATGTCTATGAACTTCGTTGATACCAATCCTGCACCAGTGAAATCCATAATGAAGTTATTAGGAATGTGCGAAGATTATTTGAGATTGCCTTTGGTACAAATTTCAAATGAACATAAGGTCAAGTTAGTTAATTCACTTAAAAATTCGGGGTTTACGGTAAAGCGTTCAGCTAAACCATAATAAGCCACAATTATAATTCAGGTAATATTACAGCATCCTCGATAAGGACTTCGTATTTATATCCAGCTCCAAAGTCTTTGTCTAAAGCTAATTTACCCCGAACAATTATTATATTTCCAACATTAACAAAAGCTTGGGAAGTTACCAGCAAATCAAAATATTTATTATCGCCCGTTCCATCTTGTAGATGAATCCAGTTTTTGCCCAATATATCATCATTAAATTTAGTAACCTTGCCTTTAACTGTTATAGTTTTACCATTGAGTTGTTCTTTTTCGAGATAAATTTTCTCAATTGTTAATCCATTGGGTAATGGCTCAATTTTAAGAGTAGTGTCCTTTGAACTTGATAATTCTGGATGAATAAATTCTGAAGTTTTAAATGGTGTACGGGAAGCATCTTCGACAAAAAGAATTTTATCAAATTCCTTTTCGAGTGATTTACTGTAAAAATTACTCATTTCCATTGCACTGGAATAAAATAGAGTATCGCCAACTTTGATATCTTCCAGATAGCTAGTTGCAATCCAATATTCGTCTTTATTTTCTTTTACTCGAAAATAGCTATAGTTACCGCCAATAGTTTGTTCTAATACAATCGCTCTGTGATAACCTTCAGGAATGGGTTCTTCTTTTTGGCAGTAACAAAATATTATGATTATTGCTGAGATTAGTGTTATTTGAAATATAGCCTTCATAAAAAATCGGAATAATTGTGAAATAGTTTAAGTTACAGATACAAATATAGAAAAAAAATAATAATTTCCATATTTAGGCGTTACAAATAATTAGTTTCGGTGAAAATGAATTATAATTTTTTAAGTTATTTGGAGTAATTATGAAACTATTTGCTCTATCTTTTGCTGTTATTTTTTTCTTGAATTTAACTCTTGCTATCGCAAGAGATTTTAGAGTTGCGCAAATTCCTAATGGAAATACATTTCAGTGTTTAACTTGTCATACTACGCCCGGTGGTCCGCGTAATAACTTTGGTAAAGATATTAGTAAAAGTTTTTTAAATATGAGCGGTAATGTTATATGGGGTCAAGAGCTTGCGAAGCTTAATTCAGATGGAGATGGATTTACTAACGGCCAAGAACTTGGCGACCCAGATGGCACTTGGAAAGCTGGGGAACCTGACCCAGTAGTTATGGGGGGAGTTTTTAACCCAGGCGATGCAAATAGCAAGCCACCGATTGGTTTTGTAGTTAATTCTGACGAAATACCAGCAAATTCAGATGTTTCAATCTTCGAAATAAACCCTTCACCAATAAATGACTTCGCAGAGGTAAGGATTGATATTCGAAAGGATAATTATTTCAAAATTGAAATTTTCGATTTATCAGGAAAAAAAGTAACTGCTATTTTAGATGAATATAAAACTACAGGTGAGTATAGATTATTATTTGATATTTCCGATTTAGCAAATGAAAGCATTAAATCTGGAACTTATATATTTAAGCTCTCTTTCGATTCTAATGCAATAATAAGAAAAGTTATTATTAAACATTAATTTTTCTAATGATAAATAAAATAGGTTGTCTCAAAACAGTTCATTCGATAAAAATTGTCATTTCCACGCAATTGGGAATCTTGTAAGGATGCTGCTTTATGAATTCGCCAATTACTTGGGAATGACATCAAAACAAGTATTTGAGACAAACCCATTTTTTATTTTTTGGTTAAATTTTATTTATGAACATCCACTTGTAGAACCACATTCTTCACAAACTGTACAATTACCATTTCTTCTGACTCTCATTGAACCGCAATTTTCACATTGCTCCCCAGTATAACCAATTATTACAGCATCATTGGATTTGATTACAGTTTGCCCACCATTTGAATCTACAACAGTCGAAACAGGAACTTTAATAGAAGCATTTTCTTGTTGCTTCGCAAACTCTAACTGATGTTTGGATATGTCTTCATAATTGTCGCTATCACTGGTGATGGTTTCTGTCTGAGCTTGTTGTGTTGAATCACTCTCAGTAGCTAAGGTTTGCTCGGTTATTGTTCCATTTTCTTTTGTTTGCTCGGCGAAATCGCCGTTAGGCATTTCATCAACAGCTTTGATATGCACAAAATCTGTCCTATGCAAGTAATCATATCCAAGTGAACGGAAAACATAATCCAGAATAGAAGTAGCATTCTTGATAGCATCGTGTCCAGATACAATTCCGGCAGGTTCGAACCGAGTGTAAACAAAAGTATCCACTAATTCTTCAAGCGGAATACCATATTGCAAAGCTTTTGAGGCTAATATAGCGAAGCTGTTTAGTAAGCCACGAAATGCAGCACCTTCTTTATACATATCAATGAAAATTTCACCCAGTGAGCCGTCTTCATATTCTCCAGTTCGGAGATAGACCTTATGTTTGCCGATATTTGCCTCTCTGATGTGTCCGAGACGTTTGGGTGGTAATTTATATCTTATTGGCTGAGTTCTGATGCGATTAGCAATTTGTTCTTGAACATCTTTCGCACCGATAGTCTCATCAAGAGAATTTTCATCGCCTAGCATAACAACTTCATCAATTCTGTCATAATTTGCTGAGTTTAATGGTTGAGATAATTTCGAGCCATCTCGGTAAATTGAAATTGCTTTGAGCATCATTTTCCAGGATTTAAGATAAACTTCACCAATTTCGGAAACAGAGACGTCAGCAGGCATATTGACTGTTTTTGATATTGCTCCAGAAATAAATGGTTGAGCTGAAGCCATTATTCTAATATGAGCCTTATAGTGAATAAATCTTTTGCCTTTTTTCCCACACTTATTGGCAGTATCGAAAATTGGGAGATCTTCTTCTTTCAGATGAGGAGCGCCCTCGAGCATCATCGTTCCGCATATATAATCATTAGCCAATTCTATATCTTTTTCAGTAAAACCTAAGCTTTTAAGTAAATCAAATTTTAAGTCATTTATTTGCTCTTCCGAGAAGCCCAATTTTTGAAGAAAATTAGCCCCAAGCACCCACTTATTAAAGGCAAATTTAATATCGAAAACATTATCGAGCATTTTTTCGACAGTTTCGATTTTGTCATCTGTAAAGTTCTTTTCCTTAAGAGTTTTCTTATTAATTGTTGGGCAACCGACTAATGTACCGTGTCCTTTACAATATTTCTCAATATCTTCGATTTGCTTTTCTGAATATCCGAGCCGGTTTAATGTTTTTCTAACACATTGATTAACTATTTTAAAGTAACCTCCGCCAGCAAGTTTTTTATATTTTATTATTGCGAAATCAGGCTCTATGCCTGTTGTATCGCAATCCATAATTAATCCTATAGTGCCGGTTGGTGCTAAGACAGTAACTTGAGCATTTCTATAACCGTAAAGTTCACCTAATTTAAGAGCGTTATCCCAGGTCTGTCTTGCAGAGTGGGCTAAGTATTCGGGACAGTACTTAGGATTAATACCCATAGGTCTGATTGATAATCCCTCATATTCTGAATAAGGTGCATTATATGCTGCTCTGCGATGATTGCGGATAACTTTTAGCATATATTTCTGGTTGAGTTCGTATTTTGAGAATGGGCCCAACTCTTTTGCCATTTCAGCTGAGGTAGCATAAGCTTCGCCTGTCATTATTGCAGTGATTGCTCCAGTCAATGCTAGAGCTTCAGGCGAATCATAAGGCAGACCGCTAACCATTAATAAGCTACCTAAATTTGCATAACCTAAACCTAATGTTCGAAATTCGTAGCTTAGTTGGGCAATTCTTTTGGAGGGGAAATGAGCCATTAAAACAGAAATTTCAAGTATAACAGTCCAAATTCTTACAGTGTGTTTGAAGCCATCTATTTTGAAAATTCCTGTTTCTTCGTCAAGAAAATGTAATAAATTTATACTGGCAAGGTTGCAAGCTGTATCATCTAAGAACATATACTCACTGCAAGGATTGCTTGCGTTAATTCTACCTGATTCTGGGCAAGTGTGCCATTCATTAATAGTTGTATCAAATTGCAAACCCGGATCAGCGGATTTCCAAGCACTAAGTACGATTTTATCCCATAGCTCTCTTGCACGCACTCTGCGGGCAACACCTCCCTTTGTTCGCCAATGCAATTCCCAGATATCGGCATTTTCGACAGCATTGAGGAACTCATTGGTTACCCGAACTGAGTTATTCGAATTTTGTCCGCTGACAGTTGAATAAGCTTCGCTCTCATAATGGGTATCATAAACGGCAAAGTCTAATGATGTAAAACCTTGTTTAACGAGTTCGAGTGTTCTATGGATATAGCTAAGTGGAATACCTCGATGTATAGCTCGTTTGATGAGTATATTAAGTTGCTTATTATTTTGCGGGTCTGTGCCATTAGCGATAGCTTCTTCTAAAATTGCTTGTAAAAATTTTGCTGATACTTTCGAGCCAGCTACAAGGGCAGCAACTTTTTCTTCTTCCTTAGCTTTCCATTCAATGAATTCCTCGATATCTGGATGGTCAATATCTACGATAAC
>JBBISM010000094.1:9335-9658 GCA_037441245.1 Ignavibacteria bacterium | reverse complement strand
ATATTGCGTGAAGGAATTATCACTAAAGAAGCAATTGAATTGGTAATAAATCAAAAAATTAAACTTGCCAATTTGTTATAGAGTTAGAATTTATAGGTTCAATATATATTTACCTGATAATTGATTAATTTTGTAAAAAAATGGAAATAATAAATTTTAATATTGATGCTAAAAGAATATGTTACAGTAAAAAACAGAGCTGGTTTGCATACTAGGCCAGCTGCGATGTTAGTAAAACTTGCTTCGAAATTTAAATCTGATGTAACATTAAATCGGGACGGATTTGCAATCAATGGCAAAAGTATTATTGGAGTTATGACATT
>JBBISM010000094.1:0-9325 GCA_037441245.1 Ignavibacteria bacterium | reverse complement strand
GCCGAGCAGGGATGCCGATTAGAGCTAATCATTGAAGGCGAAGACGAACAAGAAGCTTTAAATGAATTACAAAAACTATTTGATGATGGATTTGGAGAAGTAAAATAATGGACAATTTACCATTTCTCAAAGTAAAATCAGATATTAATTTGATAATTGACCAATCGAAAGTGTTTAAAGGCATTCCTTCATCACTGGGCTTAGCAATGGGTCAAGCAATTGTTTATAGTTCAAATCCAATAAGCGAGCCATCAGAATTGATTACTTCCGAGAAAATTGTCAGTGAAATTGGGCGATTAGAAAAGGCACTCGAAAGTTTGGTTAATGAATATCAAACTGTAATACAAAAAACAAATAATCAGCATAGCAGTGTGATTTCGATTTTAGAGACTAATTTGATGATAATTAGCGATGAACTTCTGAAAGAGGCATTAATTAGAAAAATTGAAAATGGCTATAGTGTTGAAAGTGCTGTAATAACCGAATTCGAGGAAAAAATACAATATTTTCTAAGAACAAAGGATAAAATCTTAAAAGAGCGCGGGTACGAATTAGAACATTTAAAAGAGAGATTGTTCGATATACTTCGCAACCGTAGCATCATTGATTCAATTAAACCCGATACAATTCTTGTGGTTCGTTCTTTGACGACTGCTGATTTAATCAATGCAAAAGAAGCTGGATTGATTGGCATTATTACTGAAGTTGGGGGTATTGCTTCTCACGTATCAATCCTTGCTCGAAATTTTGGTTTGCCGGCTGTTATTGGTGTTAAATATGCTACTGAGCTTATTTCGGCGAGTGATTTAGTAATTCTTGATGGATATTCTGGAACGGTAATATCAAATCCAAATGAAGAACAACTCAATGAATTTTATAAAAAGAAAAATAAGGAAGAATATCATAAGCAGGAACTTGGTGAGTTAGCTAAAGTAAAAAGTGAGACTACAGATAAAGTTCGGATTGAGTTGCATACTAATGTTGACAATTTAGAAGAAATTGAAACATCACTTCTTAATGGAGCTGATGGTATTGGACTTGTTCGAAGCGAGAATTATATTGATAGCTTGGATAATTTATCGGCCCCAGAATCCCAATACAAACTATACCGTGAATTAGCACAGCGTGCTTATCCAAATAATGTTGTTATTAGAGCATTCGATTTTGGAGGCGATAAGCGAATAGAAGGCTTACCATTTCACGAGGAAAACCCAGCTCTTGGTATGCGTGGGATAAAATTTTTATTGTTGCATTTAGATATTTTTGAAGCCCAAATAAATGCTGTTTTGCAAGCATCGAAAAATAAAAATGTCAAGTTTATGATTCCGATGGTATCAAGCATTGAAGAGTTTACTCAATCGTTACAAATAATAGAAGATTGCAAAAAAAAGCTATCCTCAGAAGGTATTTCTTTTGATTATAATATGCCCATCGGTGCGATGATAGAAACACCATCAGCAGTATTATTAGCTGAAAAATTTGCTGAAATTACTGATTTTATGAGCATTGGGACAAATGATTTAGTTCAATATACTTTAGCAGTAGATAGAAATAATGCACTCATTTCGAATTTTTACAATTCATTTCATATATCAGTCCTAAAGCAAATATATATGGTCGCACAGGCAGGACGAAACAAGAAAAAACCAGTCTCAATCTGTGGGGAATTAGCAGGGCATCCATCAGCCACAACTCTTCTGGTAGGTATGGGAATCAATCAACTTAGCGTTGCACCATCTATTCTGCCTGAGCTAAAAAGCAGAATTCTCAAAACATCCTATAAATCTGCAACTAAATTAGTTAAAAAAGTCCTGAAATTACACACAGACGAAGAGATAAGAGAGGTTTTGAATTTATAATTTTAAATGTCGGGGCGGCAGGATTTGAACCTGCGGCCTCCTGCTCCCAAAGCAGGCGCGCTAACCGGGCTGTGCTACGCCCCGAGATAATTACAAAATTCGATATTTTTTTTTACATTTGCAACTCTAATTTGTAAACCATTAAAAAGTTTGATTGCCGACTTTTGAGGCAATTCTTTTATCACGTTGTTGTTTTGCATATAGTCTTAGGTCAATAATTTTATCAGCTTCGTCCACAATTTCGACCCCGAGGATTGTTTCCATAACATCTTCCATAGTCAGCAACCCTTCAACTCCCCCATATTCATCAACAGCGACGAATAGAAGTTGACGTCTTTGCAAGAATATCTCGAGGGCATTGTCGAGTTCAGCATTTTCAGGTATGAAATATACGTCTCTTCGAAATTCCCTCAAAGTTTTTTCGATTTCTCCTCTCAATGCTGCAGCTAAAATGTCTTTAGATAAAACATATCCAATCACGCCATTATCGAATGAATCGCCATCCCATATTGGAAATCTTGAATACATCATAATCTCTGGTAAATCTATTACATCGGACACTTTTTTATCTGCTTCGCAATTGAATACAACAGTTCTCGGAGTCATAATATCTGATACTAATACTGAAGAGAACTTCATAATATTTTTTAAAATTCTATATTCGTCAATTTCCAAAGAACCGGTTTCGTGGGAGGACTCTATTAGGGCGCTTATTTCTTCTCTTGAAGATTCGACGGAATGACCTCCTGAAATAAAAGAATAGAGTTTGTTGGCTATTAGAATTATTGGATACGAAACGTTATAAATCAATATTATAATTGAACCCCAAAATTTTATCAACATTTCCGAAAATCTTGCTCCTAAGGAATAGAATATTAAATGAAAAGTAATTATAGAGAAAAAGTAGATAACAAAGAATAAAGTTGGATTATGAATAATGATTGGATTTTGATACAAAAATAGTAAGAAAGGAACCAATAGATAGCATAGTAGATTAATAATTAAATATGGATTGATTCCTTTGTCAATTGTTTGTCTCAAGTTTAAGATCGTTTCTGTGATTTTTGCATCAATTGAAGGGTGCATTATTTTTTCATTAGACACATTTTGAACTAATCCAGATAAAAAGGCACTAAAGAAGCTGATTAATGCAAGTATAAGGCATAGGTAATATTCCATTTATAAAGGAAATTCTCCCAATGTGGATAATAATGGTACAAAATTACCATTTTAGTTTAGCATTAACAAAATTAAATTTGAAGGAACTAAACTGTGTTTTCTTATACACCACGATTTTCCCTTCTTTTCAATTTATACATTATTTCTCTTTTTGGATATAAAATTTTCAATAATTATGAAAAATTCATTATATTTAATTATTTTAGTTATGTTCAGTTCATTGAAGTTTTTTAAAGCTATAAAATGACAAAAAGTAAAAAATAAGCGGAGTCAATATGGATAAGCCCTACATATTAGTAGTAGATGATAATCGTATAACAACTAAGCTTTTGAGAAGATATCTTGAGGCGAACGGTTATGAAGCGAAAGAAGCCTATGATGGAGTCGAATGCTTAGAAAATGTGGACGAGAAACATCCCGATGCCATTGTGTTAGATGTTATGATGCCACGCCTTGATGGATATGAGACTGTCAAACGATTGAAATCAAATGAAGATACCAAGGATATACCTGTCGTCATCGTAACTGCTCTCAATGATGTCTCAAATCAGCTAAAATCCATTGATGCAGGTGCTGACGATTTTTTAAGCAAACCAATCGAAGAGAAACTATTGATTGCTAAAGTCAAATTACTTTCTAATCTTACTATAGAAAAGAAACGCTGTAAGATTTTGAATAGTATTTTAAAAGATTCTTTAGACGGCAAACTAACTGGTAAAACTTATGACGAAATTAAATCTGAATATGGTATTTAATGTGAATTGTTCAACATTTGTGTTATAATATTATGAAATTATTCAAATTATCCTTTGTTTCATTATTAATCCTTTATGTTTTGGTTATTGGCTATGGATGCAAGCAAATCCAATCTATTACTCAAACGCTTGTAAATCTGCAAAGATTACAATTCAAATTGGAAAACGCAACAGATTTCAAACTTGCCTCGATACCATTATCAAATAAAAAAGGGATTTCTGATTTCTCAATTACTGATGGATTGAACTTAGCTAATGCTTTTAAAAACAAGAAATTTCCCACAGAATTTATATTAAATGTTGCAGCAAAAAATCCAAATGACGGGAAAGCAGGCACTCAATCAACAACAGCAACCTTGACCAGCTTTGATTGGAAACTTTATATAGATGGTACAGAAACAATAAATGGAAATATTAATAAACCAATTGAAATACCAGGAACTGGTCAGTCAACCATAATACCTCTAACCATGGGATTGGACTTATACGAGTTTTTTGGCAATAAGGGTTATGAAAATGTTATAAATTTAGCACTTGCTATAGGTGGGGTAAGCGGTAGCACATCTAAGCTCAAACTCGATGCTCGACCTTCGGTGACTACTCCAATAGGAAGAATTGATTATCCTGGTAGGATTACAATTGTTGATACTCAATTTTCTAATTAAAAAGAATAATCTTATTGTGATTATTTAAGAGTTTCAATCATTTAACAACACAAAAATCCAAAAATTATTTTCCACAATTAGATACTTGATAAATTTGAATGTTTTTTGTAAGTTATTCCTTTGATAATGATTGATGCTAGTGTAATATTGTAATATAAAGTTATCGAGTGTCTTAAATGAATGATGGTAAATTAAAAGAAGTCAAATCCGAAATTGTCATATCTAAACACACTAACAAATGTTTAACTGAGTTGTTAAAATATTCTGGAAGCAATTATGGGAATATTTAGTTTTCTCAAATCAACCATCCTGAGCAAATTTGTGATGTCTATAACTGGTGTAATACTTGTCTTGTTTATTGTCGGTCATCTTATAGGTAATTTGCAGATATTTATCGGCCGGGAAGTATTCAATACTTATGCCCATTTTCTGCAAAGTCTTGGAGAAATACTCTGGATTATACGCATTGTACTTATCATTAGTGCTGTTTTGCATATAATTACTTCGATATATTTAAAATTTTTAAATATGTCGGCAAGGCCAACAAATTACAAGTTTAGGAAATATGTTAGTGCAAAACTAACATCCCGGACAATGATTTGGTCAGGAATAATGATTTTTACATTTATAATTTATCATTTACTACATTTTACAATTGGAATTGCTGATCCAGAAATATATGGTCATCAGGAATATTATGAACGAGATGCAGAATATGTGATAGCTGATTCTCAAGGAGAAGTTACTTATGACGGAGGCAAATTCTCAACAGTCCAAGGAGCAAAAGTCTTATTCGAGCGACATGATGCATATCTAATGGTAATCAGCGGTTTCAGGAAACCAATAATCTCGATAATTTATATAGTTGGGATGATAATATTAGGATTCCATTTAAATCATGCTATTCAGAGTATGATTCAAACTATTGGTATCAGTGGCCCAAAATTCACAAAATTTATGATTTTGTTAAGCCGTGTATTATCATTTTTGATAGCAACGGGATATATATCAATTCCCGCATTAATAATGTTCAGAGTAGTAGGAGGTGAAATATGAAATTAGATTCAAAAATACCGAACGGACTGATACAAGAAAAGTGGGATAAACATCGTTTTGAGATGAAATTAATCAATCCTGCTAATAAAAGGAAATATAAGATTCTGGTAGTAGGTACGGGATTGGCTGGTGCTTCAGCTTCAGCTTCCTTTGCTGAATTAGGATATAATGTCGAAGCATTTACATATAACGATAGTGCTCGACGAGCTCATAGCATTGCAGCTCAAGGGGGAATAAATGCTGCAAAAAATTATCAAAACGATGGCGATAGTATCTGGCGACTATTTTATGATACTGTTAAAGGTGGTGATTATCGTTCACGCGAAGCAAATATCTATAGATTAGCACAAGCAAGCGTTAATATAATTGACCAGTGCGTTGCCCAAGGTGTACCTTTTGCAAGAGAATATGGTGGCTATCTTGATAATCGTTCTTTTGGGGGTGCCCAAGTATCCCGTACATTTTATGCTCGTGGGCAAACGGGGCAACAATTATTATTAGGGGCTTACTCAGCTCTATCGAGGCAGGTGGGCTTGAAAAAAGTCAAACTTCACGTCCGAAAGGAAATGATGGATATAGTGGTTATTGATGGAATCGCTCGTGGAATCATAACCCGTGATTTAACTAATGGCAAAATCGAATCTCATTGGGGTGATGCGGTATGCCTTGCTACTGGGGGTTATTCTAATGTATTCTTCCTTTCGACAAATGCACTTGCTTGCAATGTTACAGCGACTTACCGGGCATATAAAAAAGGTGCATTCTTTGCTAATCCCTGCTTCACACAGATTCACCCAACCTGCATACCTGTTAGCGGTGAGCATCAATCGAAATTAACATTAATGTCCGAATCATTGCGTAATGACGGAAGAATTTGGGTACCGAAAAATCCAAGCGATAAACGACCACCAAATCAAATACCCGAAGAAGAAAGGGATTATTATCTTGAACGCAAGTATCCAAGCTTTGGCAATTTATCGCCGAGAGATATATCTTCTCGTGCTGCTAAGGAAGTATGCGATGAAGGGCGTGGGGTAAGTGCAACAGGTTATGGAGTCTATTTAGATTTCAGCGAAGCAATTTCGCGATTGGGTATAAATGTAATCAAAGAACGCTATGGTAACTTGTTCGAAATGTATGAGCGAATTACGGGAGTGGATCCATACGTAGAACCAATGCAAATATATCCCGCGGTACATTATACTATGGGCGGATTATGGGTGGATTATAACTTGATGAGCACTATTCCTGGGCTTCACGTCCTTGGCGAAGCTAATTTCTCTGACCATGGTGCTAATAGACTCGGTGCAAGTGCCTTAATGCAAGGACTGGCTGATGGGTATTTTGTTATCCCCTATACTATCGGACATTATTTTGCAACTACTAAATTAGATAAAATTAATACTGACCATCAAGAATTTAAAAAAGCTGAGGAGGAAACTTCTCAAAAAATCAAAAAATTACTTTCGATTAATGGCAAGCAAACACCTACTCATTATCATAGAGAATTAGGTAAGTTGATTTGGGATAAGGTTGGTATGTCCAGAAATGATGCAGGGTTGAGAGAAGCAATAGAAAAGATTCCTCAATTACGAGAAGAATTTTGGAGCAATGTCAATGTTACTGGCGAATCCGATGATATGAATATTGCATTAGAGAAAGCTTGCAGAGTGGCTGATTTCCTTGAATTTGCTGAGTTAATGGCTTGGGATGCACTCGAAAGAGATGAATCTTGCGGAGCACATTTCAGGGAAGAGCATCAATACCCAGATGGTGAAGCAAAAAGAGACGACGAAGGATTCTGCCACGTTGCTGCTTGGGAATACACTGGAGAAGGCAATAAACCAATTCGTCATATTGAACCATTGGAATTCGAAAATGTAAAACTTTCGGTAAGGAGCTACAAATAATGAAACTAAAAATAATGATATGGAGACAAAGGAACGCATATACAAAGGGAGGTTTCGAAGAATATAATCTTAATGATGTTTCGCCTGATATGTCTTTTTTAGAGATGTTGGATGTATTAAACGAAGAACTTCTCGCTCAAGGGAAAGAACAAATTGCTTTTGACCACGATTGCAGGGAAGGTATATGCGGTACATGTTCATTGACAATTAATGGAATACCTCACGGACCAGAAAAAGCCACCACTACCTGCCAATTACATATGCGAAAGTTTAGGGATGGAGAAACAATATATATCGAGCCTTTTCGCTCTAAAGCTTTTCCAATTGTTAAAGATTTGATTGTTGACCGAGGTGCTTTTGATAGAATTATACAAGTTGGGGGCTTTGTATCTGTCAATACTGGCTCTGCTCCCGAAGCAAATTCAATTCCAGTAGCAAAAAAAGACGCAGATAAAGCTATGGATGCTGCTGCCTGTATCGGATGTGGTGCTTGTGTAGCTGCTTGTCCTAACGGCTCAGCAATGCTTTTCGTTTCAGCTAAGATTTCTCATTTAGCTCTTCTGCCTCAAGGTAAACTCGAAAGAAAACAGCGCGCTGAAGCTATGATAAGCCAGATGGACAAAGAAGGATTCGGTGCTTGCACTAATTTTTATGAATGCGAGGCGGTATGCCCAAAAGAAATTTCCGTTAATTTCATCGCTATGATGAACAGAGAATTTTATCGGGCGAAGTTTGCTTTGAAATAGCTCTAATGAAAAAATAATTAGGATATTTCAAATTTCAATCTCCTTGATAGAGGAAGCCTACCCTTCAATCTCTTTCAAAGATTGATTATTTTAAATTTCAAGTAAGTATATAGCTCGCTTTCACCCTAATTTATTTTTATTAATTCGTAATTGATACCTCACTCCCCCACCATAACAAATGCGCCCCAGAAGTAGGGATACTTGTATTTTGTTTTGATTAATTACCGTCTATTTTACTTTTGTTTTTACAATTATTTCTACTGTTCGGCAATAAAATCTGCCTTCGGGTAAATCATTGTCGTATAGCAATTTTTCCTGTCCTTATCCTATTGATATTGCATCGCTACGGTTCAATGCTTGTTTTGTTGCATCCGCTCTGCGTTTGGATAGTTGTTTATTGTATTCGGGTAAACCAGTCCTATCTGTGTAACCTATTATCCCTATTTCAGAATCTGTTTGTATTCGTTTCTTGATATAATCTACTATATTCTTGTTATTGGCATCTATCGTTGCCTTGTCAAAATCAAATAAAATCAAGCTGAATTTCTCGAGTTTGTAATCTCCTTCTCGCTTTACTAATGTGTCGCTTATTTTTATCACTATAAGTGGTTCGGTTTTAGTTTCTACTTTTTTCGTGTTGCCTTTCTTGCCCCCTAAATTTGATTAATGCCTACTCTTAAAGATTTTCGGATTTCTCTCCTTTGAAATGTGTGGTCATTTTGTTTGTCAGTCGTCCTACCATTGTATATAACGAATTAAGGGTATCCGAAGTTGCCCGATAGGGCAATTTCACGAAGTGCAAGGGCGATAGCCCGCCGCGGATACCATTTGTTATACGCTGTTGACGAAAGGACACTAAATCATCTCCTATGTTTTGCCATTAGGACGAGGTATGTGTCCGTTTATCCCATAATTATCATAACATCCAAAAACACATTTACAAAAATTAATCATTCGCTCATCGTTCTCTACCACTGCTTTTTCATACATTTTGATAAAATATCTTTTTCCTGCTTCGGTTTGTGAGTAATTCTTTTTTATTAAATTATGCTCCGTACATAATGTTTGTCCATTCTCAACATCATTTGTTCCGCCCTTGTCTTTTGGTTTTATATGATCAGCAACTAATTCAATACCCTCTTTCTTACCTCTTCC
>JBBISM010000093.1:334-9907 GCA_037441245.1 Ignavibacteria bacterium | reverse complement strand
GTTTAGGTCATTTGCTGTATTTCTGTCTTTACCAGTCGTAACAAAGCTTCGGCTTAAATTTGTATTTATATTTAAGTCTGGATGCGATAAGTCAATGCCAGTATCTATTATCCAAGCAAGACGAGTGATACTAGAAGCATCAGCGTAACCTCCTACAGCAGTGATGCCCCAAGGGGTTGTTTGACTTAATATTTCATCCTCTTGAGTTTTGTGCTCGATGACTTCGACGGGGTCTAAATGAATCCATTTATCCTGCTCGATATAATCTACTCTTGGGTCGAGCTTTATTCTATCGAGCGTTGCTGATGGAATTTTGGCTGCAAAGCCGAAAACAGCTTTATCATATATTGCAATAATTTCGCTGTAAGGTATTTTGTATTCATTTATAAATTGCTTTATCAAACTTTGCTTTTCTAAATTGGATTGAATGGCATCGCTTTTTTGGTCTATTTTTAGTACCACGATATATTGATTTTCAATAAAATTGGCGTTTTGCTCTTGCTCGAAGTTATTGACTGGTTTAAAATTATCACAACTCGTGATAATCAGCAATGATGAGATTAATGCGAATAGAAAAATGAACTTTTTCACAGCTCCTCCTATGCTAAGTATAATTAATAAGTCAAACATATAAAAAATATTTGAAAAAACAAAATATTTTTTTTGGGTGGTAATTTTGCGGAAAGGGTGGGATTCGAACCCACGGTACCCGCTAAGATACACACGCTTTCCAGGCGTGCCAGTTAAGCCACTCCTGCACCTTTCCAATTTACAAATTTAACAAATTTAGACGATAAATAATATTTAGCATAACACATATTTTCAAAATTGTTTGGCAAATTGGTAATATTTTTGCTAATTGCCTATTTAAATTGAAATTAAAAAAGTATGGATAGAAGAAATTTTATATCGTTAGCACTGATTCCAGGATTATATGAATTATCCAAGAGCATAGACTCGCTCAAATCGAAAGAATCAGCTTATGATAATAACTTTCCTATGCATAATATTCCAGATAGAGTCCTACCCCCAAGACCAGAGGAGAATAGCATTATTGCTATTACATCGCCAGCAAGCCCCACAAGCGAATGGGAGATTAGAAGTACTATGAAAGCACTGAGAAATTTAGGTTTTAAGATTGAATTGGGCAAAACAATCAAGAACAAAATTAATGCTTATAAATATTTTTCAGCCCCAGATGAAGAGCGAGCTGAAGAATTTATGCATTTCATCGAACGAGACGATGTTAGTATAATACTCTGTGGGCGTGGTGGTTATGGCTCGATGAGAATATTAAATTTATTGGATTACGATAAAATAAGGAAAAATCCAAAAGTTATTATCGGTTTTAGCGATATAACGGCATTATTGATAGCAATTTATGTAAGAACTGGTCTTGTTTGTTTTCATGGCCCAGTAGCAGTTTCAACGTTTGAAAGTGCTATGGTTAATTTTATAACAAATCTTTTGCTAAAAGTTAACTATGAACCGATTTCAATAAAAAGTAATAGTATCGAAGTATTAGTTCCGGGTAAGGCAAGCGGTAAGCTAATTGGTGGCAATTTGACTATGCTAACATCAACTCTTGGCACTCCTTACGAATTAATAACAGATAATTCCATTTTATTTTTGGAGGAGGTTTCAGAGCATCCTTATAAAATAGATAGGATGCTAACTCAACTGTTTTTAGCTGGGAAAATTGACAAATGTAACGGAGTTGTTGTTGGTTATATTAAGGGGGCTAATACAAAACGACATTTTTTCCCTGGCGGTTCATATACTATTAATCAGGTCTTGAATGACATATTGAAAAAATTTGGATTGCCTGTAATAAAGGGTATTCCGTTCGGTCATGTGAAAGGGCAAATTATATTGCCAATTGGGATTTCAGCTGAATTAGATGCAGAACAAAAAACATTGGTATTGAGCGAATCATCAGTAATTTAAATTTTCTATTACAAAATATACTCTTTTTAGAAACATTTATGATTTTGAATTGTTTATATAATACAGTAATTTGTGATAATTTTTAGAAAAAAATGGAAAAAATAAAAATGAGGTCATTTATGAAAAACTTAATTTTAAGAAATCTAATATTAGCTCTAATCATTTTTTTGATACCCCAAGCATTAGTATTTTCTCAAGTGTTTTCTGTGAGCGAAATTGATGCATTGAACTATCCAAAACTCAAGGTAGGGATTAAAGCATTAGATATGAATGAGACAGAATTTCCCAATTTATCAGCGAGCGATTTCGTTATTAAAGAACTTGTTCGAGGAAAAGCACCATTTTATCCAAATGATTTGGAATTGAATTGCGAAAGTCAAGAAATTGAGCCAGAAGCCAGCATCCTATTAATACTTGACCAAAGCTCCTCGATGAATGAAATTGACTCAGCTTCAGGCCAAAAACGGTGGGATTGGGTAAAAGAAGGAGCTATAACATTTATCAATACGATAAGATTTGTTGGACAGACTCGAATAGCTATTACAACATTTGGTAGAGTTGTATCTTTAAAATGTCCATTTACAAATAATCGTCAGGAATTAATAGATTCTATCAACAAGATAATCGTTAGCGGCGGTACATTTTATGACCCACCTTTTCTTGATGATGTAGCTGGTGCTTCGGTGTTGCTACAGCAACGACCTGTTAATATTAGAAGAATTGTAGTTTTCCTTACAGATGGACGTCCAGAAGTTTCACCTAAAACTGATTCTATCATTAATACAATGAGGCGTGCAAATATACAAGTTTATGCAATAACAGTAACATTGCCGATGGAATCAAATCTTGCAAATATATCAAGTGCGACAGGAGGCAAAAGTTATGCAGTATTTACAAAGAAGGATTTATCTGATATTTATAGATTGATAGCTTTAGACATCCAGACCAAGCAATTTTGTTACTTAACTTGGACAAGTACTTTTGGTTGCGATGAATTAAGCCGCCTTAGAGACGTCGAGTTTATCTTTAAAAGAATTCCCGCACAAAAACATCTTAAACAATATATGGCACCGCCCCATAGTATCGCAACTGTGGATGTTCAAAACTATATAAGCTTTGGCGATCCCGATCCAGGAGAAGCTAATGCTGTAGTAAAGGATATAGTATTAAAACCAGATAGGTCTGCTTTAAACGTTACAGGCGTTTCATTTAGTCCGCCAGAAACAACAAATTTCAAAATAATTGATTGGGGCGGAACTCTACCACCATTTACAATTGATACAGGAAAAACTCGAACCATTAAAGTCCAATTTACTCAAACTGCACCAAAGGACTATCGCTCAGCTACTATGATATTCGTGGGAGAACCTTGTCCTCCATTAATCACACTTGTGGGTGGCCTTTCTCAAGTTATAATTTTAAGACCCAATGGAGGAGAAATATTCTCAACTTGCGATATAGTTACAATAGAATGGAATGGAGTTGATCCAGCCGTTCAAGTAAAGCTTTCATATAGCACCGATAACGGCTCATCCTGGACAACAATTACAAACACAGCAACTGGCCTCACTTATAATTGGAAACCACCGAAAGAAGGTACGCTCTATAGAATTAAAGCTGAAGTTGCTGATAATAATTCGTATTTATGGGCTAAAAGAGCTGGCGGAAAAGAAAACGATGAAGGCAAAAGTATTGCTGTGCAATCCGATGGCATGTATTTCTATGTCGTCGGAAAATTTGAAGGTGAAGCAAGATTTGATGATAAAGTATTAGAAAACCGTAGAGGAACTGATGGTTTCATTGCTAAGTATGGGAATCAAGGAAACGTAGTCTGGGTAGAAAGAATGGCAAGTATGAATAATGACTCAGCAAATGGTGTTTGTGTTGATGATCAAGGATATGCTTATGTTACAGGGACTTGTTTCAAAGGAACTGAATTTAATTTGAATACACCCTATATGCAGGAAGCAGATAAATCCTATTGCTTTGTTGCAAGGTATCATCCCAACGGTGGTACACCTGTCCTCGGATTGATTGGTGCTACAGGATTCCATACTGGATTCGAAGCCTGGGGTTTGAGAATAAGGCACGAAAATGGTATTACTTATGTTAGAGGGCAGTATAGAGGAGAAATCAAATACCCTGATGGTAAAACTTTGCCGAAAGCAGATCCAGGAATTTTTACTGCTGAATTTGATAGAGATATGATGTTACGAAAAATTGAGCGAGATGGGACGATTTATCCTGATTATTCATCAACATCAGCAAGAGATAATGATGGAAATCTCTATCAAACTGGTTCATTTACTGGAACAAGGACATTTGGCAAGCATATTTTAACAAGTCAGGGGCAAAATGATGTATTCGTTACAAAATTTGGCAAAGTACCAGGGAGCCAAGATATTAGCGATGGTTCATTTACAATACAAGACTCGAAGTATCAATTTAGTCCTGCAACTGCTGATTTGGGCAATTGCGTCATCGGATTGTCAACTACCAAGGTGTTTACAGGTATTTTGAGAAATACCGGTAATATACCTATTTGGATAAAGAAAACGGAAATAACTGGTGCCAATGCAGATGATTTTAAAGTAATTTCAGGAATAGATTCTGTCATAATGCCTGGTAACTCAATGAGTGTGGAATTCTCTTTCCAACCTACAAGTATGGGCACAAGGACAGCCCAATTTGTTGTTAGTGATGTTTGCGCTCCACCAATTACTTTACAACTTACTGGTTGGGGTGTCTGTTCTGGTATTCCTGAAAGCCCAATCGAATTTGTTAATGTGAATGTTGGAAAAGATTCCGAGAAACTAATTAATTGCATTTTCAGAAATACAAACAACACAATCATTAGGATTTCTCCTAAGGTCGAAGGTGATAATGCACCTGATTTCCAACTTTTAGACCCGCAAACAAGGCAAGTAATAACAGGCTCTTTACCAGTCAATCCTGGTGGTTGCTTAGAGTTAATCGTTCGATTTGTCCCCCAAGCACACGGGGAAAGAAAAGCAATCATTAATTTCCATTTACCTGATGGATGTGAATATATCGAAAGCGTGCTTTTAGGTTTTGGTGTTGATACTGATATTGAAGTTACTGATATTGATTGGGGCAGGAGAAGAATTTTAACTGTAAATGATACTTTATTGGTAATTAAAAATAATAGCACTTTGCCAGCTAAATTAGTTAAAGTAGAATTCGAAACAACAGATATAACAGAGTTTTCTTTTGGAAATATTGATTTAACAATATTAGGCAAAAGTTCAGCTAATTTGCAATTATCTTTTACTCCGCAAGATGAGTTCAATTACGAAAATCGCTTATTATTAACTTTTGATGTGTTGGATAAACCAATACCCATCAAATTGACTGGTTCTGGTATATTACCCAGGATTTCAACGCAATGGATATGCGATAATCCTGCAAGACCTGGAGAAGAATCCACAGCATATTTAGTTATTGATAACCGTAGCACTTCAGCGGATTTATATATTTCAAGCATTGACTTCGTAAATCCAACTCAGCATTATAGCTGGGTTACGGGAACAGCTCCAAGGGATATCATTGTAAAGATGCAATCGGATGTAACTATCCCCGTTAGATTTCATCCAAAAAATGCAGGCACAATAATTGAGCAAATTAGAGTATTGTCTGACGCTTCACCCGGACCTGATAAGAATCCGCTGGTAGAAGAAATTGTGGAAGCAAAGTGCGATGCATTAGGAATTGCTGTTGATACACCTGTTGACTTTAGAAAATGGTTATTATGCGAAACTGGATTTAGAGGGGTACAAATATATAACACAGCAGGTACAACTCCGATATATATAAGTGATTACTATTTTATTGGAGAAGATTCCATTGCATTTACCCCAGCTATTCCACCGGATTTCGAAGTCCCTGCACGAGGGCAAAAAGAATTTTATGTGCTATTTAACCCAAAAGAACAAAGAAGATATAGGGCAGAATTGCACCTCCTAAATTCGATAAACGAATCGCTTGTAGTAGAATTAATTGGCGAGGGCTCAATAATTCATCTCTATACTCCCGAGAAGAAAATTGAAAAGGAACCAGGTTATTTCCATAAGCTTCCCGTATATGCAAAAATAGATGCATTAGATAAAAGAATAGTTACTAATATTGCTCTTGAAGTAATTTATAACAAAAATATGGTCAGATATCTCAATACTCCTAATTCTATCACGAATAGGTTGAACAATTGGACTTGGGAATTGCCGATAGTTAAGGATGGTGTATTGGAAATCAAAGGTAGTGGTTCGTTGCAAACGCCATTCAATAACGAATTATTCTCTCTTGATTTTGATATTTATCTTGGTGAAGTTGAGCAATCAAATATATATTTCAAGCCTTTACACGATGAGTGTTTTGTCGGAGATACACTTGGCACTACAGTTCGTCTTACTAATGTCTGTTTCCTCGGTGGTAGATTGATTAAGATGAGCAAGACGATGTATAATTTATCCACGCCAACTCCCAATCCAGTATCAGATATAGCGAGTTTTGAGTTTGGTGTAGCTCTCGATGGTCATACAAGGATTGAACTTATAAATTCAGTTGGTTCAATCCAAAAAGTTCTTGTTGATGAGTATTTGAATTCTGGTGTATATCGCTTAGATATTGATTCAAATGAACTTTCTTCAGGCGTTTACATTTTACGAATGAACTCTGGTCCATTCAGGGAAGCTCATAAATTAATTATTGCAAAATAAATTGACTTCCTTAATAAGAAAAATCAAGAACCCGACTTTATAGTGTCGGGTTTTTTTATTCTATTGTCAGAGTGAAATAATCAGAAGTTGATTCATTATGAATTTGCAAAATACACGAGCCTAATCATAAGCCGTTCAGCTCTTCGTCTGGAAATATTGGCAATTTTAGAAAAGTCATTGACCGTTGCTTTTTGATAGATTTCGAGATAGGCAAAAAGACGTTTTTCGTGATTGCCAATTCCTATTGTTAAGTCTTTGTCATTTTGTTTGTATTTCATCAACCGATACATTTCTCTGCTTGCAATAACGGACTTTTCGCCAAATCTGATGTATGCTCTTTTCAATGTTTTATTATTTTCATCTTTTACTTCGATTGTATGTGGTTTTGTTTTGCTTTCTTCAATTGAAATAATTACAATATCATAACCATTGATGTTGAGAATTTCAATTTTCGGTTTAATCACTGGAAAAATATAAAATTCGCAAGCGAGTTCAATAATTCCAATTTCAGTCTTTTCGCTTTTTACACCGATTAGTGAACCATCGTCATCAACACCGATGATGAGATAGCCACCTTTAGTATTAGCAAGTGCCGAAATTTCTTTGGCAATTTTCTCTGGTGTATTAACCTTGCGCTTAAACTCAACCTGGGAAGATTCGCCATTTTCTATTAATTCGAGGGCTTCTATAGGATTCATTTTCATTACTAAAGGATTTCAAGAAAAGCAATTTATATTTTATTATAAGTCTATTTTGTGCAAAAAATATTTTTTTTGTAATTAGCAATTAATGTTAAAAGTCCACCCATAGAGCAAATTGTGTTTTTTTTCTTAAATTGCTTATGATTTCTATTGAAAATTAATATTTTGAGGCAAGAAAATGTGCAAAAAAAATATTTCAAAATTTCTGCTCTTATTTGTTTTCTTCACACTATCGCAAATCGAATCTTTCTCACAAATTTGGCGGAAAATTGAATTAGAATTTGATTATATCACTGCTCTTAGAGCATTGGATAGTTCCCCAAATACTATAATTTTAGGGTTAAATGCATTCCCAACAGATTTTTCTCGGCAGACTATTTCTTTTAATAATTTTGGTCAGGGGCTAATAATAAGTAAGGATGGTGGAAAAATATGGAGTGAAGCAAAATTAGATGGTTATACTGTTCTTGATATTGTGCAAAGTCCCGATAATCCAGATTTACTTTTCTCAGCTGTTACTCAGTATAATCGGGGCGGTATATTGAAATCAACTGATGGAGGCGAGACTTGGAGCGATAATGTAACTTGCGATGCTCAATATAAAATTATGAACATTGCACCGATGAAGGCAGTAAACGGTGAATTTTATGCTTCGGCTGTAGAAGTTAGGGATTTAATCTTTACAAATGATTATTTCAATAAATGTATAGGAATAAAAAATCTTAATGTGCAATCTCGTACTTTAGCAATTTCAAAAGTTAACCCTGATTTTATTTTCTTTGCAAGCGATGGATTGTATGAGAGTGGGGTTTTTTATTCAACTGATGGTGGGAAAACTTGGAATAAAAATGAGAAAGGCCTGGAAAACATAAGAGTACATTCAATTTTAGCTTCATCCCATCATCTTGGTCTTCTATATGCAGGATGTGATTCTATTGATATATTCAAACGAGTACATGGCAAAGGGATTTATAGAAGTGAGGATACAGGCAGAACTTGGCATCCCGTAATAGCCGAAGGTACTATTGTTTGGGATATTGCCGAGCATCCTCGATATCCGAAATTTATTGCAGCTGCTTGTGGTAAAATGGGAGTTCTTGTTAGTGCTAATCTTGGAGCATATTGGGAACAATATCGGCAAGGATTACCAGATGATGCTGAAGTTAATAAGATTTTGATACCGAATTTGGATACGACTTCAGCTGGATTTACTGCATTAGCTGCGGTTTATGGCGATGGATTATTCATTACCGACGGGTTGAATACATCAATTGATAATCATCGGTATTCGGAGAATATCGGATTTGAGATTAACCCTGTGCCATTTAATAATAGGTTAAATATTATTATTGAATCGCATTACGATACGTTTTCGAATTTAAGAATTCTAAATATGTTGGGTCAAATTGTATTTCAGTCAGCCAATTTATACATCAAGAACGGGATAAATTTTCATAATATTGAATCAACAGGAGATTTATCCCCAGGAGCATATGTAATAATTTTGAGCAGCGATAAATTTATTGTGCATAGAGTAATATTGAAGAATTAAAAGTTTTGTAGTTGATTGAAAAAGAAAAGAATTAATTGAAGCAGTAATTTGAACCTAAATTGGAACTCTGGAATAATCATATCGAAATACAATTCTATAGGGAAGCTTTAGAAAATTTTGCTTCTCCTGAACAACTTTTCTATAATCTTAAAGACGGTTATTTTGCTTATGTTCCAAAAGGAGCAGACGCTGAAGGACAGACATTGCAGAGCAGAAATTCGCTTATCGGACAATTCACGGAGAAATGGAGCAAGACACTTTTTGAACCAATCGCTGAAAAATTAGGACTGTTTGCTGTAAATGGTGTTGTTTGTGAAGAACTGGGACTTACCAGACAATCAAGTGCAGACCTTGCCTTCTGCACGAATAATAAGACCATTCAACAACCCGAAAACATCAAGTTGTTATTTGAAATCAAAATGAGTGTGGTTTCAAATTATAAATTCACTCAACCCAATAAAATAAATCTTATAGGCGATTACAAGCAACATAAAGGGAATCCATCATTGCTTCGTTCCGACAGCATGCTTAAAGCAATCGGGAAATCTATCAATATTCGCGTTTCGGGAATTGCTTCAACAAAAATACCAGTTGTTGTTTTGGGTAACAGTCCGATAACTGACAGTTATATTAAAAAAGT
>JBBISM010000093.1:0-318 GCA_037441245.1 Ignavibacteria bacterium | reverse complement strand
GTTATTCAAGGTTTCTGGTCGCTCAATCCACAGCCAACAAATACTGATTTTGTTAAAATAACTCCCAAGCAAGGTTTTCAAACAATATTAGACAGAGAACAGCTACTTAATAACTGCAAAGAACTTGTTACAAATGATATGAATTATTTTTCTTCAATGACTTCAAAGGCGAAACTGGGCGAAATAATTCGCATAGCGAGCCAAGAGCCAACGGACATCGCCAAGGCAGAAAAATTTCTAACTTTAATAAGAAACTGAAATGAAAAAAGTAAAAAAAGCAACCCCTATTTTTTCTTCTGTACAATCTCTTGTTCATGA
>JBBISM010000092.1:0-9926 GCA_037441245.1 Ignavibacteria bacterium | reverse complement strand
CAAATCCGAGATATAGCAAGTTTTGACGAATCAGGTCAAACTTTTGATAACTTGAATACCTTTAATTTTGTTTTTGGGTCGAATGGTAGTGGAAAAACAACTATATCAAAACTAATTGCTGATGAAATTATCACACTCAAATCATCTATTGAATGGTTTCACGATAATAAAATTGGAACATTGGTTTACAATAAAGACTTCGTTAATAATAATTTTAATCCAAGTAATGATATAAAAGGTATATTTACTTTAGGTGAAGAATCGGCCGTTATTAATTCAAATATTGAATCAAAAAAGTCCGTAATTGATAGAATAATGGCTGAGATTGGTGGCCTTCAAATAACTGAAGGTACAAAAGAAGAACTATTAACTACCAATGAAAATAGTTTCAAAGATAAATGTTGGAGCAAAAAACAAATTTATGAGAGGTGTTCAAAGAAGCGTTTACTGGGTTTGAAAGTTGGTTCAGAGAGAAAAAAAGTGGTCAGGGACGGAATTGAACCGCCGACACGTGGATTTTCAGTCCACTGCTCTACCAACTGAGCTACCTGACCAAGCTCAAAATACAAAAATAACACTTTTAGTTTATTTAGTCAAAATATTTTGAGTCTCAATAAGAGGGCTTGCAATAATCTTATGAATTGCATCCATCAATTGTTTTTCCGATTGTTTTGTATAATCCTGGCTCTCTACTGGCTTATGAATAATGAATTGAATCTCTTTGCTTCTAATAATTTTTTTCCCGTTGGGGATTATCTCCCACGAGCCAATTATTGTTATGGGAACTATTGGTTTGCCTGCTCTGGCTGCCAAAAGAAATGCACCCCTTTTGAAAGCATTAATTTTCCCACTCCTCGAGCGAGTTCCTTCGGGATAGACTATTACAGAATCGCCAGTTTGTATTGCCTGGAGTGCGTTATTTAAGCTTTCCATTGCTTTTCTTGGGTCTTCACGCTCAATTGCTATATATGGAGTTTTTGATAATCCCCATCCGAATATAGGAACTTTTTGAAGTTCTTTTTTGTAAATAATTCGAAGATTATAATTCAGAGCAGTTATCATTATGGGGATGTCATACAAACTGGTATGGTTCGAAACAAATATATATGATTCGTCAGCTGAGAGATATTCCTTGCCGGTTATCTTGATTTTGGTACCGCTTATAAATACTATACTTATAGCCCATTGGCGTATTAATCTATAATAGTGTTTATCCTTTGCCTTCAATATGAATAAAAAAATCGCATAAATTGAAAACAGAACTGTTGATAATGGGATTAATATAATTCTAAAAGGATAAGCTATGATATCAATGAATTTGAGTTTCATTTCTAAACTAATGCTGGCAAAGAATTTTACAGATTTTTATTATAGTATCATCAGTGAGACTATAAAAACGTTGCAATCCCACTTGTCTGCACTTGAGAATTCCACCATTTTGTAGCATTCCTAACTGTTTGGATACATTTGCCTGCATCATACCAGTATCTTTCACAATTTCTGTAACACATTTTTCGCCAACAAATAATGAGCGCAAAATCTTCAATCTTGATGCCTCAGATAGTATCTTAAACTTATCTGCTAATTGCCGAAGTTCAATATCACTAAAATTTTCAACCTTTGTCATTTTGCTTTGCTATTTAATTCAACATTCTAATTTAGCATAAGTATGCTTAATAAAAAAAATATTTTAAAAAGAAAAAATTCGAGAGAAATTTTGTATTAATTAAAATAATTATTATATTTGACTAAATTTTAATAACCTATTATGGAGAAACTTATGATAAAATATGTTAAAACCTGTGATAGATGCGGTAAGGAGAAAGAATATTTTCTTCTCGATGAGGATAATCCCGATTCGATGGTATGCGGATGTGGCAAGTCATCGCATCATTCTAATGATAATTTGAATTTTATCCCGATTGATAATTTCGCAAATGCAAAAAGCAATAAATCATCAGGATGTTGCGGTGGAGGTCATTGCAATACAAATTAAATGTTTTAAAGGGCTGTCTCAAAAGTCATTATCTTTTGGACAGACAAGAATGTCTGTTCTACTAAATCCTTGAAATTAATGGTAGGTCAGACGTCCTCGTCTGACCATTTATACCAAAATTTTCTATTATGAGACAGCCCCTTTCTGATTATTGTTCGGTGATGCCTTTATCCAATTACTCAGTTTTAAAGCTGAACTTTTTCCTGAAAAACAGAGCCACATTAACAAGAATTATCAAAATAGGTACTTCAATCAATGGTCCGATAACAGTAGCAAATGCTTCAGAAGAATGGATGCCAAATACAGCGACAGCAACAGCTATTGCAAGCTCGAAATCATTGCTACCAGCCGTAAATGCTAAAGTCGTAGACTTCTCATATGAACTTCCAATCCATTTAGCTATAAAAAATGTTAAAAAGAACATAAAAGAAAAATAGAATACATAAGGAATGGAGACCCGCAGAACATCTATTGGTAATTCAATAATTTTTTCTCCTCTCAAAGAGAACATTACAAAAATGGTAAATAATAAAGCTATAGGAGTCAGCAGAGCAATTTTAGGAATAAATTTTTTGAAATACCATTGCTCACCTTTGGATTTTCTAATAATCCGCGAGGATAATAATCCTGCAAAAAATGGAATTCCAAGATAAATCAACACTGTTATAGCAATATCTATTATTGAAAATTCTGCAATAGCCCCTTCGATCCCAAATAAAGGCGGTAAATATGTCAGAAAAATATAGGCATAAATTGAATAAAAGAATACCTGAAAAATTGCATTGAAAGCAACAAGCCCAGCAGCTAATTCTCTATCACCATCAGCTAAATCATTCCAGACAAGCACCATAGCAATACACCGAGCCAATCCAACGAGTATCACGCCAGTCATTAGCTCTGGATAATTGTGCAAAAAAATTATCGCTGCGAAAAACATTACTATAGGTCCGACAATCCAATTTTGAATAAGAGATAAGCTCAATAATTTCAAATTTTTAAAGACAATGGGTAATTTTTCGTATCTCACTTTGGCAAGAGGCGGATACATCATTAAAATAAGTCCAAAAGCTATCGGAATATTTGTTGTATCAATTTGAAATTTATTCCAAAAGTGCACAACATCGGGAAATAAATATCCAACCAATACACCGATAAACATTGTTAAAAATATCCATAATGTTAAGTATCGGTCAATAATTGATAGTCTTTTTGTAACATTAGCCATTTTATTTTGTTCCATTAACGGTGATACTAATTATTTGGGATTTAGAAGCTCGAAATTCATTTATCTCTTCCTCGGAAAGATAATTAGACAACAAATCATCTGGGATAAAGATAGGTTTTTTCTTTAAAATTTGGACGTTCTTGAAACCAGATTTGTTGATAATCTCAATATAATCATCAATTTGCAAAGCACCGGCAACGCATCCAGCATATAATTCTGCGATTTGTTTAAGCTTATCGGGTAAATGCCCATTCAAAACAATATCAGAAATACAAAAATGTCCACCTGATTTTAATATTCGAAAGATTTCTGAATATGCGAGTATTTTGTTAGGCACTAAATTAAGGACACAATTACTAATAACTACATCAACCGATAAATCGGAAAGTGGGATTTTTCAATTTCGTCATATATAAACTCAACATTTTGAATATTATACTTTACCGCATTTTCTTGGGCTTTCTTCATCATTTCATCACTAAAGTCAATACCAATAACTCGTCCTGAATCCCCTACTAATTTTGATGCTATAAATGCATCATTACCAGCACCAGAGCCGAGGTCAACAACAATATTGCCTTTTTTAATATTTGCATATTCAGTTGGTAGACCGCACCCCAGCCCTAGGTCAGCTTCGGACACGTAACCTTCAATATTTTTGTATTCGTCTGCCATCAAGGAATAACAAGATTTATCATCACTATTACAACAGCCAACTGATTGATTCAACGATTTAAGAGCAATTTCAGAATATTTATCTTTGATGTGATTTTTGATATCGTCAGTCATATTATCCTCCATTAATTACATAATTTGTAAAATTTATTTTTTATTTTCGATAAATCTTGCTGAATAATAATATCATTACTACATAATAGCTTAGTAAGACCCAACATGTTTTGTATTTCTGGAAGCTCTCCTTCATTTAATCTGTAATAAACCCATTTACCCTTTTTCCTGCTCTTAATCAGATTGGCATTGCTCAAAATGCTGAGATGTTTAGAAACGCTTGAAATAGACAAACTAAGAATATCAGTAATCTCGCACACGCACAATTCCCCATTTTCAAGCATTTTGATAATTCTTAATCTATTGTAATCTCCAAGAGCCTTAAATATTTTAATGACATTTTCCATATTTTCATTTCGTTATTTTCCAAAATTAGAAAATATTATTCAAGAAAAAAAATTTTCATTTATACTTATTCGCAGTCAGATTAAAAATTTAATTTACTTTTCAATTCAAACTTTAATCTAACTGGTTTTAATATAAAGATATAAATACTTGCTAAAAACAATCCGATTATCGCTCCACCGATTGCATCTAACGGATAATGAACGCCTACATAAACACGAGAGAAAGCAACCATTGACGCCAAAATATAGAGAATAATTTTGTACTCATAATAAAAATGTGATAACACACCAGCCATAACGAAATTATTGACAGCATGCGAGGAAGGAAAGGATTTGCCCGGTCCACAATCAACAAGCAATCTTATATTTTCAAGTGAATGACAGGGTCGAGGGCGTTCAATAAGATTTTTAAGAAAATGACTACTAATTTCATTCGATATTCCGACGCCAATCAGCAAAGCAAATGCACAAATTCTTCCTTTAGCACCGCCTTTCCATAAAAGCCAGCCGATAAGAAAAACATAAACAAGGTTCCAATTCTTTTGCTCTGTAATAAACGGCATCAATTTATCAAAAATGGAATTTGCAATTGTCGAATTAAAAAAATGAAAAAGCCACAAATCCAGAGCTTGAATAAATTCCATTATTCTAATTACTTAATTAATTTCTTTAATGTTTCTTCTAACTGCTTTCCGCGAAGTTCAGTCTCTATAGCAATAATCTTACCTTGGGGATCAATCAGTATAGGTCTTGGAATGCCGACCACTTCAAATTTTTTACCGATTTCCCCTTCGAAAGCACCATCGGCAAAGGCGTGAAGCCAAGGCATTTTCCACTTGCCTTCTCTATATTTCTTTACGATTTCTGGAGACCTATCAAATGAAATACTCAAAATTTCAAGATTTTTTACTTTATATTTATTATAGACACTCTCGAGATGAGGAAGTTCACCAATGCAAGGACCGCACCAAGTCGCCCATAAGTCAATTAGTACGTATTTTCCTTTCAGTGTTGTTGGTGAATATATCACATTTTCATTATCTATTGATGCCAATTTGAAATCTGGAACCATTTTATTTACTTGGATATTCCTATTTTCGTCCCATTGAAACCTTGCTCTTTGGCCAGACCAGGTATCAGGATACTTCTCTATAAGATATTTGTACAATGCACGAAAAGTTAATGTGTCATCAGAATGCTCGATATGATAAAGAGCATTAAATATGCTTAACTCTGGCTCATTCAAATCTTTCAGGATATTTGCTATTTTTTCTCTGTTGTTATAATTATTTATCAAATCCATTGCAATTAAATAATGTTGGATGTGACGAACCGCATTTTTATCTGGATTTTCATCAATAATACGCTGAACATATTGTTTTGTATTGTCTGAAGCATCATATCTTAAAATTGTCAAAGTATGATGGGGAAAGTTCGACCAAAAAGCTGATTGAGGTGTTATAAGGTTGAACAATTTTGTTATGAATTTGACATTTACGTTATGAATATTCTTATTTGCAATTTGAGAAAAAGCAATATATTTATCTAGCATAAATACCCTAATTCTAGAGTCTTCATATTCGTTATAATAATTCTCTAAGGTTGCGAATATATTATTCAAAGCATTTTTATAATCATTATCATCATTAAATTCATCTCGAAGTGCCTTAGACCAGAAAATTCCTGAAATACTATCAATTTCAGATTTTAAATTCAAATAATTTCTGAACTTCTCACTTGGAGAAGCTATTACTGGTGGAGTATCTGGGAAAGCCATTTTAGCAGGGTCGAAAATGATTTTAACTTTCTTTTCAGATATATATAAAACCGAGCGATAATCCCCGCCACCATCATAAACATAAGCATCAGACATTGTGCCATTTATGGAACGCAATACAGGTTGAGTGATTGCTCCGAGAATTTGATAGTAAAGTGTATCGCTTCCATTTGGAACTTCGGCGCTAAATGTGCCATCACTATGCTTTTGCATCTCAATCAAACCTTCGTCAAAGCTAAAAGCATTGAATGAGCCAATTACATAAAGCTCATCAATTTCTCTATCAATTTTATATGGAGATAACTGAATATTTAGCTCGATATTTTCTTCTTTATCAAATGTAAAAAGCGATAATTCAAAATTTTGATGGTTCACACCCGCAAAAACTATATTATAACTTCCGTTCGGGGCTAACTTGAAATTAAAACTACCATCTGGTTTGGTTTGATAAAAATTCACATCTCTTCTATTTGCGACGTTAGTAACGATTATATCGGCAAGTATCATCGGTTTGCTATCATATCCGAATAATTTGCCATAAATTCTTGCATCTGCAGAAGCATCAATTGAAATGAATAGTGCAACAATAATCAATAGTATTGTTTTCATTATGAATTACCCTAATTTTCAAAAATTTCAAATTTAGACGAAAGCTTTCTTATGATATTGAAAAGAATTGAAACTAAGGTAATAATTCAGACCGAAGAATTCAAAATTCAGTCGGTTACAACAATTGGAATTGCAATACTTTCGTTGTTAAGGGTGATATGTATAAAATACAAACCTGGCACAAAAACATTGCAATTTAAAACAATATTAGCTTCAAACGTTTGAATATTCTCTATATTGATTTCAGGAGCGATAATTTTATTACCGAAAACACTGTAAACTTCAATTTTAGCATCTTCAATGCGATAAGCCCCATTATAACTATTCCATAATACTTTACATTTAACATAACCTGAGGTTGGATTTGGAAATGATTTTTTATCTGAATATAAATAAACGCGTTCCTGCTCAATCATTGCCTTTGTGTCGTTTTCGATAGATGTTTCTAAATCCGTAAACAGCAAACCCCCATAAAAGCCACAAATCCACCCTTTTGAGCCAATGAATGAAATTCCCGTAAAAATTCTAGTTGTATCTTCAAGCTGCAAAGACCAATTTGAACCACCATCAGAGGTATAATAAATTTTGGAATAAGAATTAAAACCAGAACCTACAATGGTAAAAACCCAGCCTTCTTTATCATTTAAAAAAAATATTTTATGTATTGCCTCATCTACTGGGAAAGATATTTTCAGCCAATTTTCACCAGCGTCAATAGTACGCGAGATAGTGCCATCAAAACCACCTACCCATCCAAGATAATTATTGTAGAAATAAATTGTATTTAAAAATTTATCAAGACCAATATCTTTTTGAATCCAATTTTTTCCTCCATCATTTGTTTGAAGTATAAATCCTTTATCAGTAGTAATAAACCCTTTCAGACTGTCAATAAAAAAAATTGCTGTTATATAAGAGAAATTATCAAAATAATTTATCAATGTTGAATCCCAGTTATCACCGCCATTTGTTGTATATAAGATTATGTTTTTGGTCTGAGACATAAGCCAGAATCTATTTGCATCGAGAGCAAATAAATAATGGAAATAATCAGGTATTGGCAAAGTATATTTACTCCAGGTTTCGCCATAATCATAGGTTTTCCAATATTCACCATTGGCAAATATCAATAATCCACTCCCATCGCTAAATATCTCAAATTTTGTTAAGGAATTTTGACCCACTGGCACTTTTATCTTTTTTTCCCAATCTTCACCGCCATTTGTAGTTTTAAGAAATGTAAAAATATCAATTAAAAAACCCGTTTGTGAATCAATAAATTTCACTTTGCTAAAGAAGTAATTAGGATCCAGATTTCTATACACCCATTGAACCCTGCCGGAAAGCAAGTTCGAAGCAAAGAATAACACAATAAAAGCTAAAGTTTTCATATTATTACCTCGAATTATTTGATTGATTAATAAAATTTTCACCCCTTCAATTTTAAGTTGAATTTAATAATTTGTTTATCGTTGAGAATAGCGATAAAAGATAAATTTCCATTATTGGCATTCACTAGACGTAAACTTTTGATTTTTCCAATATTTTTAAAATTAACAATTTTATTCTCTATTAAATTCCCTTTATCATCATATATGCCTATAATAATATAATCCCAAATATAAGGAACATGAGAATTTGAAGTTAATTTGATAATATATATAAAACCGCCTGATATTTTATAAATATTTCTTCGAAATCTATATTCTTTATTAAGAATTGTTTCATTGCAATTAGATAATAAATCATTAAACTTATCTATATTTCTCTCTACTTTAAGATATTCAGGAATTTCCATTTTTTTTATCAATTTACTATTATGGTCAATCAGGATTAAGCTCGTACTAGCTAAATTAACTAGAATCCTATCTTCTGTCGCTAAAATTAATGGAAATTGCTCCTCCTCACTACTGTCAAATCTCTCTAAGTTTGAATATTCTAGAAATTTAGAAATTGGTAAATAATGCTCTATTACGCCATTATTCAGATTAATTGATTCAATGATTGTAATAGATTTTATTTTTTCGTTTGAATCAACCGAAAAAGCTCCACCATATACTAAAAAATCATACGAAAAATAAAATATCTTGTTTTGGTTTAGATTTGGTGAAACATATTCATATATTTTATCTCCAAAATTTCTAATATTTGATACTTTATCATTATAAACATTATAGTTAAATCTAACAAACGATTTTATATATTCGATAAACTTAACAGTATCTTTTACAGTATCGTCATAATCAAAATAAATTTTTGAATCTGATATTACTGATGCAAGAATATCAAGTGTGGAATCGGTAAAGGAAAAAATTTTGCCCCAAAAAGCTGTTGAAATCCCTGATTCTACAAATTCCTTGAAATCCTTTTCCCTATCTCTATTTTTTGGATTTACTAAATAATAAAAAGTTAGTGTATCAGGCAATGATATTTCTTTAATTATTTCTTTTTTAGCTGTATCTAATATAAATATCATATTAAGATTTCTATCTAAAAATGCTTTACTATTTTGATAATTATCTAAAGAACCATTATAAGTAGATATGTCTGATATCTGGGAAATTTTGTCCTCGATATTATCAACACAAATTGATAAATTAATCAATGTATCAATATATATCAATGAAGAACTTTTTAGTAGCTGTAAAATTGATTTCCTCTGGAAATCATCCAGAGATGTCAATATTAACCCTTCTTTATCTCTTATTAAAACTATGTTTGTCTCATTTTTATAATTTTTACATAATGATGCATCAAGAATCTCAACATTTGATGGATATTTATGTTTTTTCATCATTGGTTTTAACACTTTAGTAACATATACCTTTATCTTTGGAGATGAAAATGATTCATTTAATTGTTTGATAGTGAAATTTAGAGCATTAATGGTACAGATATTACACTTTGTTGCAGCAGTTAAAAAAACAAATTCTAGTTGGCTGGATTTGCTATTATATAATATTGAAAAAAACTGAAGACTTATTAAGAAAAATAATATTTTTAATTTGAAAAAATTCATAAATTCTCCCCAAAAATTAATGCAATTTATTAAATTATCAGATTCTCATTTGATTGGGAATCTGATTATCAATTTCTAGCTATACAATCAATCGCCATAATTATTATTCATCCACTCAATAATGTCATGCTCATTATCCACTTCGTATGTATTTTCATTTGTCA
>JBBISM010000091.1:256-10061 GCA_037441245.1 Ignavibacteria bacterium | reverse complement strand
GTAATAGACGCGATTTAAATGATTTATTGAGACGAGCAAATGATCCCTTTGATGAAACTGGTGCCGCAGAAGAATATGAAAAAATGATGCGCTCTTTCAATAGCAAGAATTGGGAACGGATACCCAAGACAATAGGCTTGCTTGATAATCGAAGTATCGGTTTATCATTGACTAACAAATTCCAACTTTTCGAAAATGATTTCGGTTTGAGCGCATCTGTAAATTACAGAAATAGTTATTCGCTTAGCAATCTTATTCGAAATGGTTATTTAGCTTCATTCGATACTTTATTTTATTCGTCGGGTACAAAAGCTACATCATCAGTAAATTGGGGAGGTTTATTAAATTTTGCATATAAAATCTCTGATCATACATCACTTAACTTCAAAAATGTATTCAATGTATCAACAGATGATGATATAATCGAATTGGCTGGTCAGGATGTAGGTTACCAATATTTAGACTATAGAAATTATGCTTATCAATACCTTCAAAAGACTCTTTTTTCAACGCAATTAGGTGGCGAGCATACGCTTAAATTCCTCTCAAAATCACTTCTTGATTGGAGTTTAGGGTATTCAATTTCTGAAAGAGATGAACCAGATCTTCGACGCTTGCGGTTTGCTCGTCAATTAGCATATATCATTGACGACCCAGATTTTCCCTATACACCAGAAATCTTGGTAACGCAGCAGGGTGATGGAACAAGGGCTGGTCGCTTTTATTCAGCACTTAATGATAGAGTTGATAATGCAATTGTTAATCTATTGATACCATTTGAAAGCTTTAAGATTAAAACTGGTTTCCTGTATGAGAAACGAGATAGAAGTTTTAATGCTCGCTCTTTAACAATTACAAGACCGTATGAATTAGCACCTGAAATTGAAGTGTTATTGCATGATTACAAGCATCCAGAAAGAATTTTTGCAAGCGAGAATTTCCGTATCAAAGATGGATTCAGAATTGCAGAGGATTCGAGACTTAGCGATTCTTATGAAGCTGATGAAGATTTAATCGCAACATATTTGATGGTTGATTATCTATTCACTCTTTTTGGAATTGATTTTAGATTCATAGGTGGTGCAAGATTCGAATCGAGTGTTCAAAAATTAAATAGCCATTTAATTAATGATCAACCAGTCGAGATAAATCGTCAGTCTGATGATTGGTTGCCATCATTTAATTTGATTACAAAGATTACAAATATATCAAACTTAAGATTTTCAGCGGGGCAGACTCTTGCTCGTCCATCTTTAAGAGAATTTGCTCCATTTGCTTTTTATGATTACCTACAGGCATCATTAATTCAAGGCAATCCAAATTTAGTTCGAGCTTTAATTCAAAATTATGATATCAGATACGAATTATTCCCAAACCCAGGTGAAGTTGTCTCGTTCAGTTTATTCTACAAAACCTTCACAAATGCAATTGAAGAGACAATTTTTCCTCAACAGAGCGAATTAACAAGAACCTTTGCTAATGCAGAAGGTACAGCATTAAATTACGGTTTAGAAGTTGAAGTCAGGAAAAATCTCGGTTTCATAAGTCCCATTTTATCAAATTTTGCATTTAATATAAATTTAGCATTGATATATTCAGATTTAAGAGTTCTTCAGGGTGGCGAAGGAACTGATGACCATAGACCAATGTGGGGGCAATCACCCTATACAGTTAATGTCGGTTTATTCTATAGACATCCAGATTGGAACACATCAGTAAATATTGGTTATAATACTTATGGCAAAAAGATAATCCAGGTAGCACAACAAGGAATTTATCAAAATGTAAGCGATCCACATATTTATGAGATGCCCCGCGATATAATTGACTTGTCAATAATTCAACCTTTTACCAATGGTTTAGAAGTCAAACTAGCAGTTAAGGATTTATTAAATCAAGCATTGGTTTGGAAACAATCAGATAAATTAACTCTTTCAAATATAAATGGAACAACAATTTCATTAGGAATGTCATATATACTAAAATAATTCCTTTTTAACATATTATTTTTCACAATTTTATAGGAGCTTCTATGAAGTATTTAGCACTAGCTTTGTTTATTTTTTTAAATGTCTACGCTTACTCTCAGCCAACAGCAGTAAGACTGATAAGACCAAATGGTGGTGATGTCTTCCGCGCAGGAACTTCTGAAGATATTGTATGGGATACGACGCTTAGCGATACTTATCGTGCCCGATGGGCATTCCAATTCGGGATATCGCCTGATGGTCCCTGGACTGATTTAACAGGAGCATCAAATGTATTGGATAGTGGTGCAAGAAGAGGAAGATTTCTTGGTGGATTTAGAGTGCCTGCTATTAAAACAACTACAGGTTATTTAAGAATGGTATTATTAAACCCAGACGGAACAAAAAATGAGGCGGTTAGCGATGTCACAGATGGACCATTTACAATTGAACGGCCCGAGGCAACAAAGGCTGACTCAGTATTGAGAACACCAATAACATCCAGAGTACAATTAAGTAGTAAAAAGATCTATGCACTTGATGGATATGTATTCATTGATGATGGAGGCGTATTAGCTATTGAACCAGGTACAGTTATTATTGGAGACACTGTTGGTGAAAATTCGGCAATTTGTATAAATCGAGGCGGAAAAATTTATGCCAAAGGAACTAAAGAAAAACCGATTATTATGACAAGCTCAGCTCCTCCTGGACAAAGAAGAGGAGGCGATTGGGGTGGTTTGCTGATTTGTGGTAAAGCTTCTACAAATCATCCTGGAGGGGAAGCTGCACTTGAAGGTGGAATAGCCGATGCCAATAGAGTTAGAGGCTGGTTTGGTGGCAAAACAAATCCCGATGATAATGATAGTAGTGGTGTCATTGAATACGCTAGGATTGAATTTGCTGGAATTGCTGCTGCGCCTAATCAAGAGTTGAATTCGTTAACAATGGGAGGTGTAGGTAGAAAAACTATTTTTAGTCATATTATGGTTAGTTATGCTAATGACGATGCTTATGAATGGTTCGGTGGTACTGCTGGCTCAAGATATCTAATAGCAGTTGGAACTCTTGATGATGATTTTGATGGTGATAATGGGTGGAGCGGAAGAGTTCAGTTCGGTTTATCTCAAAGATGGGCACAAAGAGCTGATGTTTCAACAAGCCAGGCCTTCGAAATGGATAATGATGCAAGTGGTTCATATAATCAACCTCTGACGCGTCCTGTGTTCTCTAATATTACCGCAATCGGTCCTGTCTTAGATACAAGCTGGACTTCTGGTACTAATTTTAATAGATATTATGGGGCTGGTGCTCAAATTAGAAGAAATGCCCGAACATCAATATTTAATACTGTATTTGTTGGTTGGCCCCGAGGTATTGAATTGTTAGGTGGAGGCACGCAAGGTGCTGCAACTCGTGATTCAATAAAGTTAAAAAATTTAGATTTCCATGGTATCAAAGGTGTAGATTTGCGAGTTGATGGAACAGGCTTTGATGTTAATTGGATTTATACTTCATCATTCAATAATGTTTTCAACAGGCGTTCTCCCGAATCAGCTTCGATTACTAATGCTTTTGGTATTGGATTAGACTTCAATCCATTACCATTACCGAACGCACCATATTTACAAACAGCGTCTTTTGATGATCCACTTTTACAGGATCCATTCTTCAAACCAGTTAATTATCGAGGTGCTTTTAGCCCTAATGTTGCTGAAAGATGGGATTTACCTTGGGCGGAATATGATCCACAAAACAAAGATTATACTCTTTCTGTAGAAAATGATGATCTAAATTCTTATAATTTTGATATCAGGGTTTATCCTCTACCAGCAGATGAATTAACTTCTGTAATTTATAATTTAAAATCGGCTGGTATAGTTAGCATTAAATTATTTGATTCAATGGGCAGACTTGTAAAAACAATTATTGATGGTGAATATCAAAATGATAGTTACTATCAATTTAATATTTACACTGCGGATTTAGTGCCAGGAATATATTTGTTAAATATGACTTCATCTTCTGGAGATAAAATAACAACTAATATTCCTGTTATTCGTTAACAATAAAATAAAAATAAAATTAAAAACAAAAGGCTGCCAATTATTTTGGCAGTTTTTTTATTTATTCAAAAATAATTTGGAATGAAAATTGAATAGAACGTATATATAGAAAAAAAACTTTCAAACTTATAATATTACAAAATACTAATATTTTTAATACGACTAATAGGTTAATGCAAAAGAACAAGGACAAATAAATGAAAACATTATACGGGATAATTTCAATCATCATTCTCGGGTTGGGATGTTTCCTATTATATTATTTCCTAAATGCCCCCCGTGAAATACATATTGAAACAATAAGAGAAACAAAGATTCCCAAATTAGACGAGGCACTAAAAACACCATTGGATATTCGTAAATTAGATTTATCTGGCTTAGGACTTGATAGTTTGCCAGCTTCGATTGGTTTGCTTCAAAATCTCGAAGTTCTTAACTTAAGAGACAATAAGTTGAGAGATTTACCTCCTACACTTTCAGATTTAAAAAATTTACGAACTTTAGAAATTTCATCAAATAGAATATCAAAATTACCTGATGTTGTTTTTGAACTAATAAATCTCGAGGATTTGTATGCTGAATCTAACAGGATTGAATACATACCGGATAAGTTCAACAAATTATCAAAATTAAGGTTTTTATCGTTAAGCGATAATTTACTGAAGCAATTGCCTCATAGCATCACAGAACTTCCGAATCTTATTTATTTGAGCTTGAGATTTAATAAATTAGAATATTTACCTGAAAATTTTGGAAATTTAAAGAAATTGCGTCAATTAATATTAGAGGAGAATAGCTTAAAGTCCTTACCAGATAATTTACACAAATTAGTCAATTTACAAGAAGTCTATTTTGATGGAAATTTCAAAATGGATTTTTCCGAAGCACTAAAAAAATTGGCTAAATTGCCCAAACTTGAGGTGCTGGAATTGTCAATATGTAACTTGCAAAGTATTCCTGAAGCAATAACCGAAATTCAAAATTTAAAAGAGCTTCTCATATATAGTAATCATTTAAAAACCTTACCTGAATCAATACACAAGTTAACTAAGCTCGAATATCTTAATTTAACTGGGATTATATCACTTGATTTTGAAGACACTTTTAAAAAAATTAAACGGTTGCCAAATCTTAAATTGCTAAATATCTCCTATAATAAATTAAAAAGTCTTCCAGACGAAATCGGCAATTTCAAATCTTTAGAATGGTTGATTGCACAAGGTAATGAATTGGAAGAGCTGCCAGAAAGTATAGGAAATTTAAAATCGTTACAAAAATTAAATATTAGCTCAAACAATTTGCACACATTACCAAAAAGTATCGGTAAATTGAGTAATCTCATAGTTTTGCAATCAGAGTTTAATAAAATAGAGAATCTACCAAATGAAATTGGCGTGTTAACTAAATTACAAGAATTATATCTTCACAACAATAAATTGAATTCATTACCAGAATCAATTACACATTTACAGAACTTGCAAGAGCTGCAAATCTTTAATAATGAATTAACAGACTTACCGCTCAACATTGGTAATTTAACTAAACTTCAGGTTCTAATTGCGGGTCATAATAAACTAAAAAAATTGCCAAACTCACTATCGAATTTAACTGAAATCAAGGTCCTCGATTTAAACAATAATCTATTTTCAGAAATTCCTCAACAAATTAGAAATTTACAGAGTTTGGAATTGATTAATTTGAGTCAAAATAGCATTAGACAGATTCCCGATAGAATAGATAACCTGAATAAATTAGAAATTATGTTCATCAATGACAATCAATTAAGGAGTTTACCCAATGCACTAAACAATTCAATGAATTTGATAATACTAAATTTGAGCGGAAATCCGATAAATGAAGATGAAAAATACAATATAAAAAGAAATTTACGAAATACAGTTGTTAAAATTGATGAACCGCTGATATCAAATAGAAATTGAAGTATAATCTGAAAATATATGGATTCATTCGAGTTGGCTCTTCTACACCCGTTTTAGAAGTTGCTAATATTCCCTTCAATGTTAAATCTATAATCGAACAAATCAAAATTTCTGCCGATAATGACTGCTTTTTTACTGTTTTCCCTGAACTTTGCCTTACATCCTATAGTTGTGGAGATTTATTTTTTCAAAGGAAACTACTGGAGGAAACATTAGCTGGGATTACTGAAATACAAAAATCTACAGGTCAATATGGTGCCACAGTTATAGTTGGTGCGCCTATCGAGAATATGGGTAGAATTTTCAATTGTGCAATAGTTATCTCGAAAGGTATGATTTTGGGAATTGTGCCGAAAACATATCTTTGTAATTCTAGTGAATATTACGAATCGCGCTGGTTTGCTTCTGAATTTGATAGAATAAATGACGATACTAGAATTTATAATCAAATAGTTCCTTTCGGTGCAGATTTATTATTCAAAGATATTTCAGGAAGTGAAGCAATATTTGGCATTGAAATTTGTGAGGATTTATGGGCTGTCATCCCCCCAAGTTCTTCATCGGCTTTAGCTGGTGCGAATGTACTTTGTAATCTTTCTGCAAGTAATGAACTGCTTGGTAAATCTGAATATAGGAATTCTTTGGTAAATTCTCAATCTGCCAGATGTATAGCAGGCTATGTATATAGTTCATCAGGTTTCGGAGAATCTACTACAGATACAGTATATTCAGGAGCTTTGCTAATAGCCGAAAATGGGCTACTTCTGAATTCAAATAATAGATTCAATCGAGAAAGTGAAACTATATTTTCTGATATTGATATTGATAGATTACAGGCAGAAAGACGGAAAAACTCAAGTTTCCGAAATAGCTCACCATTGAAGAATTATCGCTTAATTGAATTTGATTTGAAATCAAAATTAACCACAAAATTTCATCGAGCTTATAGAAAACATCCATTTGTGCCTGATGATAAAAATAAGCGTAATGCAATCTGCAAGGAAATATTTGAAATACAGATAAATGGGCTAATCAAAAGATTGAAGTTTACAGGCATCGAAAAATTGGTGATTGGTATATCTGGTGGCCTTGATTCTACTTTAGCTTTATTGGTCTGCTACAAAGCTCTATTACGATTAGGATTGCCACTGAAAAACCTAATTGCTTTAACTATGCCAGGCGAAGGTACATCAATTCGAACAAAAAATAATGCTTCAAAATTTGCAAAAGAGCTGGGAGTTGATTTAATTTCAATTCCGATAAATGTAGCTGTAGAGAAACATCTTCAAGATTTAGGAATTAAGAATAAGAAATCCGTAACCTATGAAAATGCTCAAGCACGAGAGCGGACACAGATATTATTTGATTTAGCCAATGAATATAATGCCATAGCCATCGGTACTGGCGATTTATCTGAGATTGCCCTTGGATGGAGTACTTACGGCGGTGATCATATTTCGATGTACAATGTAAATGCCGGGATACCAAAAACTTTGGTCAAATTTTTAGTTGAATGGGTGGCTGAAACTGAATTCGAAGGAACAAAAAACCTCATACTTATAGATATAATTAAAACACCAATTTCTCCTGAATTAAAGCCTTTGAAGGATAAGAATAAACAAATGCAGTTAACCGAGGAGATAATTGGTCCTTATGAATTGCACGACTTTTTCCTATATTATTTCTTCCGCTTCAATTTCACACCCGAAAAATTATTATTTCTTGCACAAATTGCATTTAAGAGCAAGTATGGTAATACCCAATTAAAACGATACCTTAAATTATTTTTTGAGAGATTTTTTGAAAGTCAGTTCAAACGCTCCTGTATGACAGACGGAGTGAAAGTCGGTACAGTTGGTCTATCGCCACGAGCAGATTGGCGAATGCCGAGTGATGCCAATCCATTTATCTGGTTATCGTCTCTATAAAAATGTTTGGTCTAATTTTTGATAAAACGAAAATATGAATTTCGAGTAATATTTCATTTTATTCTTTAAATGCTGATTTATTTTGATTTATGATCAATTTTGCAAAGCCAGAAATAAAAATAGTAATTGCTGATGACCACGAAGTCGTTAGAGCAGGCATAAAACGCTTGCTTTCGGTGGATAAAGATATACATATCATAGATGAAGCAAGCGATGGGTTTGATGCAGTCGAACTTGTAAAATATCATAAACCAGATATTGCTCTTTTAGATATTATGATGCCGAGAATGAATGGTATAGAAGCGGCAAAGATTATTAAAGCTGAATTATCATACATTTTTGTTGCTATGCTGACTGCCTTTGAAGATTTCAAACATATTGACGATGCACTATCAGCTGGAGCTGATGGATATCTTTCCAAATCTATCGGAGCTAAGGAACTTATTGATGCTTTAAGAAGGATTTATAAAGGTGAAAGAGTTCTAAGCAAATCTATTGTTAATACTTTACAAAAAAAATATTCTGCCGATAAAATTGGTATTGATACTAATATTATAATAACTAAAAGGGAACAAGAAATTCTTGACCTTGTTGCACTGGGTAAAACCAGCCCAGAAATAGCTGAGAAATTGAATCTTAGCGTGAGAACTGTTGAATCTCACAGATACAATATTATGAAAAAATTAGGAGTAAAAAATACAGCTTCACTGGTTAGATATGCAGTTGTTAAAATAGATTTACTAAAAAGTGAATAATATTAGTCATTTATATGGGAGAATTATTTTTTTTACATTTTTTATTTTCATTACCACTATTTAATAAATAAAAATATTTTAATATTTGAAAAATTTTTCATATATTGTCAAAAACCAGTAGTATTACTGAATTATTTCATTTTGATATATAAATATATTTGAAATATAATATTTGCAATTAAATACGAAATATAAATAAGCCTTGGAGGCTAAATGATTATGGGCAAAACTTACAAAATTATCAAAAAAATGGTGTTTAAAAATTTTGGCGGCTTCATTGTTTTTACAATATTCTTGACCATATTTTTCATTGCACCGAAGCAAAATTTATTAGCTCAATCTGAGAATGTTGGGATAGGTACGACCAGCCCAAGCAATTCGGCAGTATTAGAGCTAAGCATTGATGCATTATCCGCACCGAGAGGTTTTTTAGCACCTCGAATGAATACTTCTCAGCGAAATAATATACCAGGCCCAATACCACCTGGTTTACTTATTTACAACACTGACAACAACAGGTTTGAATTCTATACTGGTGCAAGTTGGCTTGGGATTATAGCAACCGGTTTCACGTTTGCTGATATTTCGAGTGGAACAAATACAACAGCTGCTATGGTCGTTGGAGATGGAGCATCTCTTACTCCATCGGGTACTGGTCAGATTACTGCCAATCGCTTTGTTGGCAGTGGTTCAACTACTGATAATGTTGATTTAGCAACTGCCGAAGTTAGCGGTGTTTTGACAATTGACAAAGGGGGCACAAATCTTAGTGCTACTCCAGGTAACGGACAATTATTAATTGGCGATGGGACTGGATATACATTGAATACACTAACGGCGGGTTCTCAAATTAATATTACGAATGCTCCTGGTTCGATTACAATATCATCATCTGGGGAAAGTCCTCTAACGTTTAATAACGCTTTAACACGCACTTCAAATGATGTTACATTGGGCGGAACATTAAATCAGAATACATCAATTGATATTGGAACATACAATCTCAATCTTAGCGTCGCTGGTAATACGGGTGATGTGATTATTGGGAAATTTACAAGCTCTGGATTTGTTAAATCAAATTCTTCGGGCGTTCTTTCAACAGGAAATTTGGCTGTATCTGATTTACCTTCCTTATCCGATGGTCAAATT
>JBBISM010000091.1:0-245 GCA_037441245.1 Ignavibacteria bacterium | reverse complement strand
GCTTCGAACCAACCAACTGGGCAGACGATTACGGGAGCGGGCACAATATCTAACGCTGGGGTATTAACGATTAATGACAATGCTATAAGTGGCAATCACATTAATTTGACTGGCAATCAGAACGGCGATTTAATGTATTACGATGGAACAGATTGGGTTAGATTGCCTGCTGGAACTAACGGACAAGTGCTAAAAACATCAGCTGGACTTCCTACTTGGGGAACAGCCGAGAATACTACTTATAC
>JBBISM010000090.1:0-10068 GCA_037441245.1 Ignavibacteria bacterium | reverse complement strand
ATGGCATCGGTATTAAAGAAGATGATTTAAATCAGCTTTTCAGAATTGATGTGCAATTTACAACACAAGGAACTATGAGAGAAAGAGGCACTGGCTTGGGATTAATACTCTGCAAAGAATTTATTGAAATAAACAATGGTAAGATTTGGGCTGAAAGCGAACTTGGAAATGGTTCGAAGTTTCATTTTGTGTTAGTTAAGCATCCAAATGGACTCAAAACAAGCAGTCTAATTAATGCATTAGAAAAAAACGAACATAAATATTAATTATAATGATATTTTTGCACAGTTTATAATTATTATTTTATATTTTATATGTATTTGGGAATAGATATCGGTGGTACTTCAATCAAATTTGGAATATTAAACAATCAATATAAGATAATTTACAACTCAACCATCCCACTACCAAACAAATCAATAGACGAAATCATAAATAAACTTAATAGCAAAATCTCAGAATTAGAGTATCTATATCCAAAAATTGAATCTGTAGGAATCGGAGTTCCGGGAATTGTCAATAATGGCAAAGTTATCATTTCCCCTAATATCCCACTATTGAATAATGTGAACCTCTTTGAAAGAATTCTATTGAAACACAATATGCCATTTGCAATAGATAACGATGCCAATGCAGCCGCAATAACAGAATTAGAATTGGGAACAGGGAAAAAACTGAATTCTTTTATTTATGTTACTCTGGGAACAGGAGTTGGTGGTGCGATTATAAATAATCGAGAAATTTTCAGAGGATATAATGGCAGTGCTGGTGAAATCGGTCATACGATAATTGATTTTAACATCGAAAAAGAACACGAAAACTATCAAACAGGCACACTCGAATATTTCATTGGACGTCAAGGAATCATAAGATTATTCAAGGAAGTAGTGAGTGAATCTATCAACAACATTGAAATTGATGAAGATATAGATGTCAGTGATATTTCCGAGTTTGCTGATGCAAATGAATGCGAAGCATTAGAAGCTTTGTCAAAAGCTGGGAAATACTTCGGCATCGGCTTAAGCTCAGCAATGAATTTATTGGGTATCCCATACGTGATTGTTGGTGGTGGTATCTCTAAAGTTAATAATATATTTTACAGAAAGGCAATTGAAACAATCATAATAAGGGCTTTACCTACGATTGCAAAACAAGCTAAAATAATAAAAGCTCGTTTTTCGAATAATACTGGTATAATTGGCTCTGCTTTGCTAGGCAAGAAGTTGTTGAACAATAAAACTTAATAAATGAAAACTATTATATTCACAGAAAACGCACCAAAACCTATAGGACCATATTCGCAAGCAATAAAGGTATCAGGGGAATTATTGTTTATTTCAGGGCAAATTCCAATTGATAATAGCAGTAATATTGTCGGTAATAATATATCGGAACAAACAGTACAAGCTATTAAAAATATTGAAAATATTCTTATCAGCCAAGGGCTTAATCTTAATAATGTAATCAAAACTACAGTTCTATTAAAGGATATGAATAACTTTGTTGAAATGAATAAAGTATATAATGAGTATTTTTATAATAGTAAACCTGCCCGAGCTACTTATGAAGTCCAAAGATTACCAAAAGATGTTTTAATCGAAATTGAAGCAATAGCAGTATATTAGAATTGAATCCAGTGAAATTAATATTTCTCATAATCTTTGCTCTTACGCACTTATTAGTTAACACTACTAAATCGCAAGATAATTCAACATTACAACAAGATGAACAAAATAACCAAAATTTAGAAACCACATCTTTCCCTGTTAAAGATACTATACCTGAAACTAGAAATTATTTGACCAAATCTCCAACAATGGCAATATTTTGGTCGTTAGTATTTCCAGGTGGCGGTCAGATTTATACGGAATCATATTGGAAAGCACCAATATTCGCTACCGCTGTAGGAATACTAACTTATAATGCGTTCCAAAATCATAGAATTTTTAAAGATTTAGAATCTCAGAATAATCTTAACAAAGAAGTATATCGAAATAACAGAGATATTAGTATTTTTTTTATTTGTGGAGTATATATATTATCGGCTATAGATGCTTATGTTGGGGCACATTTGTACGATTTCGATGTGAGCGATGATTTAAGTTTAAATGTTTCCTCTGATAAAAATCATATTTTATCATTAAATATAATCTTAAAGCTCCGATAATCAAGGAATTCTGGAATTCTGATAACAAGCATAAATTGCTTCAATAAAAAAATGCCCGTGTTTACGGGCAGATTGAAGATTTATCTTTTATTCCTATAATCGCTTCTACCAGATTTAGGTGGATGTTTTTGATATGGTTTACTACTATTATATCGTTTTGAATTATATTTATCATCTTCCTCTGTTGAATCGCTTCCTGGGAGTAATACTTTTCTACTGAGTCTATATTTGCCTTCCCTCGATATTTCAACTAATTTAACCTCTATTTCATCGCCAACTTTCAAATAATCCGAGACGTTATTGACTCGTTCGCGAGAAATCTGTGAAATATGCAGTAAACCTGTTTTCCCAGTCATAAATTGTACAATTGCTCCTAATCCTTCTTTGATTTCGATGACTTTAGCAGTATAAACTTCACCTTCTTCAGGCTTACGCACAACATCTTGTATCATTTTCATTGCCAAGTCACTCTTTTCCTTTGAGGTAGCCGCTATAAGTATTGTTCCATCATCATCAATATTTATATCTGTTTCAGTTTCTCTACAAATAGCTCTAATTGTTTCTCCACCAGAACCTATCACTGCACCAATATTTTCTGGTTCTATTTTGATGGCAGTATATCTCGGGGCATATTGAGAAATATCTGGACGCGGTTTATCAATAGCTTGATATAATATATCAAGGATTTTTATTCTACCATTTTTGGCTTGTTCGAGTGCTTTCCGCATTATATCTATTGATAAGCCATCTATTTTTATATCCATCTGGCAAGCAGTTATTCCATCGTAAGTGCCAGTAACTTTAAAATCCATATCGCCTAAGTGATCCTCATCGCCCAAAATATCGCTCAATATTTCAATTTTATCTTGCTCTTTGATTAATCCCATAGCTATTCCAGCAACGTGTTTTGTCATTGGTACACCTGCATCAAACAAAGCTAAGCTACCAGCGCAAACAGTTGCCATAGATGATGAACCATTCGATTCGAGTATATCTGATACTACTCTTATAGTATAAGGGAATTGAGTATTGTCGGGAATGAGGGGTTTCAATGCACGTAATGCAAGATTTCCGTGTCCAATTTCTCGTCTGCCCACGCCTAATTTCTTTATTTCACCTGTACTAAATGGAGGGAAATTATAATGCAATATAAAATGTTCTGTATAAACAGGCATTAAGCCGTCAATAAGCTGTTCGTCACGTTTTGTACCCAAAGTTACTGATGTGAGACTTTGTGTTTCGCCTCTTGTGAATAATGAAGAACCATGGGTTCTTGCTAATAATCCAACCTCACAATTGATTTGTCTAATATCTGTAGTTGAGCGTCCATCGAGTCTAATGCCTTTCTCGATAATCATACGACGCATCTTTTCTTTTTCGATTTTTTCGATAACTTCATTTGTATATTTTTTTAATAATGCTTCGGAAAATTTATCCTCTGTTCCAAATTTGTTTAAGACTTGCTCGAAAATTTTATCTTTAATATGATGTCTAAATTCTGAACGTTCTTTTTTAACAGTATTTCTTGATATAAACTCATTTATATCTTTTTCGATTATTGAAATCACAAACTCTTCAATTTCGAGATGTGCTTTATCTTCAATGAATTCGCGTTTTGTTTTACCAGCCAATTCGACAAGTTTTTGTTGTAACGAATTTAATTGTCTAATTTTATTATGAGCAAATTCTAATGCAGAGAGAAATTCTTCTTCCGTAATTTCTTTGCTTTCCCCTTCGACCATTATTATGGATGAATCAGTGCCAGCAACAGTTATATCAATATCAGATGACTTAAGCATTTCAAAAGAGGGATTTATTATGAACTCACCATTTATTCTCCCCACTTTAACTTCTGATACGGGACCATTAAAAGGAATATCAGAAATCATCAACGCAGCGGATGCACCAGTTGCAGCTAATATATCTGGTTCAACATTAGGTTCGGCGGAATAAACTGTTGCTATTAATTGTGTTTCGAAATGCCAATATTTTGGAATCAATGGTCTGATAGGTCTATCAATAAGTCTTGAAACTAATATTTCTTTTTCTGAAGGCCTACCCTCACGTTTTAGAAATCCTCCTGGAAACTTCCCAGCAGATGCTGATTTTTCACGATATTCGACTTGTAAAGGCGCAAAATCTACTTCTGGCAAGGCTTCTTTTTCTGCGACAACGGTTATTAATACCATTGTTTCTCCGCATCTGAACATTACTGAACCATCAGCAAACTTTGCTAATCTTCCAGTTTCAAGGTAATAATCCTTGCCATCAATATTGATGGATACTTCGTTTTTGCTCATCTTAAAATTAATTTATAGGTTATAGATGTTTCAAAAAAATTTAATTCTTTTGAAGATTATTTATTTTCTTATTGAAAGTGCTTTGATTATTTCTCTATACCTCATAATATCTTTCGCAGCGAGAAAATCAAGTAATTTTCGTCTTTTACTAACCAATTTAATTAAACCCCTTCGACTATGATTATCTTTTTTGTGATTTTCAAGGTGATGGGTAAGGTCATTAATTCTAAACGTTAACAATGCTATTTGTACTTCTGCTTTGCCAGTATCCTGAGGGCTATTGCCGTATTTAGCCACTATTTCGGCTTTTTGTTCTTTAGTTATCATTAATAACTCCAAAAATGAATATTACATCCAAATCTAGATTAAAATACAAATATAACTATTTATCGGGAGATTATAAAATTTCTTTTATGATTGATAAGCATATTGTTTTATCTTTTTCTAATTGATTTTTTAATTCTTCTATACTTTCGAATTTCTGTTCTTGCCTCAAATACTTAATAAATTCAACTTTTATTACTTTCCCGTAACAGTCATCAGAATAATCGAAAAAATGTACTTCTATATATTTTTTTCCACTATGATCGAATGTCGGTCTGAAACCGATGTTCATCATTCCATAATACCGATTATCGTCAATTGTTACCGATACCAAGTAAACACCGCGTGCTGGAATTAATTTATTTGGATCGGTTGGTACAATGTTTGCCGTTGGAAATCCTAAGATTTTTCCTCGTCCATCGCCTTTAACAACAAATCCCGTTAATAAATAATTATATCCGAGCATTACATTCGCGTCTTCTAATAGACTATTTTTCAAAGCCTCTCTAATTTTTGTACTTGAAATAGGAGTCTCTTTATGCATAAATGGAGAAACACGTTCAACTTCAAAACCAATTTTTTGTGAGATACTCTGCAAAAATTCGAAATCACCGCCTCTATTTCTACCAAAACTATGGTCGTAACCAGTTAAGATTTTCCTCATTCCTATCCCTGTTACTAAATAATCATAGATAAATCTCTCTGGCGGTGTTTGGGAAAAGTTATGTGTAAAATGTATTATGAGAACATTCTCAACACCTAATTCTTCGAACATCTGTATTCGTTCTTCAATCGTTGTTAATAAATAAATGGGTTCCCTATGGGCATTTTGTATTACTAATCGAGGGTGAGGATCGAATGTAATGACAAAATTTCTCAGATGTTCATCGGTGCTTATCTCTATTAGTCGTTCAATAATTAGTTTATGACCTTTATGCAATCCATCAAATGTACCGACTGTTAAAATCGAGCGAAAGTTAAATCTGACCTCTCCGATAGTTTTGTAAATATTCATATATGTTTGTCTGATAATTGTTTAAACAATTCGCTGAACTTTGTAATAGTTAAAGCATTATCAACGCAAAAATGACCGATTTTATTTCTTCGCAATTCATATAAGTACCCACCAACCCCAAGCAATTCACCAAAATCTCGTGCAATAGATCTAATATATGTCCCTTTTGAACATTCTATATAAAACTCAATATATGGCAATTCAATCTTTATTATCTTAAAGGTAAAAATCTCAACATCAACAGCCCTTACTTCGCTAATTTCACCCTTTCTTGCAAGTTGATATTGCCTTTTCCCATTAACTTTTTTTGCTGAGTATAAAGGTGGTTTTTGTATAATTTCCCCGATAAACTTGTTTTTTGCTTTGTGTAAATCTTCATTTGTAATTCTCTCAAACCTACAAAGATTTTTTTCTTCACTCTCTGCATCATCTGTGTCGGTAATCGCTCCTAATTTAATCAACCCACTATATGCTTTATCTAAATTTTGGTAATCAGATACTTTCTTTGTGTAATGACCAAAAAAAATGAGCAATAGACCTGTGGCGAGCGGATCTAAAGTACCCGAATGCCCCACTTTATTTATCTTTGTAATATTCCTTAACTTAGCCACTACATCAAAAGACGTCCACCCACTCTCTTTATCAATCAATGCAATGGCACCATCAGAATGAGCTATCCTTATCCATTCATCGAATTCATCTAATTTGTGAATATCAAATATCATTGGGGAATAATTAATTTTGCTTATTTTGATTTATTGAATCCAATAGCTTTTGTATATGTTCCATTTGATCTAATGCGTCATCAATAAAGAATCGTAATTCGGGGGTAAAACGCAATCGGACATTAGCTCCTAAATAAAACCTCAATTCACTTCGACGAGTTTCTAAAATTGTGATAAATTCGGGTGGGCTGATTTTACCGCCATAAGAACTTATGTATATTTTTGCAATTTGCAAATCGGCAGACATATTAACTGAAGTTACTGTTGTGATTCCTGCTTCAGTTTCTCGTGCAATGTCATTTATAGGTTTACTGATTATTCTTTTTATTAGGCTGGCAACTTTTTCAGATCTAATTGACATTACTACTCCAGAATTAATCAAACTTCCTTTTAATCTCGACGGTTTTGAATCCTTCTATGATATCGCCTTCTTTAATATCATTAAAACCATTGATCTGTATTCCGCATTCGTACCCCTGGTCAACTTCTTTAGCATCCTCTTTATTTCTTTTCAATGATGATAAAGTACCTGTGAATACAGGCAATCCATCACGTAGAACTCTAATCCTATCATTCCTGCTAATCTTACCGCTTAATACATAGCAACCGGCAATATTTCCCATTTTACTTATTTTGAAGACTTTTCTAATCTCGACGGTTGATGTGATTTCTTCTTTAATTTCTGGAGAAAGTAGTCCTTCAAGTGCTAATTCAATTTCATTAATGCAATCGTAAATAATATCATATTGTCTTATATCAATAGCTTCTTTTTCAGCTAGTTTTCTAGATTTGGGAGTTGGAGAAACTTGAAATCCAATTATCACTGCACCAGATGCCTTTGCAAGCATTATATCTGATTCATTAATTGACCCAACGCCGTAATGCAAAAGAACTACTCGTACTTCATCTCGAGACAACCTTATCAACGAATCTCTTAGCGCTTCTACAGAACCCATCACATCACCTTTGACAATGAGTTTTAATTCTTTTATGCCACCTAGTTGGATCTGCCTCGAAATTTCATCAAGTGTTAAATGCTTTAACTGTCTCAGTTCTTGTTCTCTTCTTAATTGTTGCCTTTGATTGGCAATTGTTTTGGCTTCAGAATCTGAACTAACAATTACTAATAAATCACCAGCTTCGGGCAAACCATCAAAACCAATAACACTAACCGGGGTACTGGGCGATGCATATTCGACTCGATTGTTCCTTTCATCGAACATTGCTCTTACTCGTCCACAATAAGCACCAGCAACAAAAGGATCACCAATTCTGAGTGTTCCCTTTTGTACTATAACTGTACTTATTGTGCCAAGCCCCTTAGACATATTCGATTCGATGATTGTTCCAATAGCTTTTCTATTGGGATTTGCTTTGAGATCGAGCAATTCCGCCTCAAGTAATATTTTTTCTAATAGTAAATCAATGTTTTTCCCAAATTTTGCTGAAATTTCAACGTATTGATATTTTCCACCCCATTCTTCGATTAATATATTATGGTCAGCAAGCTGTTGTTTTATGCGATCAGGGCGGGCATCGGGTTTATCAATTTTATTCATGGCTACTATTATAGGGACATTGGCAGCTAATGCGTGACTGATTGCTTCGAGAGTTTGAGGCATTACACTATCATCAGCAGCTACAACAAGAACTACTATATCCGTTACTTGAGCACCCCTGGCTCTCATTGCAGTAAATGCCTCATGACCTGGTGTATCTAAAAATGTGATTGATTTATCATCTGCTAATGTAACCATATAGGCGCCTATATGCTGGGTAATACCACCCGCCTCGCCGGCAACAACATTAGTATGTCGTATATAATCCAAAAGTGAAGTTTTGCCGTGATCAACATGACCCATAATGGTAACTATTGGTGGTCTGGGCTGAAGTGTTTCTTGCTCATCTTGATAATCTTCGCTGAGTGGGAGAATTTCTTGTTCAACAAACTCAACATCATAACCGTAATCATCAGCAATGATTATTATTGTTTCTTTATCAAGTCGTTGATTAATCGTTACATACAAACCCAATTGGATACATTTAAGGATTATATCATTAGGAGATACTCCCATTAAATTTCCTAAATCACTCGTCGTTACAAATTCTGTCAATTCTAATATTCCAGCTTCTTTTTCTTTGTCTTGTTGTAGTTTTAATTCTCTTTCTTCTCTTTCTTGTTTCTTTTTGAGGCGTTTTTTAGTTCTAGTGGCAACATGATGATCTTCCATATCAGCAATAGTTTTCTTTATTGCTTTAGTAACCTCTTCTGGCTTAATTGCTTCTCTAATGTGTTTTTTTCTTTTCCTTTTTCTTTTCTCATCAATCTTAATTTGGTCAATATCTAATGGTTCATCTGTTAAGCCTTTCACTTTCTTCTTTATACTAACTGGTTGGTCAACTGGTTCTTTTATTTCAACTCTTGTTTCCTTTTTATCGAAAATTTTACCACTGGGTTTGCCCCTATCTTTTTGCTTTTTATCTTTATCTAAATCAATTCTTCCAACTATCTTTAGCCTCTTGTGTGTGGGTATTAAATCAATACTTTCATCTTCAGTACTTTGGATCTTTTGTTCTTTTGATTCGGTTTCAATAACTTCGCCAAATTCATACTGCATAACTTGGTCATCGCTTAAAGTTTCGATTGTTTTTTCGAGTTCGGTATCTAAATGTATTTTTTCGCTCGGGCTTGATTTGGCTTTTTTGTCTTTAAAATCTTTGGTTTGCTCTGTAATTTGGGGTGCTTCAATTTTATCTGATATAGCTTCTCTTCCGGCTTCTTTAATTTCTAATTCAGTTTCAACTTCTTTTTCTAAAACTTGAGTTTCATCTGCTTCAACGGTTTCTTTTTCGATTATTTGTGGCAAATGGGCTGGAGGAGTGTCTTCAACAATTGCCTCTACTAATTGAGTTCCAGTTGAAAGTTGTGATTTTGCTTCGATTAATTCTTTTTCACTTGGTTTTCTAATGATTTTATGCTTTTGAATTTTCTCTCGTTGTTTTTCAGCAGCTTTTTTTTCTTTTTTGAATTTCTCATAAATAGCATCGAGCATTTCTGAATTTAGTGTCGCTGTTGGTTTGTTTTCAATTTGAAAACCCTTTAATACAAGAAAATCTACAATAGCATCCTTGCCGATATTGATTTCGGATGCAATTTTAAATAATTTTATTTTTGTTTCTGTTGACATATATGGTTATTAACTTGTTTTCTTCTTTATAATTTAGGGTACATTTCCGATGCTATTAATTAATTCGAGCATTTCCTCTGATTCTTGCTCATCAAACTCCATCAAAATGATTTTTCGTAATTCGAGTAATAAATCTTTTGTCATTGTTTCAATTTCAAGGATTTTTGCTGGGTCAGCCTCTAGAAATTCGCGGGCTGTAGTTATACTAATTTTTTCAAGTTCACTTAACAGGAAATGACCGAACTCTTCTTTAAATTCTTCGAGATCTATGTCTTCTCCGCCTTCTTTAACAAGATCAATATCATACCCAGTTAGTTTTGAAGCAAGGTGAACATTTTGGCCATTTTTT
>JBBISM010000089.1:7934-10096 GCA_037441245.1 Ignavibacteria bacterium | reverse complement strand
ATAATTTCTTACAAGAGCTTGAAAAAGCCATAAGAAAAGTAATCCGAGTAGATGATATTAAATTAGATTCTTCGGTTGAGATAATTAGACCAAAACGCAAAATAAATCACCCCGAAGAATTGCGGAGCGAATATTTTAATCAACCTTTCTTTTTTGGATATTATGGTTTAAATAAACACGCATTTTATACTATGCTTTGGTCTGAAATGCTGTTTAATAGTGGTCTATACGTTAATGAATTTGATCTTGTTGATGAGCTTGGCAATTTAATTTTCACTGTTGGTCAAAAGGGATTTAAAGCAAATGAATGTCAAGCACTGAATGTTGAAGCGGTATTTGAACCACCGACAAAAGGAGAGGTGACATTTTTTGATAATAATGAATACTTTGAACAACTGAAATCGGCTGGCTTGATTAGACAAAATAGTTAAATCAGGTAAAAATTGCTGGATAGATAGTTTTCAAGTTATATAACTAATGGTCATTCCTGGTTAATCGTCATATTCTATTTGTATAATAAATACAATCAAAAAAATCCTTAAATTACGTTTAAATTAGTTCAATAATTTATTTTTGTCAAACTTTGCAGGAGTCAAAAAATGGGAATTATTTTTCTTGGCATTATTGTATTAATTATCGGTTTAACAGCTTCTAAAACTCGTAGTCCTTTGGGGAGATACAAATCGTTAATCGTTACGGGTGGTATTGTAATAATGGCAATAGGTATTTTGACTACAGCCATCAGGCAAATTGATGCAGGCCACGTCGGTGTGCAAGTCCTTTTTGGACAAGTGCAGGAGCAGGTTTTATATGAAGGCTTAAATATTGTTAATCCATTAATAGATATTAAGCAGTTCTCTATCAGAACGAGAAATTACACAATGTCTTCATCTCTTGAAGAAGGTCAAAGAGTAAGCGACGATGCCCCGAGAGTATTAAGCAAAGATGGTCTTGAGGTAGTTATTGATTTAACTATTCTTTATCGAGTCAATCCTATCCAAGCCCCTTCAATTTTTAAGAAAATTGGTTTGGACTACGAAAACGTAATAGTTAGGCCAATAGCAAGAACTGGAGTAAGAAATAGTGCTTCGATGTTCGAAGCTGTCGAACTATTTGCTGAAAAGCGTCAAGAATTTGAAAATGCAGTAAGGTCTAATATATTAGATACATTGAGTAATAAGGGATTTATTTTGGAGCAAGTCTTAATTAGAAAAATTGACCTTCCAAAATCTGTAAAAGAGAGCATCGAAAGAAAGATAACCGCAGTGCAAGAAGCTCAACGTATGGAATTTGTGTTGCAAAAAGAAGAGCGAGAAGCAGAAAGAAAACGCGTCGAAGCAAAAGGTGTAGCAGATGCTCAAAGGATTGTAAATGAGGGGCTAACACCCAAAATTCTTCAATTCGAATTAATTAAAGTGCAAAAAGAATTAGCAAATTCTCCGAATTCAAAATTTATTATATTAGGCGATTCTAAAGCTCCACCGTTTATCATTGGAAACTAATTATGCCGAGAAGAAAGACAAAAGCTGGAGAAGATAAACTGATTGTAGGTCGGGTTTTTAAGCCTCATATATCAGAACGGATTGAATTACCTTTATTTCTGGAATCAGTATCTGCGGGGTTTCCTTCCCCCGCAGATGATTATCTTGAAAATAAATTGGATCTGAATGATCACCTTATTAAAAATCCAGCAGCAACATTTTTTGTTCGGGTTACTGGTGATTCAATGATTGATGCTGGTATTCACTCGGGGGATATACTTGTTGTTGATCGTTCACTAATACCCAAAGAAGGCAATGTAGTTATCGCTGTTATTGATGGTGAATTGACAGTAAAAAGAATTCATCAAGATAGGAATAAAATTTATCTCTTACCCGAAAATAGAAATTTCGAGCCAATCGAAATAACTACAGAAATGCACTTCGAAGTTTGGGGGGTTGTTTCGTATGTCATTCATCGTTTGTTATAAATAAACTATTTGATTCTTTATGGATAATATCAGAGAAGCATATATAAATAGCGAAAAGGAATACATTTTTCAAGTATATAAGAGATTACCAATTGTTGTAGATAAGGCAGAAGGGTGCTATATATATGACATTAATGGGAACATATACCTCGATTTTTTATCAGGTATTGCTGTAAATACTCTTGGGCATTCG
>JBBISM010000089.1:4919-7914 GCA_037441245.1 Ignavibacteria bacterium | reverse complement strand
ATCAGCAACAAATCAACTGATTAAATATATGCACATTTCGAATTATTTCTATCAAGAACCACAAATCAAATTAGCTGAAAAGTTAATAGAAATGAGTGGGTATGAAAAAGTATTTTTCTCAAATTCTGGCACTGAAGCAATCGAAGGTGCAGTTAAATTGATTAGGCGATGGGGAAACTTGAATAATAAAAATGAGATAATTTCTTTTACTGGCGGATTTCATGGTAGGACTTATGCCGCATTATCATTGATGGATAAACCACTCTATAAACAGGGTATGGAACCTTTTTTGGAAGGTATTAAAATTATCGAACACAATAATATTGAACAGTTAGAAAAGCATATTAATGAAAATACTTCTGCCATTGTTCTTGAATTTATTCAAGGGGAAGGCGGAATAATCGAGGCAAGCCCCAACTTTATTAATGAAATTAAACAATTGAGGAATAAATACAATTTTTTAATATTAGCTGATGAAATACAATCTGGTTTGGGTAGGACAGGAAAGTTATTTGCTTTCGAACATTTTGATGTTAGACCCGACATTGTTATTGTTGCCAAAGCACTTGGCGGTGGATTACCTTTGGGGGCAATTTTGACAATGAATAGAATAGTTGAGGTATGGGGTCTAGGTAGTCATGGTACAACTTATGGTGGCAATGCTGTTGCCTGTTCTTGTGGAATAGTAGTATTGGAATATCTCAGGTATGGTTTAATTCAAAAAGTTGAAGAAATGGGAAATTACTTTAAAGATGAGCTAACGAAATTGATGCTTAAGCACCCAACAATAGTTAAAGAAGTACGTGGCAAAGGATTAATGCTTGGGCTACATCTTAGTATTAAAGGGTCAATATTGGTCGAGAAATTACTCGAAATGAAAGTTATATCGAATTTTTGTTCGGATTATGTCTTGAGAATTATACCACCTCTAATAGTTGGTCGAAATGAAATTAATTACTTCATCTCTGCTTTGGATAAATGTTTGGATAATGTTTAGTTATTTTTTTGCCGCTTTATTTTAAGCTCTTCTAAACCTTTTAGAATTAATTCTTCTGGAACAACTATATCAAAACCAGATAATGGAACACCTTTCTTGTTACGGGCGATACGAAGTGTTTGATAAAAAGCGGATTCAGCTTCGTCAAATCTGCCGAGATACATTAATGAAAAGGCTTTCAAGTGTATAGCATACATTTGTTCGGGTGCTTTTTCCAAAGATTTTTCAGCCCATTGAAGAGCTTCATCAAAACGCCGTTGGTTGCCTGATAATTGCGAAAGAGTAGCACAAGCACTCGCATAAACAGAATTTGATAGATTGCCCGATTGAACTGCAAATCGAATTGTTTCTTCGGCTTCCTTGAATAATTGCATATGTGCTAATGTCTGTCCTAATTGATACCAAGCGTATGCATTGAGTGGTTCTTCTTTGACGTGTTGAATAAGCATAGAATAATTGCGTTTGATTTTCTGCTCCATTTCTTCTCGACTGCGGTTATATCCTAAATGTTCGATGACGATATCTGAAAATATAAATGATTTGCCAAGTGCTAAAATTGATGGAGTTATTTGCTCGTGGACTCTCCCAGTGAATGAGATTGCAGGATAACCATAATTTCTAAAGAGACGAGGATAACCCCCTCTATGAACTTCAACTTTACCGCTAATGAGAGAATGGTCGCTTTCAAGTGTGCAAATGATGCCTCCGATTTCATCGGGTACTTCAGATAGTAATTGTCTGATAAACGTTTTGCTTGAATTAGATAGTCTTTCATCAGCATCGAGGTATAAAATCCATTTTCCATTGCAGTGTTTGAGTGCTTCATTTCTTGCTGCTGAAAAATCATTTACCCATTGAAAGTCAAATACTTTTGCATCGTATTGGAGTGCTATTTCTTTTGTTCGGTCTGTTGAGCCAGTATCAACAATAACAATTTCATCAACGATTTCTTTGACTCTTTCAAGGCAGTTTGCTAAATGTTCCTCTTCATTTTTGACAATCATTGAAAGTGTGAGTAGAATTTCTCTTTTATTGGAATTAATTGATACATCTTGAGGAGCGAATTGAGTTCTTTGAATGCTTTTGCCAACTATTTCCAAATATTTTATCACATCTTCATTGTCGGGTGAATGTTCGAAGGCACGATTGAGTAAATCCTTTGCAAGTTGAAATTGCTTTAATTGATAGGCAACATTAGCAGAACCAACTATACAAGGTATATGATGGGGACTGTAGGTAAGACCTTTTTCGTATTCTAAAAGAGCTTCTTTATTCATTTTTAATGCAAATAGTGCACGCCCTTTTTTATAATAAATTTCTTCAAGTGGTAACATAATATCGCCAACAATTTTTGCTTTGTCGTCAGTATCGAGCATAGCTGAATAATGCTCATAAGCTTCAGCAAATTTACTTTGATGGATGCATATTTCACCAAGTATAAAATTAGCGAAAGCTTGTTTTGGTAGTAACTCAATGGATTCATTGGCTCTTTGTTGGGCTAAGACAATTTTGCCAATTCTGTATGCAATCATAGCTCCCCAGTTCAGAGCTTGTGGTTTGATTGAACCAGCTGGTAATGCTAAATCTATACTTTTTTGTATGTCTAATTCTGCGGATTCAAGGTTATCGAGAGCAAGATGAGTTTTAGCACGTTGATAGAAATTGTATGCGGTTTCTTCACCTGAATCAATAACAATATTGAGTATTTCTAAATTTCTTTTTTGCTTTTTTTTCATTTCATCGGGGGATAGGCTATACCCCAGATGAAGTAATTGGATATCAGTATTGTGAATTTTATAGTTCAATTTGAATATATTCTCGGTAATCTGCTCGTGAATAGCACCATAAAATCTTATTTCTGGGTTATTTCTAAAAAGGCGTAATAGATTTGAAATGAATTTCTCTTTGATACCAGTTGTGTTTATTGTCTCAGAAATTACCTCGATTAGCCATCCACCTGTATTTTCATCAGAATTTAAAATAATTTCGATAAGTTTA
>JBBISM010000089.1:0-4909 GCA_037441245.1 Ignavibacteria bacterium | reverse complement strand
TTGGATTTAATAATCGTTCATCTGCATCAATAGATAAAATAAATGGGTATTGGGCATTCGAAATAGCAATATTTCTGGCTTTTGCAAAATCATTCTCCCATTGTGCTTTTATAATTTTTGCTCCAAATTCTTCGGAAATTTCAATTGTATTGTCTGTGGAACCAGTATCTACAAGTATAATTTCAGAAGCAATATTTTGAATGGATTTAAGGCAATCTTGGAGCATTTTCTCTTCATTTTTTGCTATAATGCATACGCTAATTTCTGGAGTTGGCATATTTGAGTATTCGATAATAATTAAAAAATTGATAAGTTTAAATTAATAAAATTTCAGTTGATTATAAGATGATAAATCATTTCTCAAAATATAAAAACCTCCATCTTCATTTCCTAAAAAAATGTAATTCCCGATAAATCGGGAATCAATAATATCAAATAGATTCCAGATTATCTTTAATAAAGTATTGAACATTTCTGTTGTAATTATATCACTTAAATTTAGCCCCTTCGGATTAAACTCTTTTCCATTTTATGTTGCACCCAATACTTGGTATTTGTTCGGGATTGACAGGTCTGCCTTCAAAGAGTGAATCCAAGGCTGATTTTAGGTCTTTTCCAGTTACAGCAACACCATTGCCTGGACGAGCTGAATCGAATTGACCTCGATAAACTAATTTCAGGTATTTGTCATAAACGAAAAAGTCAGGTGTACAGGTTGCACCAAAAGCTCGTGCGACTTCTTGAGATTCATCAAATAAGTAGGGGAAAGGATAGCCCATCATTTCAGCCATCTTTTTCATATTTCCTGGGGAATCTTCGGGGTAATTAACTATATCATTGGAATTTATCGCCACAAATGATATTCCTTTTTGAGTATAATCTTTTGCTACTTTTGTAAGTACTGCATTTATGTGCTTTACATAAGGACAATGATTGCAAATAAACATTACAACTGTTGCAATATCAGAACGAACTTGCTCTAAACTAATTCTTTTGCTAGAAACTACATCGGGTAAAGTAAAGTCAGGTGCTTTTGAACCTAAAGGTACCATTTTTGAAGGGGTTTCTGCCATATTTACTCCTTTCATTGTTAACTTATAATTTAATTATCAGAATAATCATTTGTCACAATGAACTTAATTATTCTATTATTGCTACAGACAAGATAACAAATTATTAGACGTCAGAAATTATAAATTTGTTTCAAATTTTGTAATTGATTGAGTGGAAACAGAAAAGTTTGTTTATTTTTTTGCGACAATTTTAATTTTTCTATTAACAATAGATATTTATTTCTTAATCAGTTGGCAAAAATTTGCCCGCAATAAGAATTGGCATAAATTGAGTTATACAATTCCCTGGATTCTTGGTATTATATTTTTTATTTACTATGGTTTAACCCTATGGTTTCGTCTGGAAAATAAGATACCAACTGATTTTGAAAAGTTTTTTTTCTCGATAGCAGCGATTTGGTATTTACCAAAAATTTTAATAGTCCCAATAATTTTTATTAAAGATGCAATTTTCTTTTTTAAAAACAGAATTCTAAGATATTATCAGGAACATCAAGATAAATTTGAACCCGATAATAACTTGATGAAACGTCGCCAGTTTATGCAAAATACAGGATGGGCATTAGCAGGGGTTCCATTTTTACTTGTTACTCGTGGGGTTTTTCATACTACTTATGATTTTAGGGTTCATAATGTCCAAATACCTCTCAATAAGTTGGGTTCTGAATTTAACGGATTTACGATTATCCAATTATCAGATTTGCACGCTGGCTCATTTATCAATTCTGAGTCCTTCGCTAAAGCAAGGAGAATAATTGAGGGACTTAATCCAGATTTGATTGTAATGACTGGTGATTTTGTAAATTTTCATTCACGCGAATTGAAACTTATTTATCCAGAATTGAAGAAATTCAAGGCAAAATATGGTGTTCTGGGATGTTTGGGCAATCATGACCATTATATGGTTGATGATGAGCATCAACAGCTTATAAAAATACTCGAAGATTCAGGGTTGAGACTTCTGATAAATGATAATTTTAGCATCGAATTAGGAGACTCCGTTTTACAAATAATCGGTGTTGATAATGTCAATTTCAGGTCTGACTATTCTGATTTTCCCCAAGCGATGAAAGGAATTGAAAGCAAATATCCGAGTATATTGTTATGCCACGACCCAACGAATTGGGATAGATTTGTCAGGAAGAAGAAGGATATTGATATAATGCTTTCTGGTCATACTCACGGTGGCCAAGTAGGTATCGAATTATTCGGTCAATATCTTTCACCTGTTAGAATTGTTTACAAGCAATGGGCTGGTTTATATAAAGACGAAGGCCAATATTTGTATATCAATCGTGGTCTTGGTGTTGTTGGTCCACCAGTTAGAGTAGATATGCCGCCAGAAATTACCTTCATCGAATTAATAAGCCAATCTACTTGATTATTTTGTTGAAAAAAGGTATTCAATCGCTGAAGCAGCTAATAATTGAGAACCGATAATCAGTGCATTTTCATCGGGACAGAGCTTCGGATTATGTAATGAATGCGTTAACGTACTTTTTGGCGATTTTACACCAAGAAACCAGAAGCAAGCAGGAATGTGTTGGGAGTAATAGGCAAAGTCTTCAGCCCACATCTTTGGCTTGAAATTTTGCATATTTTCTTTTCCAATTATTGATTCAGCAGATTTTGAAAATATATCTGTTGCCTTGGTATCATTTATCAAAGGAGGATATCCTCGAATTATTTCTAATTCAGATGAGCAATCGTATAATCCACAGATTTCTGATGATTTTTTAATTAGTAGTTGGTGGCATTCATAGCGCCAGTTATCATCGAACGAGCGAAGTGTCCCCATAAGTTTAATTTCTTCAGGGATGATATTGGTTGCAGTTCCGCCATGAACGGATGTAATTGATAGAAGAGTGTTTGTAAGTGGGTCTTTGTATTTATTAATTAAGTTCATCGCAGTCGTAATTAATTGAGCTTGTGCCAAAATAACATTGCTACCCAGATGGGGCTGTGCAGCGTGAGTACCTTTCCCGCTAATTTTCCAATATAGTTCGTCGGCTGAGCTTAATATAGTACCATTGGAAACAGCAATTTGACCAGTTTGTAGTTCAGGATAGATATGTTGAGCAAAAATAGCTGATGGTTTTGGATTTTCGAGTACACCTTTTTCGATTAGAATTTTGGCACCGCCAGGTAATTTTTCTTCTGCTGGTTGATAAATTAATTTTATAATGCCAGGAATATCTTTTTCAAAAGTTTTGAGTACTATTGCCGAACCTAATAGCATACTTGTATGGAAATCATGACCACAAGCATGCATAATACCCGAATTGAGAGATGCAAATGGTAACTGCGTTTCTTCTTGAATAGGCAATGCATCTATATCAGCTCTCAATGCGACGCAATTTTCTCCACTGCCAATATTACAAATAACACCGGTATCCATTAGACTATAATACTCAATTTCATTTTTATTGAGTATTTCCTTAATAAACTCTGTAGTTTTATATTCTTTAAAAGAAAGTTCTGGATATTGATGTAAGAAGTGTTGAAAATTGATTATTTCGCTTTTGATTTCATTTATTTTTGATTTGATTGATTGAATTAATTGATTCATATTTGAACTCATTGTATTTCAAAATTAACTTGATTTTCTCCTATAATTTCGGCGGGACCAATAAGATATATGTTAAGCAACATATCTGGTAACTTGCCAGCAATGTCAACATAAACAGGAATTTGACTTGTTGGAATAATTTTTATTGGAAAATTTGTGTTATTTTCAATTGCAGATGCTAAAGCGGTTGCTATTGCACCAGTCCCACAAGCACCTGTTTCAGCTTCGACTCCACGCTCATAAGTCCGAAGGTAGATTGTGTCGAAATTATTGTCATCTAAAAAATCTACATTTGAACCATTTGGGAATTTGTTATTATGTCGAATTGATTTACCCAATAAATCAATAGGAATATCATGGAGGGAGTCGAATCCAAATCTTCTCATTTCATTTAAATTAATTGCAAAATGGTCGGATTCGATGTTTACATAAGTTCCAGTGATATCTCCAAATTCAGTATTGATCGAAAATTGAGGTTTTATTTCTATAGGCGGGGGAAATTCAATTTTAATTAAATCACCAATTATTTCAGCTTTATAAATTGAATTTTGCATAATGAATTTGATTTGATTAAGGCAATCACTTACAATGCCAGAAAGATTAGCGAATTTTACTGCACATCTTGCACCGTTTCCGCACATCATACTATAGGAACCATCTGGATTGAAGAAAAGAACTTTGAAATCAAAAGGTTTTTCTGCATTGTCAATAGCGAGCATTCCTTCGGTTGGCATAAGTTTATTAACATCCCTATTGCAAAGCAAAGGAGCGATTTTTGTTAAAATTTGGTTAGAAAATCTATATTGGCGATTATCAATAACGCTAAAAATATTACCCGCACCAGACATATATGTAATTTTAATCTGCATAATTTATATTGGTTTTGGTAAACTGATATTAATGATACTATTACAGTTAGATAAAATCTTTGAAATTTCGTTATGTATGAGTGCATTTGTTGCTAATAGAGATCTATCGCCGAGCTTATATTGAGAACCATCATATTTTGTTACGATTCCACCAGCTTCAATAACCAGCAAAATCCCAGCGGCAACGTCCCATTGATGCAAATCAATTTCCCAAAAACCATCAAATCTTCCAGCAGCGACATAAGCAAGGTCAAGAGCAGCCGAACCAAGTCGCCTCACTGGAATGCCGTTTTGTATTATTTTCACAAAATGGTCAATACAATTGCAAGGATTATGGTCAACATTATAAGGGAAACCAGTAACAAGCATCGAAGTTCTAAAGTCATCAGTTTTAGAAA
>JBBISM010000088.1:0-10183 GCA_037441245.1 Ignavibacteria bacterium | reverse complement strand
AATATTTAACTCATCATCGGTTGCAGGTCCATGTTCCGAGCTGTATAGAATTCCATTAACTAATACTAATCCTTGTGGATTGCGATGCCCCCAAGACCAAACGTAGCTATTCGGGAAGGGATTATTATTTGGTATGGTGCCATCAAGATTTGTGCGTAAAATCTTTCCATTTAAGCTGTTCAGATTTTGTGATAGTGCAGTTTGAGCAGCATCACCCATTGAGATATACATCGTCATATCATTTTCATCAACGAGTAATCTTGCTCCATTGTGATTCCAAGCACCTTTGATATCATCAAGTAAAATTTTGGGTGAGTGCAGAATTTGACCATCATAAGTATAACGGATTAATTTGATTCTAGTATTATTCCTGTTACCATATGTATAGATTGTATATATATAAGGGTTTTCCTGAAAATTCGGATGGAGTTCCAATCCCATTAAACCTCTTTCACCGGGGTCTCCATTTTCATCTTTCATAAAGATATCATTAATAGTTATAAGATGCTGGATTTCTGATGTTTCGGGATTAACTCGACTAATTCTACCAAATCTCTCAGTTAGCCAGATATGATTATCATAGCCCCACAGTATTTCCCAAGGGGTGTCCAAACCTGTAATGACATCACGAAACTCAAATTCAGTTTGAGAATAACTTTTACAAAATGTTAAAAATATTAATATATTGAAAATTGATGCGAGTATTTTTATTTTATGCATATTACAACCTAGCGTTAAAAAGATAAAATTTATAATTATGACAAACTGCTTGTGCATACTCTATGATTAATTATTTGATAAGAATGGAATTATTTAATTGTAACCTTCAGAAACTTTTTCTTTCCACATTTTATTAGTCTCGGCTGGTCAATATTAATTATTGAATTCGAATTGTTAATTTTTTCATCATCAATCGAAACAGCTCCTTGCTCGATTAATCTGCGTGCTTCTTTTTTCGAAGGTACTAAACTGGTTTTCACCATTAAATCAACAATATTAACTTGGTTATTATCGCTATTTATTATAAATTCTTTTACCTCGTCGGGCAAACCTTTATCTCTAAACATTCTGTCGAATTCATCAGAAGCTTGTTTTGCGATTTCTTCATTGTAATAAATACTAATTACCTTTCTAGCAAGCATAGCTTTAACATCTCTTGGATTCAATTCATTTTCTTTCATTCTTTCTTCGTAAGATAGAATTTCATCGTCAGGTAGATATGCTGCATATTTTAGATAACTTATAATCAGGGAATCAGGTATTGACATTATTTTACCGAATATTTCACGTGGAGATTCTGTAATTCCAATGTAATTATTAAGTGATTTACTCATCTTTTCTATACCATCAATACCTTCGAGTATAGGCATCGTTAAAATGCACTGTGGTTCTTGTCCATACGTTTTTTGGATTTCACGTCCGACTAAAAGGTTAAATTTTTGGTCAGTTCCGCCCAATTCTATATCAGACTTTATTGCAACTGAGTCATAGGCTTGAGCAAGGGGATAAAGCAATTCGTGTATACTGATGGGTGTTCCTGATTTATATCTCTTGTTGAAATCATCTCTTTCGAGTAGTTGAGCAACTGTATATTTCGACGACAGTTCGATAACATTTCGGAAATTCATTGTATCGAGCCATTCAGAGTTATATCTGATTTCCAAATTTTTTTTGGAAAGAATTTTTGTAGCTTGCTCTAAATAAGTATCACCATTTATTCGAGTTTCTTCCAAAGTTAGCTGAGGGCGGGTTTTGTTTTTACCAGTTGGGTCGCCAATCATAGCAGTAAAATCGCCAATAATCAAGCAAGCATTATGCCCTAAATCCTGAAAATCTCTTAATTTCCGTAAAACGACAGCATGACCGATATGCAAATCGGGTTTACTTGGGTCGCATCCTAATTTAGCACGGATTGGACTGCGAAGCTTAATAGAACGTTCGATTTTTTGGACTAATTCATCTTCGGGAATGATTTCAATTGTTCCAGATTTGATAACATCAATTTGTTCATTTACATTTGGAAACATTCTTTACTCCAATTTTTAATAATTGTTATATTTTTTTTATGTGAAAAATAATATATTTTTTGCAAATTTCAGAAAAATCTATAAAATGAGTTGTATTTAAAAAAATTAATTGATAAAATTTGTATTTCTGAGTTCAAATAGGATGATTACACTTTCTAATAATTTAAATTTATACTTTATTGAAAGTAATCAGACTTATAAAACTGCCCCACCAATTGAGAAATAATCAATTATTTTGCTCATTCCGTAAAAAGGATGAATCAATGATGGACTGATGAAATGAACTTATACAGTTGATTGCACTTCAATGACAGAAATGATAGTACCCTGGAAACGCATTTTAAAATTTTGTGTAGAAAGGACTTTTCAAAAGTGAATTCAACAAAAGTATCGAAAGGATTGATGTTCCACATATTCAAACAATAATTCTTTGTATATTTTTAATTCGTTATTGTTCCATTTAACATATTGAAAGATTGAATTTAAATATGCTTTAACAGTGCCATCGCTATAGTTACGAATATTGAGGATTTTGCGGAACAAGACCAATTGTTCATCATTCACTTCGTTATACTCCATTTTTTTGCTTGATTATACACAGTAAGCGATTATAATATTGAATTTTTTTGTAAATTAGATTAACGATCTATGATATTTCGTAAATAAACGAGTTATACGCAATGCCGTGCCTAGGAGTAAAAAATTATGGACAAAGAAATTGAACAAATTACTGAAGATATAAAATTCATAAGGGGTATCTATGAAGAATTGATAACCATACTCCCTTCTTTTAATATTACTGACAAGGATATTTTACCTTATGGCTTAAAGCCTCACACAAGATCTGTTAGTTGGCTTGTTGAGCAGGTTGTTACTCAGCAAACCAAATATAGAGCAAAACAACTTGGGCTTGACAATGTTAATTTTGATATGCCTGATACTTGTTTGCATGATTGCGAGATTAAAGTTGGCAAAAAGATTTACTATGTCAATGTAAAAATTCATAATGTTGCAATGAGAGAAAATAAAAACGATATTGCGGCGGTTGAGAAACTTTATATGCAATATGCGACTAATTCTACTTACAATCTAATTTATGCTTGTTTTGGGATAGTCTTCCAAAATATAAATATCAGATTTGACCCGGATTATTTATGTTTATTTTCTCCACAATTTTTGCCAATTTATGTGAATCCAAGAAATGATAAAATTCAAGCATATTATCATCATAACCCAGTACATAGAACGAGGAAGGAATTTTTGAAACTTCTTCGCGATGGTTCAAAAAGTATAATATTAGAATCCCAAAAAGAGGATTAAATATGGAAGATATTTTAAACAAAATTTTTAATGAAGACATGCTAAAAGGAATAAATAAAGTTCCGAATAATTTTGTAGATTTAATTGTAACTGACCCCCCTTATTGCTTAGGAAAGGATTATGGAAATAATTCAGACAAATTGAAGCCCAAAGACTATTTGGAATGGAGTAAAAAATGGATAGACGCAATAATCCCCAAGTTAAAAAACACAGGCAGTTTTTATATCTTTCTTACATGGCAACACAGTCCAGAAATTTTTAGCTACATGAAAACAAAAATGATTATGATAAATGAAATTATCTGGGATAGAAAGGTGCCAAGTATGGGTGGAAGCACCAGAAAATTTTCCTCCGTCCATGATAACATCGGGTTTTTTGTAAAAACAAAGAATTATTATTTTGATATTGATTCAGTAAGAATTCCATACGATCCAGAAACTAAAAAAGCAAGGACTCGTTCAATCTTTGTAGGTAAAAAGTGGCTTGAAGTTGGATACAATCCAAAAGATTTATGGAGTGTAACCAGAATTCATGCAGAAGATCCGGAAAGAAAAAATCACCCTACACAAAAACCTTTGGAGATTATAGAGAGAATTGTTAAAGCGAGTTGCCCAGAACAGGGAGTTGTTCTTGACCCGTTTATTGGTAGCGGAACAACCGCTGTTGCTTGTATAAAACTTAACAGAAATTATATAGGTTTTGAAATAAATCCTGATTATTGCAAAATGATCAAGGAAAGGATTAAAGAAACAACGAGCAATAATTCTCTCTTCAGTATGGTAGAAAAAAATAATTCACATAAAAAAGATAGTGCTGATAAACAAGAAAAATTATTTGAGGTGGAAAAAATTGAGAAAATGGCACGGCACAGCGTATAACAGCGGCTATAGGCCATTGAAACGGCGCATAGCCGCAAAACGTTGTGCGTCACCCTGAAAATCCACCGCACATATAGCACATTTGGTTTTGCCCGAGCCTAAAGCAGACCCTTTGTAAAACCAAAAGAGCTAAATTTTCCCCACTCGCTGAAAAAAATAATGACCTGTTGAAAACTTTTATTTGGTTTTGTTAGTTATCCTAACTATATCTATACCGACATTATCGTCCAACAATTTAATTTATCAAACAATGAGTAAATCAGTTTTCTATCACGCAGGTTGTCCTGTATGCGTAAGTGCAGAACACGACATCATCAACCTTTTAGGTGCAGACAAAGTGGAAATAGTTCACCTTGGTAACGACAAGTCACGTATTGACGAAGCAGAATCAGCAGGAGTAAAATCGGTTCCAGCTTTGGTAACTCCAAACGGAAATGTTTTACACATCAACTTTGGGGCTTCTATGGCTGATGTAAAAGGTTAAAAAATTTGCCTCACAAAGTTAGGATAACTACCTTTGTGGGGCATTTGATTCTAAATCAAGAAGAAATGAAATATTTAGAAACCTCTGAAAGATGAAAATTGATTTAATCCGTTATAGAAGTGAACTGTATTATTCACTAACTGACTAAGAACAATGCGAAGCAACAAAGTATCCGGTCTTGATTAATTCTCAAACCAAGTCTGAGCGTCCATTTGCGTTTATGAAACGAGTATTGGGCGTTTATTAACATATTCACTTGGTATATCATAGGAGGAGTGTGCCCAAAAGGCAATAATGAGATGCATTTTGTCAATAAAATCGCTTAAAAAACGATAAAATGGGGTCAAAGAGCGGGTAAAAAGTCAATTTTAAGGAAATAATTTAAAAAATTGAGAGAAATTCGGAAATTATATTGAAATTGGTATTTTTTAGATGTTTCATCATTATAATATTCCACTATTTAAGTAGAATTTTGAGAACTTCTTTATAGTAATCAAAATCAGTATGGAAAGAGGTTAGCGGATTGATTGATTGACCATCATTAGGACCTCCGACTACAGAACCATCAATCGAAGAGAACTTCGCACCGTGGCAAAAGCACTCGAGTGTACTCCCGTCTTTAGTGGGTAAGTTAACAATACAACCCTGATGAGAGCATCTCGAACTAAATGCTAAAAATTCAAATTCGGTTTTTCTTATTATAATTATCGGATAGCCCGAATTTGCATTTTCAAAGTCTTTTCGTATAGCACCACCGATATTAGTCAACCCTGGGTAATCAGATAAATTCAATTCAATATAATCATCTCCAATGGGTGCAGTCTCGGTTCTCTCGCACGATGTAATTAAGCTTACTGCAGGAATAGAAATACCAATACCAGTGAAAACAAGCCCTTTCTTTAAAAAATCACGTCTATTCATTTTAAGATTAAAATTGTGAAACAAATTTATTTGCTGCTATAAAACAATTGAAAAATTACTTTTATCACATCGCCTACTTTGCTCCCAACTATACCAGAAGCGCCTTTGACATCGAAATCTTTCAAAGCTAACTCGAAATTTCCCTCGACAAATACTAAATCGCCTGGGGCTCGCTTTCGGGTAGCTTCAGACTCTTTTAGATAAGTTAATTTTATTGGTACTGTAATTTCTTTATTTTTTCCGTGCATTGAAAATAATCCGATTGTATTTGCATTTATTACAGTTCTTCCCTGCCCGGCATCATTAGAGACAATCGTAATTTTATCTAATTTTTTTAAAGAAAAGACAATATCTGGATAATTTTTTGCATCGAGCCAATCTTTGCTTTGTAAGTGCTTATCTCTTCGGTTAATTCCAGTTTGCATCCCCTCCACTTTGAACCTTACTTCACCCGATGTCAACTCAACATTTGAAGGATTTATTTTAAATGAGCTCGAAATTGTCCTGGTATCAACTTTGCCAGTAATGTCTTCTAATGGGGCATTACTAATAAATTTCAATTCATTAGAGCCGACCTTGTCGTTTAATGTAAAATTCCGTTCGTCAGAAATCCCGAGCTGTAAATCTGTTGCTTTTAATTGTGAATTCTGAATACTCAACGTTAATATTGCAAATAAAATAAATGCTTTCATAATTTATTCCTTGATTGTTTTCTTTTTCTATTGATTATTATAATTATAATTGAACTGAACGCTATAATACTTGCAATCGGAACAACACCAAATAAAATACCACTGCTAATTTTATCCTCGCCAGGCAATAATCCAAGCCAAAAACCATCCACCCATTCGGTAGTTTCGACTTCAGTTCCAAATAAATCATCAGTTGATTTAGTAACAATTGCCTTCTTTTCTCTGCTAAATATTAATGTCTCGTTATAATCAATGCTATCGAAAATCCATTTTCCGATGACTATAGCTATCAATAATAATGAGATGACTATAATAGTTTTGTTACTCATCGTTACACCATATCAATAGTATAAATGTAATTGAATTGTCCATTGAGCCGAATAACCTGGAATATGTTCTCTATCGTAAATTCTATACTCTGGTCTTAATTCAAGATATGGTAAAATGTATAAATTTGAACCAAATACATATTGCCAGGTTCGATAACTTTCTGGTTGAATGCCATTATAGAACAACTCTATGTCAGCAAATTCAATTCGACCGTTTAAAGCAATGGGTTCCAGTAACTGATAAACTAATTCTATAAGATAATTATTAGTTCTTCTCAATTCCTTTTTATCTGTTCGGGAAAATTCTCCAATAATTGATAAATTATCTGTCAGTCCCAACATAGCATATGCATTAATCATCGAGAAATCCCCATTGGCAAAATATGATGAACCAACAGCACTATTTAAGTAATCTTCGAGAAATCTGAACCACAATTCAGCACGAATTAAAACCGATAATTTTTTATCAGCCAAAGAGATTTTTTTCCCGTCATCTCTATCAACTTGCAAATCGGATAAATTGCCTGCATTATATAGACCAGCAGATAAACTCAACCATCTAATACTTTCATAATTAATTTCAGCACCCCATTCATCATAATCAGGTGGAATTATTGGGGAAGAGCGAAACTTATCAGCAATTTGCCTGACTAAAACTGTGTGGTCATCGTGCTTCACACCTATTGATGGCTGAATATATCCGAATTTAAAATTGGGTAAATCATAGGAAGGATGGACAATCACTAGTGCTGACCACTTCTGCTGGGCGGGATAAACAGCCTTAATAAAATTATAATGACCATAAATTGTTATAAAATCGAGCGGTTTTAGTGCTAAGTATGGTGAAAATTGCATCGAGAAAACTTTTCGTTCTTCGCCCACAGGTCCGCCCAATCTTGCTGATTGTAAACGATAATTTCCGCCGTAAAAAATTTTCCCGTCAAGCGCTGAATTAGTCTCTGAAATTGATTCGAAGGAATCATTAAAAAGTAAGTTTTTTATATCTATCAAGCATACATCTTTTCGTGAGTACCAACCCAATTCATTTCGCTGACCACCGCCATAATTATTGAAATGACAATTGATACACTTATAGCCAGTATAATTTGAATACTGAGGCTTTGCTATTGCAATTCCAAATGTATTTATCAGAAAAAATAATATGCTTAAAAATTTATTCATTCTCTAAACCGAATTTTAATATAATAACAAAAATTTTTATAAAATGTTTCAGAATCAATATTTTATTACCCTAAATACAATCCAGTAAATACATCATTAAATATTTAGCTTTACCTAACTTATTGAAGTATTCAGTTGCTAAATATTTTGAAGATTTTTTTAGTTCAAAATGGATTCTATTATTTCGAGTGTCCCTTTTTCAGAATTAATAATTGCATCGGCACCGATGGGAATAGTAATCTGAATATCGGTATGACCAAAAAGAAATCCAGAAAAAGAAGGAATTGCGAGCGGTTTAAAGTATTTATCGAGAACTTCGCCGAGCGCTAAATCCCATATATCCGATTTTCTATCGCAATTTGTACAAACACCAAATATAATCCCTTTCAAATCCCGAAATTTACCAGCAAGTCTTAATTGATTGAGCATTCTATCAATACGATAGGGTTCTTCGCCCACATCTTCGAGCAACAAAATCTTATTCTTAGTATCAATCTCAAAAGGAGTACCCATTAGTGAACTAATAATAGTGAGATTCCCGCCTGTAATTATACCTTCTGCAACACCAGAAATTATTGTCCTTATAGGATATAATTTCCTTGCACCCTGCATAATTTCAGGATTTGACAGAACACCAATTGGCTTATTATTGAATAAAGCACGTTTGAAGTTGCTGAAAGTATAATCATTAAAGCGAGCAAGCATCATTGGACTATGGAATGTAATCAAGCCGCAGAGCTGATTAATTGCAATGTGTAAGGCTGTAATATCGCTGAAACCTGCAAAAATTTTGGGATTGTTGCTAATTATGTCATAATCAATTTTGTCGAGCAGTTCACCGCTACCATATCCCCCTCTAATTGCGAATATAGCTTTGATACTATTATCAAGAAAGAATCTATGTAAATCAATTATCCTCTCATCAATGGAACGTGTTTTATAGCCCTGTCCCAAATAGACAGAATTTGCAATTTCGCATTCTAAACCAAGCGATTCGATAATTTCCTTTGCTTTTGCAATATCATCGGGGTCGCTCACTGCAGTAGCGGGCGCAATTATACCAACTTTATCCCCAGATTTTAGAGCTTTGGGCAAAATCTTTTTCCCATTTTGTCGAATAATAGAAAATTTAGTTAAAATTGGCATCAATGCTAATGAGACTAAAAATTCTCGTCTTCCATTCATACTATCGAAATTTAATTTTGAAATTTTTATTATTTTCAATAATTCAAATTAGTATTTTCTTACATTTCATTTGACATAATTTATGAACATATTATACTCAAAATCCAATTTGCTAATTCGGAAGGCTATTCCAGCAGATACGAAACTTATATTGGATTTCATAAAATCGTTGGCTGAATATGAGAAATTATCAGACGAAGTAACCGCAACGCCAGAATTAATAAAGAAAACTATGTTTGGCAAGCGAAACTATGCTGAATGTTTGCTTGCATTTTATTATGATATTCCAGTAGCTTTTGCCGTATATTTTTTTAATTATTCCACATTTAAATCAAAACCTGGCTTGTATTTAGAAGACCTTTTCGTCGAGCCCAAATATCGCCACCGTGGTATTGGCAAAACAATGTTATCAATTCTGGCTAAAATTGCACTCGATAATGATTGTGCAAGATTTGAATGGAGCGTACTCGATTGGAACAAACCAGCTATTGACTTTTATGAATCATTAGGAGCTTTCCCCCTTTCAGATTGGACAACTTATCGTATTACTGGGGAATCGCTGAAATCTCTCGCTTCAGCTATAATTGAATAATCAATCAAAGTTTAAGACAACATTTTCTGTTTCCCATCTTGCTTTGACATTCACCTCGAGTTCAAAGATTTTGAACCTTTCGGAATGCCTGAATGGAAACGCATCGCCATAATCATATTTACCGTTTGAGTTTTCATCGTGAAAAACTTCAAAATTATACTTGCCCATTGGAATATTTTCAAATTTCCAATTTCCCCCAGCATCAGCTTTTATCTGATTATCATATTTTACATCTGTAGATTTTATAATAATGATAATATCTCCAATAGAATTTGCTGGAATTTTAACTTTTCCGTTGATAGAACCATATTGCCTCAAATCTTCAGTCTTGAATCTGAGAATTATTGTTGTATCCTCTAACCGTTGCTCATTTTTAAACAATAGTTCATCAATACGAATTGTCAACTGATACCAGTTATCTGCTTCAAGTTGTTTGCTGGGTAATAACTTTATGATATTGTCTAATGGTTGGGTAATAACCAATTCCGATTGTGTTGAATCAGAAATTTTGATTAGAGTTGTACTAAATTGGCTTCTACTTGTATCAATTCCAATATTAAAAACAAAATCGAA
>JBBISM010000087.1:0-10189 GCA_037441245.1 Ignavibacteria bacterium | reverse complement strand
AGCACGAACGGGTTTATAAATATTATTATTCCGCTGTTAAGCAATTATCTCTTGTTATGATAGTGATGGGTATTCTGGTTTTTGGGGGTGGAAAATATTTTGCTCAACTATTTACCTCAGACCCGAAAATAATCAGTAATGTGACTGAATATCTTAGGATAACTGCATTCTCTTATTTATTTTTTAGTGTTGGAATAGTATCGGTCAGGGTTATCAGTGGAGCAGGAGCTTATACCCGTAGTTTATTAATTGTTGTCTCGATTCTTTTCTTCATTCAATTGCCTTTCGCCTGGTTACTTTCTAATTATACACCCCTTGATTATCTTGGTATTTGGATTGGTATATTGATAAGTCATATTTTATTTGCAATCATCGGACATTTTCAGATGACCTCGGGGAAATGGTTATCTGTTAAAATATGAATATTCATTGAATATTTGGTGAAATGTACGATTATTAAGTTAAATGTTTGATATACATATAATTAAATATGTTTCCCCCTACCTTCATTAATCTAATACTAATTAAATTTGATGAAAAATAATCAATTTTTGAGACCTTTTTCCAAAAAATGTGTCTATTATAATAAGTATGGTTGCAAAAACAAATTCAGTTTTGTTAGTTCTTTGACAAATGGATTTCTGAAAACATTTACAAAAATTAAGAATTAGATTTTGTTTGTAATGCAATAAAGTTTTCATAATTTAATATTTTGTAAATTTATTTTTTAGATAATAAAAATGGAATTGATATGCAGATTGAAAATTCAAGAATTATGATTTTAGGCGGATGGGGATTAGTTGGAATGGCAATTTGTCATAAATTAATGGCTCACAAACCCTCGTCATTGATAGTTACCTCGCTACGCAAAGAAGAAGCAGAAAGTGCAGTCAACCAATTGCAAAGAGAATACGGACCAAAATGCTCAACAACCTTTGAACCCAAATGGGGTAATATTTTTACCCGTGATGATTGGAAAGATTTCAATTGGAACTTTTTAGTTAATGATAATTCGAAAAGACTGGATATTATCCACGATATTTTCGATGAATTCGATGATGAGATGCTTGGAAAATCATCATTATTTAATTTAGTCAAAGAATCAAAGCCCGATATTATCATTGATTGCATAAATACAGCAACAGCGATAGCATATTTGAACATTTATCAATCAGGTGCGGTTTTAATTGATGAATTAGAAAAAGGTATATCTAATCAAATCACAGTGGAAAAGTTCCTGACGAGTTCTTACATTCCGCAATTAATCAGGCACATACAGATATTGCATAAGAGTATGACTGCAAATTCGGTTAAATTATACCTCAAAGTTGGAACAAGTGGAACAGGTGGAATGGGTATGAATATACCTTATACTCACAGTGAAGAACGCCCCTCAAGAGTTTTATTATCAAAAGCAGCTGTAGCCGGTGCTCAGACCCTACTCCTATTTCTCTTAGCTCGCACTCCTGGGGGACCAATAATAAAAGAGATAAAACCAACTGCAGCAATAGCTTGGAAACGTATTGCCTATGATACCGTTACAAGGGGTGGCTCGCCTATTGAATTAGTTGATATGAAACCTTCAGAAGCAAAAAAAACCGAAGGAGATTTTATATTTGATGATATTGGAAATGTTGAGGAAACTGGGCAATATTATAAATCTGCTTTCATTGATACAGGTGAAAATGGCATTTTTTCTAAAGGTGAGTTCCAAGCAATAAGTTCTGTTGGTCAGATGGAAATAATAACCCCCGAAGAGATTGCCGATTATGTCGTATTTGAAGTACGCGGCGGAAATTCAGGACACGACATAATTCAAGGACTTGATAGCTTTTCACTGGGTCCAACTTATCGTGGAGGTATGCTTCAACATTTTGCAATCGAAAAAATCAAACAGATTGAAAAAGAGCATAGTACAGAAAGTGTTGCTTTTGAATTACTCGGACCTCCAAGACTATCTAAATTATTATTCGAAGTTAATCTTATAAAACACATAGCAGGAACTTTCGACGATGCATTATTACTTAAGCCCGAAGATTTGGCAAACGAAGCAAATAAATTGATTCAATCTGATGATAAGTTGCGTGCTGAAATGCTTTCAATCGGATTAGTGATTCTATTGCCAGATGGTAGCCAATACTTAAGAGGTAAAAATGTTAAAATTCCAGTTAGAAGAACTTTTGATAAATTACCCTTAACCGATGAAAATATCGAACAATGGTGCTATGAAGGATGGGTTGACCTAAGACCAAGCAATTTCCAAATATGGCTTGAAAGATTTGCCCGAATAAAACAGCAATCTGAATCAATTCCGACTGAAGAAACAAGCTCGAGATTTACTTTTAGTAAGGAATATTGGAATAATTTCGAAGAAATCGAGGAGGGAAAAATTGCAGCATGGATTTTCGAGTATGAAGATGCAGGTTGGCGTTTTAAAAGATAAGTTGTTAATTACAAAAATTATTATTATATTTATATGACATTAATTTTGACAATTAAAGGAAAAATAATATAATTCAGTTTTTCTACTACAATGGTTATTTTGTACCATCAATTATGGAGTGCCTTATGAATAGGTTACTACTTTTAGCAGCCCTAGCATTTGGACTGCTATTTACTCCTGCGTACGCAGGCGGAGGCGACAAAGTTGATGACGATGAGATTCTTCGTCGCTCAGCTTTATTTGAAGCCAATCCGTTTTTGTTCAACACAAGTTATCCACTCCAATTTACTCAGTTGAGTAATCCCGTAACTCAAGGGGCAGTCTCAACTGGTTATTACTTTGTGGATAGTAAAGACGAAGCCTTAGATTATTGGAGGCCCATTCCTGATGTCTACCCGTTGGGTCAGGAGGAGGACGGTCCTTGGAAAAGGGTAGTCTCGGGTCCCAGACAAGTTGATCCCAGTTGGTGGAGAAATCCAAACAATAGGGATGGTCTTTATTTCTTCCGAAATCCTGCTTATCCATCTGATGGAAGTAGTTTCTTTCAAAATCCTACCGATTCGACAGACGATGCATTTGCTGGACCGATACCATTAAGAATGGCGTTCTATTTTAATGGCATTCAATACGATAGTTTCTATGTATCTACAAACGGATTGATTGCATTAACAAATAAACGTTATATCTATGATGACGATGGAAATAGATATATTCCACCTGGAACTAATGATTGTTATAATGTTTTTAGCGATGATTGGTTTGTTACTTCATATAATCGCCAACATCGTGGCAATGGTCTTGCCGACCCAACTCCAGATGATTACGGCTATTTCTATGTTGCTTGCGGTGGTAATCCAGCGAGCCCAACAGGGGGTATTCGTGATAGAAATATAGGTAGTGGAACCTTGAATGCAATTTCATCTCCTCATTATGCTGCAATAATTGCACCTTTATGGGGTGACAATCAACTATCCCAGTATAATTCTGAAGGAATGAATGTTGATGACTTTGGACAGGTATGGTTCAAAAGAATTGGCGAAGAAAAATTAGTAATATACGTTATGAATATGCAGCCAGTGCGTACAAAAGTAATTCCAACAATCCCATTCTCCTATAATGCTGCTTTTGATATACGTCCAGGAGCTCAACACTTTACTTCTGGAAGCTTCCAAGTTGTTTTAAACAGGTTGGATAGCAGTGTTACAATTATTTACGAAACATTCCAAGGACGTGCTTTTGGCTCAGAAGCTTCTGTGATTTTTAGATATAATAACACCGTTGGTGTAAGAGGTTTTGCTCGCCACGTCAATTTTGGTCAAGGAGGCTGTGCTGGTAATCAATTTCTACCCTGGTGCGGATGGTATGAGCAATTTACCCACTACTTTGCAAAACTTCGAGTAATCAATAGAGATTATCCCGAAGATTACCTTGCAATCAAGTTCAAGCAATGGAAAAACACTTTACGAGTTGTTGATATTTCCTATAGAGTAAGAAAAGCTGATCCCGACGCAGGACCAGATTTCGTCGAAGAAGTACCGACTACAAGAGTTCCTGACTATGAAATACTTGCTGGTGAGCGCCAAATAGGTGCTTTACAGCCAGTTTGTATAATGCAAAATTTATCAAACGAAATCCAAGGACCAGCAGGTGTCAACTTCCAAAGACAGCAATTGAACTTCAGAGCCAGATTCCGAATTGTCAATGAAGCTACAGGGAGGATTGTTTATAACCGTCTTGTGCCGGTTGATAGTGTTTGCTTAGCATTACCTGATAGTATAACGCGCGATTGCACAGGCGATCCTTACGTTAAAGTAAGATACTCAAGCGTAACTATAACACAAGGCAATGTCAGAGCAACCCATTTGGCATTCCCAGGACCAAATAGACTGCGAGGGATTCCACCTTATGGATTTGTACAAATTTTCTTCCCACCGTTCGAACCAAACGAATTTGTTGCAAATCACATTGGAAGATTGCGGGCTTATGTTATAGCTGACCCAACTGATCCATCAACAAGTTTGGGGTTTGGCGATGAATGGCCATTTGACGATACAACGAACGTCAGAATCTTCAGTTTGAGACGTTTGGATGAATTTAGTGATGATGTAACACGTTACCATAGAGTTGGTAGGACACCGATGCCATCAACTTTAAAATGGGTGAATGTAGAAGCAGAAGTTGCCCAAGGCGATGAGGTATCTCATTATCCCTTACCCCCAAGAGGTGGTTTCAGAGCATCTAATAATGAGGATTTCAATGTACCTCTCGATATCGTTGATTTAAGAGGTTCACCGATGCAATCTCCTGTCATCTTAATGAACCGCGTTACATTAGATAATTTAGAACCGCCATCAAGCCCAGGTGGAGACGAATTGCGTTCATTCCCAGTAAACTTACTAAACCGTAGGAATGCAGTTTTATCATTGTCATTCCAAAGGTCAACTAAACAGGATAGCTGGGATAGAGGTTGGTCAGATGCAACAATAATTGGATGCGAACCAAGAACTTTTGTTAATGGTGAATTACTTTCAATATTTGGAGTATTCTTCCCACCTAACATAACTAATTCTTATGCCGCTTCGGTAGCAAGAAGTCCAGATGAGATTGTTGTAGAATTAATGCGACCGAGCCCCGATGGAGTGCAATTTATCACAAATGTTCCAACAGCTCGTTGGAGACACCACCCAAGACGAGGTGGGGTAGCCCCAGTTACAGATGTACCAGCTTATTCTCTCTATGGTTCTAATGGTTATTTCACTGGATTTTTAGAGTCAGATAAGGACTCAGCCCTTGATAGCGAAAATAGAACAGAATACCTTTTGAACGGATTACGCCCAAATATTTTTGATGACGGTATAGACTTTGAATTCCGCAAAGCATTCATACCGATTCCAGATACATTTATTTACGCCCCTGCACAAGGAGCGAGGAACTTCAGATTCAGAATCAGAGTGCTTGCATATAATCACAAGAAGTGTTTGCAATGTATTCCTGATGATAAGGACCCATTTTATGTTGATAATGTCAGAATATTATTCCCAACAGAAATTACAGATGTTGAAATGGCATCAGTCAAAATCAGATGGCCTTACACGGTAGTTCCTGCAAGCCAGGCGACAGCTATTCCTGTTATTGTAAAAATGAGCAATAATACGAATATTCCAGCTCCGGCATTTTGGGTAAAGGTGAGAATTAATCAACTCGGAAGACTATCGCCCCTCGATGCAATATATTGCAGAACTAAGATGATGCCTAATTTAGGACCACGTGATGAAAAAGAAGAATCAATGCCATCTTGGAATGCCCGACACGCTGGACCAGGTCAGTACAGAATGATTGCTAACTTAATAGTTCCCGGCGGGGATCTTGAACCAATGAATGATACAACTTTCACTGATATTAGATTGAATTTTGGTAATATTTTTGCTTATGACCCACCACAATTAGCTTTGAATGATGTGCCAACATTTCTACCCCAAACACTCGGGCGAGGACTAAACACGTATGGTTACTCGCAAGGAGGTACTGGGAGTATCTACGGAGGCTCGATTGGAACTTATAATGCTGAATTTTTTGCAGCAGGTTATGTCGGTGGTAGTGGTTCTGGACAGATTGCAGTGAAATTCCGATTATTCCAGCCAGATACAATTTATGGATTCCAAGCATTCTTCGGAATTTTGAACCAGGCAATGGATGACATTGCATTATCTATTTATGATGACCAAGCTGACAATCAACCAGGTAATATGAGAGCAGGTTCGCTCTTTTATAGATTTCGCGGATTAGACGATGTTCGAGGCACAACGTTCTTCGATGAATATGTAACTTATTTATTACCTGCACCATTAGTTCTTCAAGCAGGAACCTATTGGGCAGCAATCGCTCAATTGGGTCAAACAGGTCTTGAATTGGGCGCTTCCAGATGGAATATGGGTATGAGAACTACAAACGTATCCATTCCACCGCCCGTAACAACGACTGGTCCTGTTGGAGCAAATGGTATTCATCTAATGATTGAGAAGAACTTCAGAAAGAAAGCTCCGCAAGGGCAAGCTCTCATAAACAATAACTTGTTTGCTTATGAAAATACACGGGGTAGCGGAACTTGGAACCAATTTATGCCCACCGTTGGAAATCCAGCTTATGCCCACTTGCATCACTACGGTATTACTCCGATGGACAATATGACCGCAACACTATCTCGTGGCGGTTGGATTCCAATGATTAGACCATATCTTGGGCCAAGAACTTGGGGTACGAATCCTCAACCCGATCCATGCGATGACGATATTCCCGTCGAATTACTTAGCTTTGACGGATTTGCCAGAAATGGCGGAGTTGAGCTAATTTGGGAGACCGCAACAGAAATTAATAATCTTGGCTTCTATATCGAAAGAAAGAACAGCGGAGCCGCAGAAGATTGGACTTCAGTTGGATTTGTCGAAGGAGCAGGCAATTCGGAGATGATTCGCAGTTATTCATACTTCGATGATGATGTTCGATTGAACAATACTTATGATTATCGCTTGCGACAGATTGATATTGATGGAACGCAATCCTGCTACGTTAGCGATATAGTAACAGTTCACTTTGACAAGGTTGGAGTCTTGACATTAGATCAAAATACTCCGAACCCATTCAGCCATAGCACTCAGATTGCTTTCAATCTGCCACAAAAGACCCACGTTAGACTCGAAGTAATTGACATCTATGGAAATGTTGTCAAGACACTTTGGTCTTCAGAACTCGAGGCAAAACGACATCAGTTATATTGGGATGGAACAGATCAATATGGCAATCAAGTTGCAAGCGGAACTTATATTTACAGATTAACCGCTGGCAATGAAGTAGCTTCGGGCAGAATGACTCTTATTCGATAATGACATTTATCATTATTAGCAATAGCCCCCTTCGATTTTAGTAGGGGGCTTTTTTAATTCTTATTTAGGAGTAAAATATGGGAAAATCAATATTTTCAAAAATTATTGACCGTGAAATACCTGCCGATTTTGTATTCGAGGATGAAAATTTAATCGCAATAAAAGATATTAATCCTCAGGCACCTGTGCATATACTAATCATACCCAAAAAGAAAATTCCTACAATAAATGACATTGTTGAAGGAGATGCAGAATTAATTGGAAATATTTTCCTAGCCGCTAAAAAGATTGCTAAAGATTTTGGTTTATCTGAACGAGGTTACCGCTTAGTTATCAATTGCAATGAGGAAGCAGGGCAAACCGTTTTTCATTTGCATTGTCATTTACTGGGGGGAAGATTATTTAATTGGCCGCCAGGTTAACCACAGATAGATATAATTCAAATTTCGTAAGTTTGGAAGAAAATATTTTAACTAAATAAATTAATCTCAATGAATAATTTAATTGAAGAAGGCAAACGGATACTTAATGAGGAAATAATCTCGCTGATACGTATAAATGATAAACTTGACGAGAATTTTGCCAAAGCAGTTGTTATGATAGCAGATGCCCATAAACTCGCAGTCTGCGGGATAGGAAAATCTGGTATGATTGCAAGAAAGATTGCTGCAACGTTTTCAAGTATTGGTATATCCGCAGCATATCTTGACCCTGTTGATGCTTTGCACGGCGATATTGGTTTTGTCCAAAATAGAGATGTAGTGATTTTATTATCAAAAAGTGGTAGCACCGCTGAAATAGTTAAATTGATGCCATATCTTAAAGCACGCAACGCTAAGATTATAGCTTTAACTGGTAATATGAAATCATATTTAGCAGTTAATTCAGATATTGCAATAGATGCATCTGTTTCAAATGAGGCTTGCCCATATAATATAGCGCCAACATCAAGTGCGCTGGTCGCTTTAGCTATAGGCGATGCATTGGCTATGACATTGATAAAGTATAAAAACATTAGTCTTCAAGAAATATCCCGGCTACATCCATTAGGGCAAATTGGTAGAAATTTCCAGTTGCAAGTCAAGGATATAATGCATACTAATAGCGCCTTGCCATTAATTAGTATGAATGAATCATTTAAAGATGCTTTATTAGTCATTACAAATAAGAAAATTGGATGTGTATGCGTTATTGATGGAGATGGTAAATTGCAAGGAATAATAACTGATGGCGATGTCAGAAGAGTATTACAAAAATTTGAAGATATTAGAGGTTTAAAGGTTGAGGAAGTAATGACGCAAAATCCTATTGTGATAAATGCTGAATCTAATTTAGCCGAAGCATTGTCAATTATGGAGAAAAGAGATAGCCAGATAAATGTTCTGCCTGTTGTTGATGAGGATAATAGATGTATCGGTGTAATTAGAATTCACGATATTGTATTGAGTGGTATTTAGCTATCTTTCTGTTTTTCTAATTTTAGTGGTTCGATTCTTGAGGGTTCAATTATTGGTGGGAGTGCTTTTGTATCTTGTTCACGAATTTTTTTGGGTTTTGCATCATCCCACGGAGTTGCAGAGCTTACGACAGTATCTCTTGTAATTTTCAAGTTTCGTATTACAGTACCTTTTGAACCGAAATAGCCGAGTTCTACTCCGTTTCTTGTAAAATTAATTGCACCGGCATTTCCTAAATTGATAATTACATATTTCATAGCAGACCAACGTTTGATCATACCAGGAGTCATTAAACCCGTGTCAACTTTTTTGCCATCAATATCAACCCTGAGCCAAGCTGAATCGGTTGCTTTTGCTTCAACTATCAAACTATCGCTTGCCTGAAAAAATTGCAAAATTTCTTTTTTAGGTTCTTTGATTATCGCTGTATCAGATTCTTTTTTAAATTCATCAGTTAAGTCGTTCATTCTTGGTGATGAATCGCCAAAAAAGCTAAAATATAATAAAATGACAGATGCAATAATCAAACCAGCATATATGAAATAATTGATGAAATTGTTAGATTTAGCTGTTTTAAATTTATGTTTCTTGCTTGATTTGAATTCTGTTCGATTTACTATTGATTCTGATTGGCTTGTCTCTTGATATATTTGTGGTTTGACTTGGCTTTGGAAAATCAAATTCAATTCTTTTTCTAATTCGTTTAGGTCATATTTTAAAACATTTGCATACGTTCTAATGAAAGATTTTACATATACTCCCGGGAGAATACTGAACTTATTTTCTTCAATTGCAATAATATATTGTGGTCTGATTTTTGTTATATTGCTTATAACCTCGATAGAGAGATTTTTTTCTATTCTTAATTCTCTTAATTTTTCACCGAGAGTATCCATTAATTGTAATGATTAAATTTAAAATGTATAATTTATTATTGCGTTTAATATTCGATAATTTAAGAAATATCGCAAATATTCAACAAGAAACAATTATCAAAAATAATGCCTGATTTCTTATTACCAATATATGACAAGTTATTATAAAAACAAAAAGTTAAAAACTTTTAAAAGCAATTTTTTATTGAACTTAGTTTTTACTTTTATAATCCATATCACATTTTCGCTACAAATCAAAGCAGATGACAGAGATAATTTGTTTACCCAATTGGATGCATCTTCTCTCGATAGCAGTAAGCAAACTATAAATATTAATAATTCGAATACTTTTGATACTATAGCGCGAATAAGCCGTGAGAATTTCCTTTATACCAATGATTTCCGATATACCCTTACGGGCAAAACCCCCAAAATTAATACTTCAATAGATGCCCTCCCACTTAGTTTAACATTGGCTTCCTGGGGCGGTTTATTCGTAATACAGCACCAGCTACAGTTGAATACAATCTGGAA
>JBBISM010000086.1:0-10221 GCA_037441245.1 Ignavibacteria bacterium | reverse complement strand
ATCAAAACAATTCGAGATATCTTCGATGGATTATTTGGCTCCTCAGGCGAAACAGTAGTAATTGAAGAATTTTTAAATGGCGATGAAGCATCAATTTTCGCAATAACTGATGGTGATGAATATATAACTTTAGCTCCATCGCAAGACCATAAAAGAATTTTCGACGATGATAAAGGACCAAACACAGGCGGAATGGGTGCTTATGCCCCAACGGATTTAATCAACGATGTTATAATGGATAAAATTAATGTTCAAATATTCACACAAGCTATCAATGGCTTAAGAAATAACGGAACACCTTTCATTGGCTGTCTATATGCTGGATTGATGATTAAAGATAATCAACCTTATGTTGTTGAGTTCAATGCAAGATTTGGAGACCCAGAAACACAAGCTGTATTAACTGTTTTTGAAGGTGATTTATTAAAACTTCTTTATTCAGCTGCTACTGGTAAATTAGACAAATCGGCGGTCACAAATATATCGAACGGATTTTCCTGTTGCGTTGTTCTTGCTTCCGATGGGTACCCAGAACATTATCAAACAGGTTTTCCCATATTTGGTTTAGAGCATATTGATGATAAAAATACAATGATTTTTCATTCAGGCACGTCAATAATAAATAATCAATTAGTTACTGCTGGCGGGCGTGTTCTTTGTGTAACTACACTGGCAGATTCGTTAAAAGAGGCTATAGATAAAACGTATTCAGTAATAAACAAAATTAAATTCAATAATATGATTTATCGTAACGATATTGGTCAAAAAGGATTAAAATACATAAAAAAGAAATAAACTAGTTTCTATGCATCAGGGTAAAGACATAATAATTTATGATGGTGATTGTGGCTTTTGCAATATGATAATTGAGTGGTTGCGATTAAAAGATAAAAGCAATAAACTCGATTATCTACCAAATCAGATGCTTGAACAAGAAATTAGACTTCGTGGTTTAAATAAGAATGAAGCCTTAAAATCAGTTATTCTTTACTGCCCAGAAGATAGAGTATTCTACAAAGACGCTCGTGCAGTTTTCGAGATTCTAAGACGACTCGATGGCATCTGGAAAATGATTGGCACAATTCATTCTAATCCGCTCAGTAGCACACTTGCACTCCCCTTTTATAGATTCGTTGCCACAAATAGAAAGACAATATCGCAGATTCTTGGTTTTGACATTTGTAAACGTAGGATGAATTAATACTTTAATAATTCAATCGCTTCGTTATCCAGACCAATTCTGAACAAGTAAGTTGCATATACTCGTTTGTAATCGTATATATCTGGAGCAATTTTTATGGCTTTGTTGTAAAACTCAATGGCTTTATGCATAATATTTAAATCTGCAAGGTACGATGCAAGAGATAAACAATCAATGGCTTTGGGTTGGGTGCTTAACTCATTAATTAGAGGTATAATTTCATCTCTTAGCACTTTGTTATTGTTAGTATTTATCCAATTGATACAATATTCATTAGAGGAACATTTATCTGAATAAACATACCAGTAATAATTTTTATCTTTTTGGGCGCCAATCTCTTTTAAATCAATAAATATCTCTGTATTTGAAGTTGCCTTTTCAAAAACTTTATTTCCTTTCTCATCTTCGATGACAAAATTATAAACATTGACATTTTTTTTAGGTTGCTAACTAAAAGTGATTCTTTGGTCAATTATATATGAATCACGGGGATATCGGGCAACAATAAGATTTTCACCGACAGTCTTTGAAAAATCATTTAAATTTTTCATCATCTCAATATCTTGTTCAGTACCACCTGTAAGAATTACTACATTTTCCATTCTTTCTTCTTCTCCAGCAGCAGCCCTTGTAACAGCACCTGTAGCACCCATTTGAGTCTTATAAGAACTCTTAGCTAATAGATCCTCTGATGAACTCATTTCTTCAACAACGAATTGCGTAAATCTTTGTGTAACACTTGATTTTCTCTTAGAAATCTCATTATAAATATCTGATAGTTTATAAGTTCCGTCTTTGCTAATTTCCTCGGCTCTGCCACCTTTATGCATCAGCCCAATGTATGAGTCTTTTGGGACTTTTATTTGATCGGTTAGTTTGAGTTTTGTACCAGTTCTAATATTTTGCCAATTTTTAGCTTTTTCTTCCTTGTATTGAACCTGCCCTTTGACAGTTAACACAGTAAAATCAGATGCTAAAACAATACTCTGAAAGAGTAAAAAATTTATAATTATGAAACAATGAAGTTTATTAATAATTCTCATAATTCCTCCATATATTTTAATTGATTTTATTATTTACTCCGAAATGTAAACCAATTTTCAAAATATTCAGTGTAAAATTGATTTCCGGGAGCTAATTTATTTATGTTTTTCAATGTCAGATAGGAATCATAATATAATTCATAATAGTCATAAATTCCAGCTAATAGAAAATTATCAAGTGGGCTTTGCATATTTAAATTTTTTTTAAGTTCATTTATCTCTGATAAAATATTATTCCGCTGTTTGCTATCTATTAATACAAATGAATACTTAACTGGACTAAAACTTATAAGATTTTGGGGTCTTACCGTCCAAAAATATTTTTGATTTTCATTCAGTTTTAACTTTGACAAGTCAACATCTAATTTTGTTAACTTAGTGATGGTCTCGAAAAGAATTTCTTCATCTTCATCGAATATTCTGAATTCATAATTATCATTATTATTCCCCTCCCAGAAACAAGTAACATTGGTCTTAATAAAGCGTGTGTAAGCTGGGTATGCACTCGGAAAACCTAACTTGATACTTCTTTCAATAGTCGCGGCACCTTTCATATCCTTACGATATGTAGTTTTCTCAGAATTGCTTTCTCCAAATGCTGATAATATATATCCCAATAAACGATTTATAATGTCGTTATTTTTAATAGGTTTATGAGGTTTAAGATTTGAAACTTTATAAGATTTGCTCTTGGTTAATTCTATAGTCTTACCAGATTTATGAACTAAACCGAGATATGACTTATTTCCTAATTTCACAATATCACCAGTATCTAATAAATCCCCGACTTTGAGTTTTTGCCATTCTGATAAATTTCTTGCTTTATATTCGACTGAACCATAAACAGCTAACACATTGAATTCATAATTTATCAATGAAAAAGCTGAATAATGATTAAGAAACATAAATGCGGTTATAAAGAATAATATGTTTTTTTTCATTTTATGCTCCTATTTAATATAGGGAACTTATCTTGAATTTGAATAAATCATAATGTTTCTTTAAATCCTCAACATCTGGAGCTTTGGCTACTGCGAGGCCATAATGCTCTAAAGCATTAAAGTACAATGAATGTTCATTATAGTATGCTGCTAATACTAAATGGTTCAAAGGTGAATCGCTCCATTCTAATTCAGTTTTTATGCTAGCGATATCATTATGAATTTTCGTTTGCTCGATATCATCAAATATTAAAAATGCACAATCAAAGGATTTCGCCAATGGGTTGTTTTTATCATAGACAGTCCAGAAATAATAAACGTCTTTTTCCAAATTAAGTTCATTAAGATTAATTGTTACACTTGTATTTTCTGTAGTTATACTCAATATCTCGCGGTCAAAACGGTCATCAAGACAGAACTTGTATTGCTTTATTGATTGTGCTGGTTCCCAACTGAATGTTACATTTCCATTCAAAACATTGGATTTGCGTGGTGAAATTAAAGTTATTGGATTAGACTCTATCATTAAATTCATAGTAGTTTCTTCACTACCATAATCGTTCCTAATTTCAATACTTCTTTCAACAGCACCTGTAACATCCATATTTTTACGATAATTTTGAGTTTTCATCATATCGTCATATTGATTGACTTCCTCAATTAGATATGCTGTTAATCTTTTCGTGATATTTACGGGTTTAGATTGAACATCCTTTGATAATTCCGCAACTTTATACTTCCCCTTTGTTTTTAATTCTAAGGTTTTACCACTTTGGTGGACTAAACCGACATATTGTTCGGACTCAATCTTAATGATAGATTCATCGGATAGTTGTGATTTAAGGGATAATGTTTCCCAAGGACCTTTTTCTAAATTCGAGTATTTGACTTCTCCCTTGACTGCAAGCACTTTAAATTTTGCCTGTTGAGCATTCAAAGCTATTGCTAAGCTAAGCATAAGTAGTATGGATAAAACCTTTTTCATATTATAACTCCTTCTTTAATAAACGGTAAATTTTCATTGTTATCGGTTTAAGTGATTCTGCGTATATTTGATAGACGAATACAGCTAATGCTATTGTAAATAATGCTTCAGTTAATCTCAATTGATAATGATAAAAATCAAAAATAATCAATGTGAAAAATAATAAAATTATTGACATAAAAACAAAAATCATCAAACTGGATATTTCATACCATTTCCTATTTTTTTTGCTGATATAATCAAAACAAAGGCAAGTTAGAAAGCATATAGTAACAGCCATTAAGTAGCTTAGCCAACTTGGCATTGAGTTAATATAATTTCTATCTAAAATCATAGAAACGATATTTGCTATTATAGTAACTTGTGACATATCCGGAAATGTTCGTCCAGCAGTATTTGCATTCATCGGAGTAAAATATAAATCTTCCAATAAATCGTAGCCACGGAAAAAACCATCAATTCCGAGGATAACAATCTTATCGTTTATAAATTCAAGATCTTCGTAATAATTTAAAATATCATCTCCATTAGCAAAACTGAATTTCTTTATATTACCCCTATAATTTATTATTTCTAAATTCTTTCCTCTTTCAATCAAATCCGAAAATGCTGATTCATCAAATAATTTTGCTATTTGTACAGGAAAGGAAAATACATAACTGCGGTTATAATCTATTCCGATTAGAAAGTCTCTGACTGTCTTGAATTCTTTATCACCATCATCAATAAGATTTGTAAAACCCCGAGTTCCAATCCCACTAAATAATTTATTTCCGTAATAAATGCTATCACATACGAAATTCATAAGCTTTGGATTTATTAATTTTGCTGGCAGAACTAAGTTTTTAGTTTCTTTAAGAATTTCTAAAAGTGCTAAATTTTCTAATTCGTTTTCTGTCGGTTCAATCATTAGGTCTATTGCTAATACTTTCGGTTGATAATTATTTATTTGAGCAATTAGCATAATTAGACCCTGAGTTGATAATTGCTCTACATCAAAAATTATTATGTTTGAATCAGGAGGAATTAAAGAAGGGTCCCTCAATTTAGAGTAATTAACGTCAGTTATTTGTATATCTTCAAAAGCCTTGATAAATGGTTGTAAAAAATTTATACCAGATATAATCGCAGGTATTATGATAATGGTAATAAGTATGAGTAGTGTGGATAATACACTATCAATCAATCCTTCTTTAACATTGTATTTAATTTTTTGTTTCATAAGACTTAATCATCACCTAATATCAAAGTTTGTCCTTTTATTCTCTTTACGAAATCAATTAGGAAAAGTTTCAGTGAATCCACCCAGGTCTCGTATATTTGCTTGGAAATAATTAAACCGAAGAAAATACCTTCAATGTGTAAATCAATTCTAAAAACATAAAAGAAAAAAATGATAAGTAGTGCCAAAAGGAAAATACTTGCGAAATTCCAAATCAATGTGAAACTTTCATATATTGAATATAATTTAATTCTTATCAAAGTATAAATTGACATAACTTTGTATAGAACTAAAAAAATTAATACTTGTGATAACCAATCAGGAATACGCCAATAATAATTTCTATCGAGTATCATTGAAATTACATTCGCCCAAATAACTACTCCATACATATCGGGATAACTCTTCCCAACATAATTATCATTAAGAGGAGTAAAGAAAATATCTTCATTTGTCAAAACATTTAATCTCGAACCAATATAACCAAGCAATACTATTTTACCTTCAATCGAGGGGAAATCTCTTTCACCATCAAAAAAATCCATAAAGTCAATTTTATGAAATTTATCAGTATAACCCTTAAAATTAATAATTTCAATATCGTTACCCCTTTCCAACAAATACTCATAAGCCTGATTGTCATATATTCTTACAACCTCTGTCGCAAAGCAATTGACAATTTCATTATTGACCTCTTCATAAGGACTGAACAATCTAACTGTTCTTGTTGAATCTTCATCGAGTACAAGGTTAGCAAATCCATTGCACGTAATATCAGAAAATAAATAATGAGCTTTTACTAATCTTTCCCATTTATCTGTTTCCTCATTTAAATTTTCTAATTTACTTACTAGAACAATATTATGTCCGTTTATTATAACATTAGCTAATATGCTATCGGCTGAAGGGTCTTTCGGTTTATCTAACAATGCATCTATACCAATTACTTTCGGTTTATTATCAATTACAATTTGCAGTAAATGGGCTATTTCACGACGTTCTAATCGGCTGATATTAACCAAAACAATATTTGTATCAGCTGGGATGTCTTCCTCTTCAATTATCTTAGAAAATACAAGGTCTGATATTTGGAAATTTTCAAGAGTATTTTGTATGGGATCTAAAAAATCAAGGTAAAAGATTATTGGCAAAAATTTTAAGATAAAAATAACCAATAACGTACTAAATAAATTATCCAAATTGAAGAACAAACCTATTTTTTTGTGAGATAATCTCATAAACCACTTTATAAATTGATTTCAATGACTATTGGACAATGATCAGAACCCTTTATCTCAGGTTGGATTATTGAATTTCTGACAAAATGCGTTAAATCACTTGTAACAAAGTGGTAGTCAATTCTCCATCCTATATTCCTTTCTCTCGACCTTCCTCTTTGACTCCACCAAGTGTAATGACCCTCATCGCTAGTAAACCCCCTGAATGTATCAACATATCCTAAATTGACAATCATATCAATTTTCTCTCGCTCTTCAGGCAAAAATCCTGAATTTTTTTCATTTTCTTTAGGTCTGGCAAGATCAATCTCCTGATGGGCTGTATTGTAATCACCAGAAATAATCAAACTTCGACCATTTTTGCGTAATTGTTCGCTATAGTGAAATAATGCATCATAAAATTCCAATTTGAATTCGACCCTATCATAACCTGAAGTTCCATTTGGAAAGTAAACATTAAACAAAACAAAATATTCAAAATCAAGTTCAATTATTCTACCTTCGATATCAAATTTATCAATTCCTAAATTGTACTTCACTGATTTAGGTTTGATATTGGTGAAAACAGCGACACCACTGTATCCTTTTTTTATTCTTGCAGTGTGATAGAATGCTTCATAGCCTTCTGGACATCTTTTATCTTCTTCAATTTGAGTTAATTCTGCTTTTATTTCTTGCAGGCAGATTATATCGGGCTTAAAATTTTCGATATATTCAAATAGTTTATTGTTGTGAGATATTTTATCAAAGCGTTTGCTGGGATTTTGCCCTGTAATAGCTCTATAACCATTAATATTCCAGCTACAAATTTTCAATAATTAACCCAAAATTGTTTTTAAATTTTCAGATTGTAAAATTGCTCTAATGACTTAGGATTTCCAAGAGAATCAATATTTGTAACGCTTTCTCTATTGAGTATTTTCGAAACAGTAAGCTCGACTTTTTTCCCATTCAAAGTTACTGGAATTTCATCAATTTGAATTATTTTATCAGGTAGATGTCTCGGCGAAAGATTGACTCGTAAAGAGTTTAAAATTTGATGTTTCAAGTCATCATTAAGGGTATAGCCTGGTTTTAAAACAACGAATAAAATCATTCTGATATCATCTTTCCATTTTTGACCAACGACCAGACTATCACTGACAAATTCGATTGATTCAACGACCCGATATATTTCGGTAGTACCAAACCTAATTCCACCCCGATTTAAAGTAGCATCAGACCTTCCAAAAATAATAACAGTTTCAGATTCAGTTATCATAATATAATCACCATGCCGCCAAATGCCATTATAATAGTTAAAATATGAGCTTGTGTATTTCTCGCCTCTTTGGTCATTCCAGAAAAATACAGGCATCGAAGGAAACGGGAGAGTGCATACAAGTTCGCCTTTTTGATTAATGATTGGTTCGCCAATTTCATTATAAGCTTCAACTTTCATTCCCAAACCCCTGCATTGTATTTCTTCAGCATAAACTGGAAGAATTGGATTGCCTAATACAAAACAAGAAATAATATCTGTCCCGCCAGATATTGATGATAATTGCACATTCTCTTTTACTTCCTGATAAATCCATTCAAAATTATCTCGTGTCAATGGTGCACCCGTAGATAATATTGTTTTTAATGATACTAAACTATGAGTTTCTTTGGGTCTTATCTTCATCTTTTTACAAGCAAAAAGATATTTAGGACTTGTGCCAAATACACTGATATTTTCTACATCAACCATATCCCATAAGGCATTTAAATCCGGATAAGCAGGACTGCCATCATATAGAACTACCGTTGCACCAATCATTAACGAGCTAACAAGCCAATTCCACATCATCCAGCCACAAGTTGTATAGAAAAATATCCTCTCGCCAGGCTTTAAGTTAGTATGCAAAAACAATTCTTTGTAATGTTGCAGTAAAGTCCCGCCTGCTCCGTGAACAATACACTTTGGAGCCCCAGTCGTTCCTGATGAATACACTATATATACAGGGTGATTGAATTCAGTCTCCTCGAATTCCATTTCATTATTTTCATTTGAGATAAATTCATCCCACCCGATATATTTTCCCTTATTATAAGTATCCGATTCGCCTATTATATCAATAATAACAATATGCTCGATTTCAGGAATTTTTTGCTCAATATTTAATATTATTTCTTTGCAACTATAGACACGACCATTATATATGTATCCATCAACAGCGAAAAGAATTTTAGGCTTAATTTGTCCAAATCTATCCAGAACAGCAGTCAAACCAAAATCGGGAGATGTAGATGACCATAAAGCACCAATCGAAGTAGTGGCTAACATAGCTATTATAGATTCAGGTATATTCGCAATATAGCCTGCAATTCTATCACCTTTCGCAACGCCAAATTCTTTGAGTGATTTACTTGCCTTTGCCGATAAATTTCTCAATTCTTTGTATGAAATATAACGTATTGGGCTATCTTCAATCTTATGAATTATAGCGGTAGTATCATCATTGAAATGTAGTAAATTCTCAGCAAAATTTAGTGTTGCTCCTTCAAACCATTTTGCCCATTGTATTGTATCTTTTCGCTTCTTTAAAATTTTATCATAATTCCTGTGAAGTTTTATCGGACTTTTGAACAGAAAAAAGCTCCAAAAATCCTCGAAATTTTGAATTGACCAATTGTATAGTTCATTATAATTTTTAATTACCAAACCAAAACGTTCATTCACTTGATGAATGAATTTCATCATATTCGAATTTTGAAGAAGTTCCTCAGATGGATGCCATAATGGTTGCTTATTTTCCATAAATCTTTATAATACGTAATAAAAAAATTATGAAATAAGATTAAAAGATAAATTTCCTGCAAAAACTGCTATATGCCAGGCAAAATCCATATCATTATTTTCAACAGCACATTTTGCAGTCAATTCAAGCAAAAATCTTGCTTTTGGATTTTCCTGTTGCAAAATAAATAATGCAACTGATAGCATTGATTTGTAATCGTTATTGCTATGATATGTATAAAACGCATACTCATCGGATTCTGTAATGAGATATGAACCGATAAATTCTTTTGCATCATCTAAACTCGGAAAACCTTCGACAAGAGCGAATTTGCCTAAATTATTTGCTGTGTAAATATTAGAATTTTTAACATAATCAGGCAAACCATCAAATCCAATTCCTTTGATAATGCCTGGTTTTTGGACTTTAATCAATGAATTTTTATCGCAAACAGTGTACCATTCACCCCCATTTCTACCGATATGATTTATTAAATTTGGATTAATCTCGCCGTCACTCAATATATATTCGGCGATGTGGAATTTAACTACTTCACAAATAGCCAAATTCCCCGAGCCAGGCTTCCCGCCTAATTCTATCATCTGTTGAAGTTTGCATTCCATTTGAAATGGTGATTCTTTCACTCTTTTCGGGCGAACAATATCTGAATCTATAGGTGTAAACCCAGCTTTGGTAAACTCATCTACTTCAGGGGAATATTCGCAGGAAGAAAGGTTCATTTGATGAAGCATTTGATATGTCACGGAATGAATAACACATTCCTTTACAGCGATTAGATTATTATATGTATCTTTTACAGTATTATCTT
>JBBISM010000085.1:0-10292 GCA_037441245.1 Ignavibacteria bacterium | reverse complement strand
CATCAAAAATGCGATAAGCAATTTTAGTAAATTTTGAATTTTCAATTTTTATTGGGATCTTTAATAAATCAAAATCAACATAATTTCCGCTTTCATAAGTTAGAAGAATTCTTGCAAATCCACTAAACCAAGGGTTAATATCCAATAATTTTACTGTAAAATCGAAATTTCTACTTTGGTCAGAACGAAGCACACCAACTGGAAAAATATTTGTTGATACTGTAATGAAATTATCAAGAGGAGTAATTTTTACGTTTAAATCAGCAACGTCTGCAAGATAGTTAGTCAATGTAATATTGATGTATGTTTGTTTAAAATTAGAAAGATGGTCTTTGCCTTCTATTAAGAATTTCGATACAGTTACCCCCGGGACTTCTAATTCGGGAAAAGCCGGAGTGTTATAAGTTACAGCTTTATAAGCGTTCACTCGTCCATAATAAATTGGTCTTAAACTTGGATTGCTTGTCATAACGTTATCGGAAGTGCTTCTTATCTGTCTTAAAATTTTCTGTGGTGTAAAATCCTTCATAACGGATTTTATTAGTCCGCAAACACCCGCGGCAACGGGCGATGCCATTGAAGTGCCTGATTGATTTGCGTATTGGTTATTTGGCATAGTGGCATAAACATTATGCCCGGGTGCATATACAGTGATGTTATGTCCATAATTTGAAAAGCTTGACCTCTGATTATTGCTACTGGAAGAGCCAACATTCATAATATTGACATAATTCGCAGGATACATATTATCAATATCTAAATTTAGTGCATCATTTCCAGCAGAGGTAATTACGAGCGAACCCATATTAAAAGCTTGGTTTATTATATCTTGATGTACAGGGCTATAGCCGGGACCTCCCCAACTACAATTGATGAAATCAGCACCTAAAGAAGCAGCATAAAGAATGCCTTCATATCCACGAAATATTCCTCTGACGCTACCATCATCAGCAGCACATTTGATTGGAATGATTCTGCAGTTGAATCCAGTTCCAGCAATACCGATTCCGTTGTTTGTTACTGCTGAAGCGCATCCAGCTGTGTGCGTTCCGTGAGAGTTGTTAGTATATTTAGGTCGAGGGTTATTATCTTCATAAAATTGTCCTGCTAAGGCCTGATTTTGTGTAATATCTCCGACAAAATCCCATCCTGAAACATCATCAATTTTGCCGTTACCATCGTCATCAATTCCATTATCGGGAATTTCTTTGGGATTTATCCAAATATTAGCTTTTAAATCATTATGTTCTGTATCTGTGCCTGTATCAACATTCGCAATTAGAACATCTTTATTACCTTTGGTAATATCCCAAGCCTTCGGTAATTGAATATTATTGATTGCCCATTGGCTCGATATGAGCGGGTCATTGGGTATAAAATTGTTTGGATAATATACAAAAACAGGTGTCGCATATTCTATTTCAGGATTTTTGACTAATTCTTTGCAAATATCGTATGGATCAATTGGTGTTTCGTAAACAATTTCATAAATTCTTGATATCCCATATTTATCATTTGAAAGTATAGCATCGCCAATGATAGTTTCAAATGGGGTGCGAATTGATTTGATTTTTATTCCGCTAAATGATGATTGTATCGTTGAGGAAGGGAATCCTTTATCATATTTATCAAGGTAGAACTTCTTTTTAGTTTTTAAATAAATTTTTGATTGTAAATAATGTTTTTGTTCCAATTTTTTCATTCTTATGATTTTGGCAGGTGTGAATTTTCCTGCTTCAACCTCTTCTCCGGGAATAAATATTTCATAACCATCGAAGTTCGATACATCAAAAGATGCTGGGAATTGATTTGGTGTTGAACCAATTTCTTCAAATTGATAATAGGTAGCACTATTGCAAATGGAAAAGTTAAATAAATAAATAAGAATGATATACATATAGCTTTTCATATGAATCCTTTTGAAAATTTCTAAAATTCTTGTTGAACAATGACTGTTGTATCAAAACCTTTTTTAGATGTAAATATAAAAGTATAATTAGTGCCGAGTACTTGTAATAAATCGTCAATTCTGAATAAGACTTTATTATCTAATGAATTAAGGAAGAAAATACTAACTTTTCTTTCTTTATTTAGGGTTATAATTGGCGAAGATTTTCCATATTCTATGTAATCTACTAAATGGGATTTTGATGTATCTTCGCTTATAGAAATAGCTGGATAATCCCTCGATGCATTTATGATTCGGCGGCGATAATCATTCGAAGTAGCTCCCATTGATGGGTTTGTAAAGTTCAATATTTCTATATTATTGGGATCACCAGTAGCAATCAAAAGAATTCTATCTTTATGGTCAGCGTTTAAGCTGAATGACTTATTAGAAAAAGTAATGGCATTATGTCCAACAGGCAAAACTGTTGCAAGAGAACCAGCATAATTAAGAGTAGCATTTTCTAATACTTTATTGGTTGTTATCAATAAATTATTGAATCCAGCTATTGAATTAACTACTTGTATGAAAACTCCTTTTGGTAAAAATTCGAGTGATGTGCTTTGACTATTTTCCTCGATTGCTGTGATTTGTGGATTGCCTTGGTTGTCGGAAGTGATAATCAACAAATAATCTTTACCTGGGGTAGTCTCTATAATTGCACTGGATAAATACTTTGATGGCTGTGATGATGTGAAAATCGTAATTGGCAAAGCACCAGATTGGATTAATGCAATATCAGAGATGTTAAAGTATGTTTGATTTGCAGATAGTATTTCCCCGGTGATATAACCAGTTGTTGCAGTCGAGGAACTACGGGCTCCGACTGTAATATTAATGCCCGATTCATAAGGATAAGCATTAAATACCTGAATACTAATTTGATTGCTTTCTTTATTGATAGCTGGTATAGGTTTTTTGATGAATAGTTTTTTCGCAGGATAATCTGCTGAGTCGAAAATTAGAATTGAGTATTTCTGTAGTACTTCGAGCGAAATACTGTCTTTAGAATATAATTCCTGATTTATAGGATTTGATGCTATGAATAGGTCTTTGGATAGATTTCCGCAAGCACTAACATCAGTATAGTTGCTAACAGTTAATGGTTGGATAATATCAAAAATAAAATCATCGGGCTGTTTTGTAATGGATATAATACTTTTTGAGAAATTTATTAGTCTAATATAAGCATTTCTCTCATTTAATATCTTTGTGGGTCGCAGAGCAAAATTCGATTTATCTGCTTGCCCAATGATTGATAGTTCTTCATCGCCGTTTCCATTATCGTGAAGCAGTAATAAATATTGAGCCCCTTTTTCGAAGTCAAATTCATATAACCCGAGAACATTTTCTCCATTGAAATCTCTTTTCAACAAGGTCATTGCAACTTTTCCTGAGCGTATGGTCGTCTTCGGGCTTTGATGTTTATATGATTGTGGTTGAATAATCATTTCTCCATTTGGGCATCCAAGGCGGAAATAGTAATCAGATGTCGAATCAGGATAGGCATTGAAGAATTTGATATAAGCATCGAGTGTTTTGGGTGGTATTGTGGTTGAAGTTTGCACAATCAGCATTGTATCAACACTTCTGTATATTTCTGCTCCTTTGTGCGATGGTAAAGCTATGAAAGTATAAGTTACACCGCGAGCAAATGTCAGTTTTCTATTAATTATTAACTCTTCTTTACTTGTATTATCAAGAAGAGCTACAAATCCAGAATCAAGAGGGGGATTGATTGCCTCCGATACTGATTTGAATGGGGTTTGGGTTGTTTTTTTGCCATCAATAGATAATATTCGCTCCTGTTTATCTGATGCTAAATTCAATAAGCGAATATGCACAGTTCCAGCTTGCGATGGTGGATTGACTAAGTTAGGGTTCTCCTCTGCACAAGAGAGAATTAAAAAAAATATGCAATAAATTAAATATTTAAATTTTGATAATTTCGTCATAATAATTCTATAAAATTACAATTGGAGTTCTGTATTGTTACAAAATTTAAAATTATGTAGTTAATTTATTTATAACAAGTAAAATTCTTTATAGTTACAATTTTATTTAAACTTGCATTGTTTTATATAAAATGGACGACAAATTATACAAGATAATCGAGAAATATGAAAATTTAGAAGTATTACTAAATTCTCCAGAAGTTATTAGCGATGTTTTGAAGTATAAATTAATTTCACGCGAAAGAAAGCAATTAAATGAGTTAGCTGAAACAGCTAAAGAATATATAAAGGTACTAGATAATATCAAGCAAAATAATGAATTATTAGAAGACCACAATATAGAAACTGAATTAAAAGAGATGGCATTTCAAGATAATGAGATACTCTTTGCTCGGAAGGAACAATTAGAGGATAGATTGAAGATACTATTAATTCCCAAAGATCCAAATGATTCAAAGAATTGCATAGTAGAAATCAGAGCTGGCACAGGTGGCGATGAGGCTGGAATATTTGCTGGTGATTTGTTCGAAATGTATCGAAGATATGCTGAAAAGAATCATTGGGTTATCGAATTAATATCATTTAACGAGAGCGAAATGGGTGGATTCAAAGAAATTATCTTTTCAATGTCCGGAAATGATGTTTATGGAAAGATGAAATATGAAAGTGGAGTGCATCGGGTTCAAAGAGTGCCCGAAACCGAAGCGAGCGGTAGAATACATACCTCCGCAGCTACGGTAGCAGTTTTACCCGAAGCCGAGGATGTTGACATTCAAATAAATGATGATGATATTCGAATAGATATTTTTCGTTCCGGTGGTAAAGGCGGGCAAAATGTTAATAAGGTAGAAACAGCGGTTAGAATAACACATATACCGACTGGAATAGTTGTAAGCTGTCAGCAAGAACGCTCTCAGTTGCAAAATAGGCAAAGAGCTATGAAGGTATTGAGAACAAGATTATACGAGATAGAACTTGAAAAACAGAACGAGGAAATATCTTCGAAGAGAAAATCTATGGTCAAAACTGGCGATAGATCCGAAAAAATTAGAACCTATAATTATCCGCAAAACAGAGTAACCGAACATAGAATTCAAGGCGAAAACAAAAATTATCCTTTAAGGGATATAATCAATGGTGATCTCCACCAATTGATAGAAAATTTGAAAATATTAGAGAGAACAGAGAAGTTAAACGAAGAAGTTCATATTTAATCTGGATAGAATTTAACTAATCCTTCCAATCTGAAAGTTTGCAATTCGTGATATTTAGGGAAATCAGCCCATATCATTGCTTCAACAAATCTTTTTTGCACTGTGTTTTCCATTTCATCTTTTACCAATTCAACCGATTGATTCACAGAAATTCTTACTCTCGCAGTATTATCAGAATAAACAAGAGTATCATTTTGGATGACTCTTCTAATCATCACTTGCGACCATCTTCCACTGGCTAAACCGCCATTAAGTAAATGCACTATTCTCGGTGCGTTCAATGAAGGATTAAAAGATAAAGAGTCAATGACAATTCTTAATGAAATAACTCTATCGAGGCGATTAATATATGATCTATCAGATAATGAGTTTGCAAATTTTAAATCCATCCAAACTGCCCAATTTTCTTTTGATGTATCTAATTCAGCTTTTAATGTATATGAGCTAATATACCAGGGGACCATAAATGCAACCAGTGTATCTCTCCCCAATGGACGCACTTTATAGAATTCGTAAAATTTATATTCGATATGGCTAATTAATATTTTATTATCTTCTGGGGGCGGGGGAAGAACTGTATCCTGAGAAATGAGCTTCTTTACAAAGTTTTTCTCAATACCAAATGAATCCTCGCAAGAAGAAATAAATAATGATAATGAAGCGGAAATGATTAAATAATGTAATGTTTTCATTGTCATTCCTTTATAGTTTCATCTTAATGCCATAAATGATGCCATATTTATTTGAGATATACCACTTATTTTGTTCTCTAAAAAATAAGTTAGATAATTCAAAGCCAAGTACGAAGGATGTGAAATTATCAGGTAATATTTCTGTCCCAAGCATTACTGAACCAACATAACCTACTTCATTAAAACCAACGTCTAACTCTGATATAGGTTTGAAATATTCTAAGATGATAATATTCGGATTGTACTGAAATGCAAATGTAAAATTATCGAAATTTGGTTGTTGAGTAATTTCATAAATTTTGCCATTTTCGCTAATATGGAATTTTTGTAAATAGTTGTCCCGTCTATATGCTAAGCCAATTACAATTTCTTGATTTACGTTATATAGCAATGCAATTGATAAATTATTAAAATATTGATATTTCTCGGGATGAATTAATGGTTCTGTAAAATACCAATTTGTATGACCTCTCATCTGTAATGAAAAATTTGATGATATATGAGGTTGAGAAAGCTCTGGCCTGAGTAATTCGCTGAACTGTCTTGGATTTGTGTAAAATTTATCTCTGCTTATATGTTTTAATTGAACAAATTCGGCTAAGCTAATTGTTTCTTGAATTCCAGGTGTATTCTCAACTTCGTCCTCTGGTACGGAAACTTGATTCTGATGTTGATTTGATGCTATATAGTTTGTTTTTACGTTTCGAATAGTTGAGCGATGTATTTCAGGTACATCATTATTGGCTGAGATTGGGGCTTTCTCGATATAGATAGTATCAGGTTTTGCAACTAAATTTTGTAATTCTGGAGTAGTCTGATCATTTGAAAATAAAAGCATAATGATAGCAGTAGTTAATGCAGATATAATTCCGATAGATAAATAACTCCAGAATTTACTACCTGTTAATATGCTTTTTGATGGAATTGATGATGGTGATACTGTTGAAGGAAATAGACTAAATCCTAAAGCAGATAAAATTTTAGTTTCAGATTCTTTCGATGGTTGAAAAGCCGAAATATCAGATTTAACAGCAGAATTAATCGCAACTATGTGTTTTAATTCTTTTCTAAGCTCATCATTACTGGCAAGAGAAATGAATAGTTCTTGTTCATTTTCTTGGTCAAGTGTGCCATCGAGGAATTCATAAAATAGTTCATTATATTCCATTTTTCACCTGAAGTTAGATTCCGATATATCTTTTAAATAAGGCATTAATATATTTTTAATCTTTTGTTTTGCTCTAAATACGCGAGATTTAGCGTTTATTTCGCTTATATTACAGATATCTGCTATCTCGCTGTAAGAAAGGTCATTATATTCTCTTAAAACGAATGCTTCTCGATACTCGAAGTCAATTAGATTGAGTGCCATAGTTATTAATTCTAAAAGTTCTTTTTTCTCATAATCCTGATTTGGTTGATTATTTAATTCATAATCTTCAATCGAGATATATTCACGTTTATTCCTTTTATGGTTTAAACAGAGATTTCTTGCGATTCTGATTAAAAATCCGATTATATTATTCGAGCTATGGTCTGGCCTTACATTTTCATAAAATCTAGTAAATGTTTCCTGAAAAATATCCTCTGCATCAGATTTATTATTTAATACTCTCATACAATATGCATTTACTATTGGGGCATATCTTTTATATAGCACTTTAAAAGCCATTTCTGAATCTTTTTTACTACTTTTCAAAAGATTAACTAATTCATTATCTGGTAATAATTCGTAACTTTCCGCCATTTCATAATTTACAGCTGTTTAATTAATATATACACAAGAAATTCATTTTCGATGCAATTAAAACATTAATATATTTCATATTCGTTAATTTACCACATTAAATATAAACACTTGTTTGCAACCATTGGCACTTATTTGTGTATATTCATTTGAAATGACATTTAAAATTGAAAAAAATACGGTGCCAATAAATTAATAATTTAATAACTAAACTTTGTGGAGGTATTATGAAAAAACTCAATTCACTCATCGGTTCAGTTTTTTTAATACTAGTATTGCAAATTCTTTTAGGATTCACTGCATTATCACAAAGAGCAATTGAAATTGAAAATGCGGAATTTATACGCAGTCATTTATTCATCAATCTTACTTATCATGTTGATATCAAAGATATTGACGGACTACAAGTTTATTTAGCAGAAGGAATGAGTAATAATTCAGCTGAATTCAAGCTCATTGCAGATATCAAAAATAGTGATGATTCGATCGTTATTTTTCCAGCAAAGAGATTAATTATTATAACCATACCCATCGAACTTCAATTTGGGATATATACTCTCTTCATACAGAGTTATAAAAATGGTATGATTAATGGGGTCTCTAACTGCTTTATATTTAAATATAATAAGCGAGAAACAAAAACAATCAAGTTCATTACTCAGCCTGAACAGTATGCTTGGATTGGGGTTGAGTATATTTATGATGCGGATGTAGAAGCCGAAGATACAGAAGAAATTGGTTTTGAGCTTAAGCATAATGATGCAAAGGTAGAGTTCAATAAAGTTACTGGTGTTTTAAAATGGATACCCGAAAAAAATGGTTTCTATAGATTTACAATAAGAGCATATTCGAAAAAAAATCCAAATAATTTTGCTATGATGGATTTTGAAGTTTATGTCTATCAGTGCCTTGCGCCTGCAAAGGTAACTCTAACTATTACGGATAACTCAAATCAACCTCTTAATAGTAGCGCTTTAGCTCAATTATTCCCAACCAATAGTAATTTTGGTGATAATAGACAAGGAAAGCTCATTTACGAAGCAATTGTCGAAAATGGTGTAGCTGTGTTTGATAAAGTTGACAAAGGTAAATACTATTTAGTTGTTTATGGAAAAGAGTTTAAACAAATTTATTATAAAGATGCCACTGAGGAGATTGATGCAACTCCAATTGATATTTACTGCGATGATGATATTCAACTCAGCATGAAAATTCAATTGGGCGACGAAATGAACTTCTATACTATTACAGGTAGGGTTACTCGCGAAGAGACAGGCGAATCAATAAGTAACGCAATGATTGAATTCATAAAAGTTGACGATAACAAAAAGCCATACGGGAAAACCTATTGGGCTTATACAAATCCAGAGGGCTATTATCAAATACAAATTCCTGGCAGAATGCTAACAGTCATGCAAAATTTCATCTGCAGAGCGGTTGAATTTACAATAAATGGAACAAATACCACAAGAATTCTCAACACAATATATTATAATCAGAAAAAAGATATACTCGAAGCCGATTTATTAGTTCTTCCAGGCAAAGATACTATCATAAATTTCATAATGCCCAAACCTTATGAACATAGAAACAAATTGTCTGGGCAGGTGATAGATGAAAATAACCAGGCATTGAAAGATATTTGGGTAATTGCTTATCTTGTTGATGACTGGATTAATGATAAAAGGCAAAAATACGGTTACACAACATATAGCGATAGTGATGGCAAATTCGAATTCACGAATATTGTTCCCGGCGAATATATTTTACTTGCCATTGATTTGAAAAGAGAATATATTCCCGGATACTATAAAGAAAGTGAATTTGTTGTAACATCTTGGGAACTTGCTACAAGACTTGAGATTTGGGATAATGCAAATGTTTCTGGAAAAATCATCAAAATGCAAAAATTGCAAGAAATTATTGGTAATAGTCAATATAAGGGCAGAATTTTCAAAAATCGGAAAGGCAACCTCGAAACAAACGAGACTATTCAATCTTTAGAACCAATCAAAGGAGCTTTAATCTTTGCTATAGATGAAAATGATAAAGTCCATAAGTTTGAATTTAGTAGAAATGATGGATTATTTATCTTGGACCAACTTTTAGCTGGTAAATATAAGATATTGGTGGATAAAATTGGCTTTGCTCAAGCAATAAACTCAATCGAACTTAATTCTGGAGAAATAAAGCAAGGCGATATTGTTATGGAAAGCAAGACAACATCAATCACTTACAGCAAAGACAATCAATTGATTATTTATCCACAACCAGCAACAGAAAGAATAAATATTGTCATAGGAGATCTTGAGGGTAATATTAGAGTTAGAATTATTGATTTATTGGGTAATGAGGCAATCAATAAAACATATTCTCAATCAGAATATAAATCTGAGATTAGCTTTGAATTGCCCAAATTATCGTCGGGAATTTATATATTGCTTATCGAAATAGGCTCTAATAAAAAGTTTATCCCATTCATAATCAATTGACATAGTAAACCCTTTATTTGTTATTTTGTTGGGAAAAGGCGGATTTCGGTCCGCCTTTTCTTATTTAATTTTCTTATTTAACATATACAACTTCTCCTTCTTCAACGACCCCCCAGGAAACAGTTTGTATTAAGTTTCCTTCAAAGTCGAACATTCGAATGGTGTCTCCATTATTTTTCAAAACGTTATCTTCGATAGTAATAAGAGTTTTCTGTTCACAAGGTGCGAATTGCCCTAATGGATT
>JBBISM010000084.1:0-10312 GCA_037441245.1 Ignavibacteria bacterium | reverse complement strand
GGCTAAATCGGGATGGTCTTCTTTACACAGGTGTCTTATCAACTCTAAAGCTTCAATTAATAATAATTCAGCATCATTATAGCGGGCTATGACATTGTACAAGAAACCGAGATTGCCAACAACTGTTGCATACTCGAGGCTTACTGCTCCTCTTAATTCTTTTATTATCGGTTTGGACTTCTCGCAATATTCTATTGCTTTTTCTGCATTCCCAAGAAAGTAGTAACAATAATAAATTGATGTTAGCGACGCCACATAATTCGTATCCATCTCACCGAACTGCTCTTTTGCTTTTGCTTCCGCCTGGAAAGCCCATTTGAGTGCGGTTTGGTAGTTTTGCTGGGCTTGATAGAAGGATGTGCTGTCCATTAGCTCCTGCCAGGTCTCGCCTTCGGCAAATAAGAAGAAGGAATTAATAATGAATAGTGAAATGACTGCGAAGATTGTTGATTTTTTCATAAAATAATCCGATGTTAATTTTTAATTATTGGTATTGAATAAGATTCGATATTATCTGAGAAGATGATATAATATGTACCCGAAGGAAGCGCAGGTAGATAAAATCTGCCGATGAATTTTGTTCCATTGCTTTCAAGCTGTGATTGTGCTATGATTTTCCCTAAAATATCGGAAATTTTTATATCGAGATAGTTTCTGCTCCATCTTTTCAATTCAATTGATAATTTGAATGAACTATCGAATGGCATTGGATATGCCTGGAAATCAACGAATTCATTCATTCGAGTTTTTTTTTCCTCGACTCCGACAAGACTCGTTTTACTTGTTGGCAATCGTCTGATTCTAATACCTGTTGCGTTGAAAATAGCGTTGCAAAGTGCTGGCGTTACAGATGGGAAACCGACTTCACCCATTCCGGAAGGTGAATCTGTTGTTTCGATGATATGAATATCGAATTCCGGAACCTCGTCCATTGTGAGCCAGCGGAAATTATGAAAACCGGATTGACGAATTTGACCATTTTGAAGAGTGATTTCTGTGTTGATTGCTGTTGAGAGAGCATCAATAGCGGCGCCCATAATTTGATTTTTTATATTACCGGGATTAATTGCGAGTCCCGGGTCAACTACAGCGTAAATTTTGTTGATTTTCAATTTTCCTTCTTTCGAAATGGATACTTCAATTACGTGGGCGATGAAGGCACCATATCCAACAAATGCGGCGATACCTTTCCCCTGCCCTTGAGGTAATGGTGTATTCCAATTAGAACGCTCGCTGACGATTTGCAAAACATTTTTTAATCTGTTATGCCTTGCGAGTTCATATCTAAATATAAATGGGTCTTTTCCAGCTAAATGAGCCAATTCATCCATTAAGCATTCATTGACATATATAACCTGCGTATAATCAACGGAACGCCATGGACCAACACGGATACCAAAATCGCTTATATCGGATAAATTGTTTATGTTTGGGATATTATACTCTGGATTCATAGCGTTTACAGAACCTTGTGAGATAACTTTATGAATCCATCCAGTAGGGTTCCCATTGGCATCAATTCCGGCTTTAACAGCGTGAATGCTTGTTGCTCTATAGGGGTCATTTTTTATGTCGTCTTCTTTTGTATAAAAGAACAAAATTGGAACACCAGCAGATTTTGATATTTTTGCGGCGATTGCGATATAATCCGAATCGAGCCTCCTTCCAAAACCACCCCCCGAAATTAGTACATTGATTTTGATATTATCCTGTGATATACCCAAAGCGGAAGCGACCGCAGATTTAGCTCCCATTGGGTTTTGTGTGCCAGCCCAAACCTCGCATTTATTATCAACAAAATGAGCAACAGCACTCATCGGCTCCATTGTTGTATGAGCAAGAAAGGGAACTTCGTATATTGCTTCGATTGATTTTGAAGTATTGCTTGGTAGATTAGGAAGGGTTCCGATTTTATTTAAGAATGCTTGCCGAATATCATCGGAGCTAACATTCGCTAGAGGACCGGGATTCCAGTTGGCTTTGAGTGCATCTCGTCCTTCGAGTGCAGACCAAGAGTTATCAGCAACAACAGCTATTCCTTCGCTAATTCGATATGTATTGATTACTCCTTTAATTTTTTTTGTTTCTATGTCGTCATAGGATATGAGTGTTCCTCTGACGTAAGGACTTCTCAGTATAGTAGCATATTTCATACCTTCAATTCTGAAATCACTTCCGAATTTAGCAGTACCTTTAACAATATCAAGTTCATCAAGGTTCTCTCTTGTTTGACCGATTATTTTATATTCAGCACGATTTTTCAATTGCACTGAATTAGCTGGTGGTACGGGTAAAGTAATTGCTTTATCAATCAATTCTTTGTAAGCTAATTTTCGGCTTCCATTTTTTTCATAGACATAACTTTTATCGGTGTAACAATCATCTTCTGGTATTCCCCATATCAAAGAAGCTGAAGTAATTAACATTTTTCTAGCTTGAGCCCCAGCAACACGTAAAGGTTGCCAAAGTTGACGTATACTCGTACTTCCCCCTGTAGCTTGACTACCATATTTGGAATCAGCTTCTGCTTGTATTATCTTCACTTGCTCCCAGTCTGCATCGAGTTCTTCAGCAAGAATCATAGGCAATGATGTTCTCACTCCCTGACCTATTTCAGAGCGAGAAACAGTTATGATAATTATGCCATCTTTTGTGATTTCGACCCAGATACTTGGTGCTAAACTCGTAATTTTATCATCGTCAAGATAGATTAACTCGGAAAGAGCTTTATTCGAGCCGATAAATCCTGTGATAACTCCTGTCAGAGTTAAAGCGGAGCCGAAAATAAACCTACGTCTGGATTCAATTAGATTATTATTCATATTTTTATCCTTTCGATGCAAGTAAAATAGCTTCTTTGATTTTGTAATAAGTTCCACATCGGCAAATATTGCCGGACATTTCGTTGATAACCTCATCTTCTGTTGGCTTGGGGTTCTTAATAAGCAAGGCGGAAGCTGTCATTATTTGACCGGGTTGACAATATCCACATTGACTGACTCCAAGTTCCAACCAGGCTTTCTGCAATGGATGAGTACCATCAGAAGATAAACCTTCGATTGTTGTAACTTTTTTGTTCTCGAGCAACTTAACTGGAATCAGGCACGATTGCTCTACAAAATTATCAATCAATACATTGCAAGATTGACAAAAGCCGATTCCGCAACCATACTTCGTACCAGTCAAACCGAGTATATCACGCAAAACCCACAATAACGGCATATTCGGGTCAACTTCAACCTCATAAACTTGGTTATTAATATTGAGCATCATATAATTTCTCCCAATTATTTATTCTCAGCAAATATAATAAATAAAATGAATTATTAAATAGAAATTTTATGTTAATGCGAATTTAGTATTAGCAAAATTAAATTAGATGTTATGCTAATTTTTTCTTCATCAATGATTAAATTCTGGTGACTATCCTTTTTGTGCTACTGAATATTCGATATCATTATTTGTTACTCTGTGAAGAAACAATTATTGAGATATGAGAATTGAATGTAAGATTAAAGGTAGATATATTTCTAATCAACAAAAATCTAATTCAAAATGTCACTTTCTTGTCTCTTATTCCAGTAATAGCTGATAATAATCATAAATAGAGTAATATACATATATCTGAAGAAAAAGAGCATTTGAAAAATAAATGGAATTGTATTTGTATATTCAGCTATTAATCCACTGGGTGGTTTGGGCAAGTACATTAATATGACGCTAAGAATAATAATGATTTGGGCAATCTTCTTTTTATTTCGAACTTGATATAGGACTAATATTATCAATGGTAATGCTAAAATATAAACTGCCTCCCAACCAGTTATTGAGAAAACGGGGGACAATGCCATCAAAGAACAGAAAGCCCATAGCATATTACTCTCTTTTTCTCTGAAATACAGAATAAAAATAGTTATTAGCGATATTATAAATAATATTGAATTTGTTATTCTAATCCAGTCGAAAATTTCAAATCTTGGGTATTCGCCGAAAGTTTCCACAGGGATATAAAAGTGCATTAAAAAGCACATCAATGACTGATTGCAAGGGGACATATCGTGTGGCAAATTAATGAAGTATGGGACAAATTCAAAAAAGAAATACCGATAAATCTCTAATGGTATAATAGGGCTCAAAATTAATGGCAATATGAAAAAATAAACAAATAATGAAATAAGCGTTATTTTGATAGTTCTTTTGTCCTTAAGAAAAACAGGAAATAAGGTTGCCGGATATAATTTCATCCATATACCTAAAGAAAAGAATATATTCGATTTGATAACTTTATTTTTTACAAGATAATATAGCGTCAATACCCCAAGAAATAGTAATACTATATTTATTTGCCCATGGTTAATATTAAGATAAAACGAACCAAGAGAAAACGCAATTAAATAAATATAAAAGTTCAAATTACTAAAGTCAAATTTAAATTTATCTTTGAAAATGCTAAGTATTAGTTTTATAGAGATAAAATAAATAGCAATATTAATTATTCTCCAGGTAATTAGATTCCATGGTTCGGGCAATATCCCAAAAGGAATAAATAAGAATATGCTAAGCGGTGGATAGATGAACCAGTTATCTCCCATCCAATCTGGAATCCAGTAAAGATTTGTGGGGTCATCAAAGAAAAATTTTACTGTTCTAATATAGACCTCAAAATCTCTATATAGTAAAGCTGTATTGCCATTCAGTATCTCGATAATTGCTAAATAGCCATTTACATACAAATTAACAAAAAGCATCGGCAATCCGATAATAGCGAGTAGTTTTATGTAAAAGGGTATTGACAGACTATTCGATAATTTCTGTAATCCAAATTTATTTCTACCAGTTTCCTTAATTGAAGACATTTCTTTATATCAAACTTTCATTAATTTACAAATATAGTTAATTATTAAGCAAAGATAGATGTGAAATTATTTTAATATCATAGATTTCATAAATATATATTACCGATAATATAAAAACATATTGTGAATTCAATAAAATATACCCAATACAAATAATCACTCATCCAACTTAACATTAAAAAGCTATGTTGCAAATACTTTGATAAGTTCAAAATAATTACAACTAGAAATACTGCTTATAACTATGGATGAATTTAAAATCTAATATTATCCTCTCAAAAAAATCTTTTTTATATGAAAATAATTTTTCTTAATTTGTTAATTATTAATTTTTTTTTAGGAGATGTTTATGATACGTGTAATTTACTTTCTGCTTCTAATCAGCTTTTTATCAATAAGTGAGATAAATGCACAGTCTATAAGGGGAGTTTTAGTCGAAGAAGGTACTAATGCATCTTGCGGTCCATGTGCAACCCAAAATCCTGCTTTTAAAGCTTGGATAAACAAGAATTTAGATAGAGTTATTCCTATTGTGTACCATGCTTGGTGGCCTGGAAGCCAGGATCCAATGTATTTATACGATACTGATATGAATAGGACAAGAATTCAATATTACGAAATGTCCGGAGTTCCGAGTGGAAGAATAGCAGGAAAAGTTGCTACCCCTACGGGTAAATGGTATGCTGGAGCTGTCGGCGATACCTCCGCTTTATCATCAGAATTAAAACTAATGAGTTTTTATTCTCCCATTGGTATTAAAGTTGAATTGAAACATAAAAATGCCTCAGGTACAGTAAAAATTGAGGTATCCTCATCAGCCAATATTAGTAATAAAAAGCTTCGCGTTGTAATTTGCGAATTGCATCACTATTACGCAAATGCTGGTTCTAATGGCGAAAAAGATTTTCACTATATTGCACGCCGGATGTTGCCAGATGCGAATGGTACAACAATATCTTTAAATGCGGGCGAATCCAAGAATTATGAATTCCCATTCTCGGTGGACCCTGCCTTTGCTGATGATCTTTATGCTGTTGCTTTTATTCAAGATGATTTAAACAAAGAAGTTTTTCAAACAGCTTCAACAATGGAAACACCAGCTACAAGATTACCTGAATATTCCCTAATGCTTAATCAATTTGATATGTTCTTCGTGGCGAAAAGCGGTGATGAATACTATTTAGACGCTCGTCTAATTAATAACACCGACAAATCGGTTAACTTCATAATTAATGCTTATCCAAGTGAAAGCACACCAGACGATTGGAATTCAGAAGTAATAGGCGATAAAACTACAGTTACAGTAAACCCAAATTCAACTGAAATGCTAAAAGCAAAATTCATTGTTGGCAATAAAGTAGGCATAGGTGAATTATCATTGAATTGTCAAGTTCAGGGACGACCTATAAGCTTTAACACTTCGAATTTGATTCTTATACACGAATCTGTTGATAGATTTCATATTCTTGGCGGAGAAGATGACCATTCAATTTTGCCTATCATTGATAAAACATACAAATCGGCAAAATTTTATCATTTGAAATCACAATATTTTGAACAAATTTATCAACAATTTAACTCACTTAAAACAATTATCTGGAATGGTAGCACAACAGGTGCAGTTACACCTTCCGTTGGAAATGTTATCAAATATGCTTTGCAAAATGGGGTTAATGTTCTAATTTGTGGCGGTGCTATTGCTGCAGGTCTGAATTCTACTGCTATTTTGCCACAATTAGGCTTGCAATTTATTGCATATTGTAGGGAAGGATATGGAACGGCTCCTAATGAAGTTACATTAGCTGGCGTTGAAGACGAACCAATAAGCTTTGACTTTGGCGATAATGTAAAAGGTAATTTAATCAGATACCTGTTGCCTTTATTCCGCATTACAAATACTTCTATGACTTCACCTGTGATGACATTCAAGAAATCGAAAGATTCGATATTTGCTATCAAAACCCAATTACCAAAATCAAGAGCTGTTTTGCTCGGATTAAATCCATATATATTACTTGACCAATCCATTAGAGATAAATTAATCAGTCGCTCGATAACTTGGCTCGAAGGAGGTACAACAGATGTTGAAGTAATCGAAAATACTAATGATTTTGATATTTGGACATCATCAGCAAATGATAAGCAGCCATTGAAATTATTTATTAATAGCCATAGAGATTATGCTAACTTAAATTTCTATTTGGTTGGAATTCTCGGAAATCGGTTGAGCGAAATCAATTACGGCGAGCTAAAGAAAGGATTGAATACGTTTGATATTAACCCAAGAGCAATTTCCCGCCAGCCAGTGTTCCTCGTTTGCGAAATTGATGGACAAAGAACTATTTTGAACTTAACATTATTAGAATAAATATTGAGGTCCCTATGAACAGGATAATTCTAGTTGCTGTTCTTCTACTTTCGTTTAATATAGCATATACACAGTGGGAGCAAATTGGTGAATTATCAGGAGGTTTATCAATTGTTTAGCTGTGAGCGGTAACAATATTTTTGTAGGGGTTAATGGTAGATACGGAAGTGGGATTTATCTTTCTACAAATAACGGTTCAAGTTGGACGGCACTCAACAACGGCCTTAATTATGAAGATGTTCGTACAATATCAATCAAAGAAAACAATATTTTTATTGGTACTGACAACGGTGTTTTTCTTTCAACCATCAATGGAGAAGATTGGATTATATAATACTTCTGTCCGAACATTTGCGTTCAAAGGGAATAATATTTTTGTCGGGACTTGGGGCGCTGGTATTTATGTTTCCACCGACAATGGCAAAAACTGGTCAGAAGCAAATATAGGATTGAATACAATGGTTGAAAAACTTATATATTCTTTAGCAGTAAGCGATAACTACATTTTTGCTGGAACATATTGGAGTCGTATTTTTTATCAACTAACAACGGAAAGAGTTGGGAAGCAGTTAATAATGGGCTGTTTGGCAAGAAGGTGAGGACTTTAGCAGTAAGCGACAACTACATTTTTGCCGGAACATGGGGTGATGGCGTATTCCGAGCAAAGCTATCAGATTTTGTTACAAGTGTAAATTATGATTACTCTTTGAATGATGCAATTAAAATTCATCCCAACCCTGCAAGAGATTATATCGAAATTTACCTTGAATATCCCCCTTTGGAGGGGGACGAAAGGGGGAGGAGTGAAATCAAAATCTACAACACACTCAGCGAAAGCGTGATGTCCACCTCCGTCCCGATAAATCGGGACACCTCCGCCAGCGGAGGAGAAGTAAGAGTAGATGTGTCGAATTTGCCGGCCGGCGTGTATTATGTGCGATTCGGGAGCGTAGGGAAAATGTTTGTGAAGATATAGATATATCTAACGCATCAAATCATTTGTCATATTGCATAGGTTTCGATATAATTAAACCCCGAAAAAATTTTTTTTATTTCGTTCTTTTATCATATATTGCAAGTTGTATATACAACTAAATATATGGATGAATTAGAGAAAATACACGATAATATTGGTTTTTATATTGGTTATACAGCCAGATTGATGCGAAATACAATTATGAAAGTATTTCTTGAATCTGGTTTTGATATTACTGCTGAAATGTGGCAAATTCTTATGATGTTATGGCATAAAAATGGACTTTCCCAGCAAGAAATAATTAACTGCGTCGGAAAAGAAAAAACTACCATCACAAGAATAATACATAATATGGAGCGTAGAAATTTAATTATCCGTGTTCCAGATAGAAAAAATTTAAGAAATAATATCATTTATTTGACGCATTATGGCAAAGAATTGCGTGAAAAACTTGTACCAATAGTTGAGAATATCCAAGCAAACGCTATCGAAGGCATTACTGACGAGGAAAATAACTTATTGAAGAATATCTTGAATAAAATACAAAAAAATTTATCAAAGATTTAGTTGCATATACAACATAATTGAATTGAAATATTATTAATAGAATTTTGAATTGAAATATTATGAACAGGCGAATTTTAATGATAATTCTTGCAATTTTGATAATTGCAATCGGTTTTTTCGTAATGAGATTATTTAGAGGAATGAAGGAGGTGCCGGAAGAAAAGAAAATGCCACCTCCTATTAGATATGCAAAAGCAGGCAAGGTTGAATTTGCGAATTATAATGCAATAATTACCGCTTATGGTAAGCTAACCGCCACTAATAAAATTGAGTTACTTTCTGAAGTAACTGGCATTATCGAAGATACAACTAAACCATTCAAAATCGGAACTTACTTTGCTAAGGGTGAAGTAATGCTTCGAATTGATGATTCGGAGCTTAAGATGAATTTATTATCCACTAAAAGCGATTTCCTGAATACTCTGGCAAAAGTATTGCCTGATATGAAATATGATTTTCTAGAAGCATTTCCGAAGTGGGAGAAATATCTCGAAAATTTCGATTTTGATAGAAATATAGATGATTTGCCTAAATATACCTCCCCAAAAGAAAAGTATTTTTTAGCTTCCAGAAATATTTATAAATTATTCTACACCGTAAAAAGCCTCGAAACACGCTTAGCAAAGCATACGATAAGAGCTCCATTTTCTGGTGTTTTGACAGCAGTTATGACAAATCAAGGTGCGATAGTCAGACCGCTTGTTAAATTGGGAGAATTCGCGGGTATTGATTCCTATGAATTGGAGCTTTCCGTCGAGGCAACTGAATTACCATATCTACGGCAAGGTAATATAGCCCATATTAGCGGAGCTGAGCTAAATTCTGAATTGACTGGCAAAATCGTTAGAGTGGCTAAAAATATTGAACCTACGACACAAACCGTCAAAGTCTACGTTACCCTCAGTGGTAGCGATTTGAAAGATGGTATGTATTTAAAAGCCAAAATTATTGGCGAAAAAATACAGAATGTATATAGATTACCTCGCAAAGCTATATATAACAACGAATTTGTCTATATCATCAATAATGGTCAATTAGAAAAAAGCAATATTGAAATTGTCAAGCTCGACGAGAAATATACTTATATCAGAGGAATAAAAGAAGGCACAATAGTCATAGAAGAATCATTAACTAATGTAGTTTTAGGTGCTAAATTCGAACCATTACCCAATAATTGAAATTATTTTTAATTAATTAGATAAGTAAAATGAAAGCTTTGTTGGCTTATTTTATCAAATATCCAATATGGACTAACGTAATAAAGATTTTCATAGCAGTATTTGGAATTATTACACTTTTAAGCATTAAATCATCATTTTTCCCTGAATTAGAACGAAAAACAATTTTTATTCAAATAATTTACCCGGGAGCATCACCTGAAGAAGTCGAAAAAGGGGTTGTTCAAAAAATCGAGGATAATTTAAAAGGAATTCAGGGAATTGAGCGATATGTTTCCACTTCGAACGAAAATTTCGCTATTATCACAATTGAAGTCTATAAAAGCTATGATGTTGACGAAGTATTGCAGGAAGTCAAAAATGCTAC
>JBBISM010000083.1:0-10458 GCA_037441245.1 Ignavibacteria bacterium | reverse complement strand
ATAACGTCAGAATGGAATTAGGATTATTAACCCAAGATGAATAATCGGAAATGAAATACTTTTCATTTTTCATATAGTCAAGAACAAATAACAATTAATAAATCTAATTAAATCAATAATTTAAAAATCATTAAAATTTGAAATTACAATATTACATCTACCTTACCGTAATTATGATTTTCAAAAAACAAATACGAGATTAATTGTTAGTTTTTGATAATAAGAGAATTATAACATTGCATTAGATTATTGATATGTTGCACAATAGAGGGAAAATGGCTTAATGAACAAAGTAAGTAAAAGACTATGGCATTTCGCCGATCATTTTGGAATTGCCATATTGCCTTTGGCTATACTTTTCTTAACCTATTTTGTTTTAGCAAAAGAAACTGAAATGTTCCAACAAAATACTTATGAAAATACAAATCAAGGAGAAACAATAGACATATCTGAATATGATTTAACTTCAAAAGTTTATTTTTCAAATTCTGGCATAGCTTCCTATTATGGCAGAAAATTTCATAATAGGCGTACATCGAGCGGCGAGAAATATAATATGTATAACTTTACAGCCGCCCATCGAACATTACCTTTTGGAACTATCGTTAGAATTACAAATCTATCTAACGATAAAGTAATTTTAGCAAGAATAAACGATAGGGGACCATTTATTAAGAAAAGAATTATTGATTTATCATATCAAACAGCAAAATCAATAGAAGGCTTAGGCTTACCAGAAGTTAAAATAGAAGCATTACTTCATCGAAATGATGAAGAATATCCAATTGACACAACCGATAGCTACTTTTTCGGTTATTCTTATGACAAACCATTGATTTGCATCCCGAAACCTTTTTTGGAAATTATAGATTCGACAAATCAATTTCAAATCGCATTGACTACCTATAATTTTCATAAATTGTACTATACCGAGAATGAAATCTATATATTCGTCCCTGTTGAATATAGCTTTTCAAGAGAGAATCGTAATTCACCCACTAGATACTATATTGCATCAATAAGAAATAATAATAAAATAGCACCTCTTGAAGATATTGCATTGCTCAGCTTAAAATAAGCTAGATATAAGAAATATACAATGAACTAAAGCTGTCATCTTGGACAGCTTTTTTATACAGAATAAAAATATATCTGAATTATTGTCAAATACTATTTGAACTATGTAAATCATTTTTTAATTTAGTATAATTTGAATTCTTAGAAATATTAAAGGAGTGAAAATTGAAAAGAACCATTTTATTGTTATTGGTAGTTATTATCTCCGCAATTTTAATGCAGGGCTTTCAATGCGCCACAAAAGAAATAACAACAGCAAAAGTGGCTATGCAATCCAATGATTACCCCAAAGCAAAACAACAACTTGAACAAGCTTTAATAAAGAACCCTAAGAATGATGAAGCATGGTATCTATTAGGACAAGTTAAAGAAACTATGATGGATTTCAAAGGTGCAGCAGAAGCATACTCGGAAGCAGAAAAGAATGCTATTACTCCCGAAGTAGTAAAATTTCTACCCAATTACATCATAAGATTCTGGACAGGTGTATTAAACCTTAGTATATCCTATTATAATAACTATGTCGTATCGAAAGATAAAAATTCGCTCGATACCGCATTATTTTTACTTGATATAGTTCCTATAGTTCGTCCGGATATGTCCAGAGTCTATGCTCTAAAAGGAATAATACTCGAAACAAAGAATGATACTAATAGTGCTATTTTAGCATATTCAAAATACGCAAGCCTACAAGAAAAAAATATTAGATTTGCATAGAAAAATAATTTTTATCTAGATATACCAAGGGAAGAGATTATTAAAAAATTTGGAAGACCAATATCAACTCATAGTTCACGAGCTTCGGGTGAGTATGATTCCACAACAACCGATGTTTTCAGTATCGATAATAATGAATTTTATTTATATTCATCCAAAAAAATTCAAGATTTCTTTCGGGTAAAAGGGTGGTATTATAATCCGCCAGTAAATCTGACACAGCAGGAAAAAATCCAATGGCAGAATTTAGATATAAATCCCTTTGCTGCACTTGCATCTATTTTCTACGAACGCAAAGATTTTGATAATTCTATGAAATATGTCAAAGTTCTTCACCAATTGCAACCTGAAGACGAGAAAGCAAGTGCCTTTTTAGTTGAATTATACAACGTTCAAGGGAAATTAGACGAAGCCAAAAAAATGTTATCCGATTTAATTAAGCAAAACCCAAATAACAAATTGTTTTATGCTCAATTTGGGGATATACATCTTCTATCCAAAGATTTCGACGAAGCAATAGTGCATTACCAAAACGCTATAAAATTAGACCCAGATTATGATATTGTACTTCGTAACTTAGCTTCCGCTCACAAAAACCGAGCAAGTGCCGTTCAATCAAAACAGCGCGAAAAAGCAGAAAAAGATAAAAAATTCCAACCTAACATTGAAGAATACATACCTGACCTTAGGAAATCTGCTGAATATTTTGAAAAGTGCCTGAATTATAGCCGTTTCAAAAATGATTTGGATATAATAGGCGAACTAATAAATATTTATGAAGTATTAGATAATCATGAGAGAATCAATAAATATTTAGCGGTTCTCGAAAAGATTTCAGTTAAACCTGAAGATAAAGAGAATTACTATAGGATACTTTGCAAAGTATATACATTACTCAAAATAGCCGATAAACGTAAATCCGCTTGCGATAAATATCAAGAATTAATGAAATAACTAAATAAATGGAGCAATTTATGCAAGATAAAAAACAACCACCCCAACCACAACAAATAAATATCGAATTAGGCGACCACGAAGCCGAGGGTATTTATTCGAATTTAGCGATTATTTCGCATTCGCAGGCAGAATTTGTAATTGATTTCACAAGAATAATGCCTGGTTCACCAAAAGCAAAAGTTCATGCCAGAATTATTATGACACCGCAACACGCAAAATTGCTTGCAAAAGCTCTTGAAGATAATATCTACAAGTATGAACAAAAAAATGGCGAGATAAAACTCGATACTCCCAATACCAATATGTTTCAGGGGTTTTCTGGTGGTACTCCAAAGATTAATTAAAAGTACCAAAAATAGAATTGAATGTAAGGGGCAGTCTCGAAGCTCTATATTTGATAGTAATTGTCATTCCCTGACAAAAGAGAATCCATCTTAGATTGGGTTTAATGGATTTTCGATAACTCGAGAATGACATTTTTAATTGTGATACAGTCCTTATTTTTTTGAATTAAACAAGGATTAAATATGTCATCGGGTAATTATGTTTTAATATTACATACTCATTTGCCTTGGGTTTTGCATCACGGCGATTGGCCCCACGGCGTTGACTGGTTATGCGAAGCTGCGGTTGAATGCTATATCCCATTATTAAATACCTTTAATGATTTATTGGAAATAGGCATTATCCCTAAAGTTACACTGGATATATCTCCAATTTTGTGCGAACAACTTGAACACATAGATTTCAAAGCAATATTTACTAAATATTGTTACGAAAAGATAACAGCAGCACAGAGTGACGAAAAGATATTTACTGACCGCCGTTATGACCCACACCATATTTATTTAGCTCGCTTTTGGCAACAATGGTATGAAGAACGCTTGAATAATTTCATACATAAATATAATTCTTCAATCATTGGTGGATTTAAGTCTTTGCAGGATGAAGGTGCTGTTGAAATATTGACTTGCGGCGCAACTCACGGTTATCTTCCTTTATTGGGATTCGATAGAAGCATTAATTTACAAATCGAAGCAGCCGTAAACAATTATAGAAAGTATTTCGAAAGAGAACCGCGTGGAATTTGGCTTCCAGAATGTGCTTACCGACCATCTTATGAATGGAAAACATATATACCAGTTGCTCCTTTTAATCAAAAACATTTGCGTCCTGGCATTGAACAATTTCTTGCAAAATATAATCTTCAATATTTTGTAACAGATGAAAACCTACTAAAACGCTCAAATCCAATAGGGTCATTCCTTGCGCCAAACAAAGATAAATTGATTCATATTAGTTCCTTTGACTATTTAAAAAATCCTTATTCATTTGATAAAGATCCATTGAGTTTATTCAATGTCAGTTCCAGCGAGAGAATTGAATATGGCACTAGTGCTATATTCACCCGTCATCATGATATATCAATGCAGGTCTGGAGCGGTGAAGTTGGATATCCTGGCGAGCCCGACTATCTCGATTTCCATAAGAAACACCTAGATTCTCTATTGAGGTACTGGCGAGTAACAGATAATAAAGCAGATATGATGTACAAAACACTATACCATCCTGATTGGATTTGGAAAAAGATTGACCTACAATCAAATCATTTCATTCATCATATAGAAAATACATTAAATTATTATAAAAATAAAAAAGGTAAAGTTGGAACACTATGCACTCCATTTGATACTGAATTATTCGGGCATTGGTGGTTCGAAGGTCCGGAATTTATTAAAGCATTAATCAAAGGTTTGCACCATTCACCTTATGTCAAAACAGCATTAGCATCTGAACAATTATTAAAAATATTGCCACTCGAAGTAATTTCAATTCCGGAAGGCTCTTGGGGGGTCAATAATAATCACGATGTCTGGAGTAATCCTGATAATTATTGGACTTGGGAAGCTATTTATAATGATGAATTGAGATTATCCCAACTTTATGAAAGGATTGATTTAAATAAATTAGATACTACATCCAGAACAATTTTAACTCAAGCATTGAGGGAATTGATGCTTTTGCAATCTTCAGATTGGCAATTTCTTATTTATACTCGCTCTGCCAGAGATTATGCAGAACAAAGATTCTCTTATCATCACTCGGATTTTAACAAATTATGCGATATATTTGAAAAATACCTCGAAACATCTGAATTATCAACAGAAGATGAGGCGTATTTGATAGAAACACAGAAAAGAAACTCACCATTTCCGGAATTGAAGCTGGAATGGTGGCAGTGGTAAATATCATCTTACTTCAAAATGAAAGCAGCCCGTAAGATTCTTAATAATATGATCTTCCTTTCAGCTGCAGAAATTGCATCCAAAGGCATTACTACAATTACAATTATTTACCTCGCACGGGTGCTAACACCCGAAGGAATGGGAACTATTAGCTTCATCACCTCGATTGTTGCGTATTTTATCGCATTTACAAATTTAGGTATAGACACAATCGCCACTCGAGAAGTAACAAAAAACCAAAATTTAACAGAACCGTACGTAAACGTTTTATTTTCATTACGTCTGATATTATCATTAGTAAGTTTTTTGGGATTAATATTTTTTGTACAAATTTTGAATCAACCATTTGAGGTTCAATTATTATGGTATATCAGTGGAATAAACATTTTCTCTCAATCGCTACTATTAAATTGGTATTTTGTAGCTATTGAAAAAATGCAAATAATTGCATTAAGGCAATTATTAATTGGTATATTGAATTTCACCGGAGTTATCATTTTTGTTCATAACCCCCAAGATATACTAATTGCAATAATTATTAACTCTTCTGTTTTTGTAGTTAATTCTTTATGGATGATTTTTTACTATTTAAAACACTACTTTTCAATAAAGTTTAATTTTGACTTGCAATTGATAAAAAGTATTATGAAGCCTGCATTACCATTGGGATTCTCATTAATTTTGATAACTATATATAATAACATTAATATCAGTATATTGGGCTTTATCAAGGGAGAATACGAAACAGGTTTATTTTCAGCAGCATTTAAAATACACACACTTGGATTAATTCCAATCGGAATAATTCAAACATCGTTTTTCCCAATACTCTCGAGGCAAGAGGATAAACAAAATAGAATCAAAGTAGCTTCAAAATATGCATTATTGCTATTCATCGTTGGTTGCTTTTATACAATTCTTATTTTCACATATTCTTATCCAATAGTTGAAATAGTATTCGGAGACGAATATATCAATTCATACACAACATTAAAGTTGTTGATGGTTACGCTCCTTATACAATTTTGCAATATGTCTATGGCTTCACCATTAATGGCTTGGAAAAAAGAAAAATTAATAATGAAAGCAACAATAATAACAACAATAGTTAATATCACTTCAAACTTTCTTCTTATACCAAAATACGGTGCTGATGGAGCCGCAATAGCTTCTTTAATATCTGAATTTGTAATTTTTCTGATTATGGCAATTAACATTTATGGGATGTTGAAATGGTTGCCTCATTGGGATTTTACCAAAACTATATTGCTATCTTTATTAGCTGTTGGATTAAGTTATGCTGTATATGTTCACACTCAGAGCATCGTGTATCCAATCATAATAGCATTAATAATTTATCCAATATTAATCTTTTTAACAAAGTTAATAACAATCAAACAATTGAGAGAATATTTTAGCAAATGATTTATGATTATTTAATAGTTGGTTCAGGACTTGCTGGTTCGACATTAGCCGAAAGATTAGCTTCACAACTCGAGAAGAAAATAATTATTGTCGAGAAACGCAATCATATCGGTGGAAATTGCTATGATTATCGAAATGAACACAATATAAACATTCATAAATATGGTCCGCATATTTTTCATACAATGAATAAGAAAGTTTGGGATTATGCGAGTAAATTCACCGATTGGATAAATTATCAGCACAAAGTTTTAGCTGTTATTGGCGATAAAAAAGTGCCAATTCCATTTAATTTCAATTCAATGGATTCAATTTTCCCTAAGAAGCAATCGCAAAAGTATCAGAAAATATTATTGGATACATATAAATCTACCTCGAAAGTCCCAATTTTAAAATTGAGAGAAACAAATAATCCAGAATTGAAAATTTTAGCAGATTTCATCTATGAAAACGTATTCTATGGTTACACTTTGAAGCAATGGGGATTAACACCCGAACATTTAGACTATTCTGTTACTTCAAGAATACCAATAGTTCTGAACCGAGATGACAGGTATTTCCACGACCCTTATCAAGGAATTCCCAAATTGGGATATACCCAGATGATTGCAAAAATGATTACTCACCGGAATATTGAAATATTATTAAATACAGATTACAGAAGCATAATCAGTGATATTAAATTCAACAAAATGATATATACTGGCAAAACAGACGAATTTTTCGATTTTATTCACGGCGAATTGCCATACAGAAGTTTGCGTTACGAGTTGGTCAATCTAAACCAGGAAAAATTCCAAGAAGCCGCACAGGTCAATTATCCTAATGATTTCGAATATACAAGAATTACAGAATTCAAGCATTTCAACAATGCAAGCTCGGAGCGAACTACTATCGCTTATGAATACCCCGAACCTTACACACCCAAGATAAACGAGCCATATTATCCGATACCAAGACAAATCAATTATGAAATCTTCTCAAAATACAAGAAAGAAATTGATAATGTAAATAATACAGTTCATTTCATCGGGAGATTGGCTGATTATAAATATTATAACATGGACCAAACAATTGGGGTAGCTTTATTACTATTTGAAAAAACATTAGCAAAAGAATAATTTTTTTAATGGAAAATATTATATATATTATTAAATCATACGTCTTAAATTGAATATAATAATATTCTGATTGTAATGACAAACGAAGCCCAAGCATTATTCGACAAATTGAAGCAACAAGGTATTTCACCTGAAGCGGAAAAAAATATTCTCCAAGAACTCAAAACCGCTCCAATAAATAAAGCGAAGCATAATACTAGTTTACCTTACAATGGTTTATATGACAGAACAGATTTTGATGTCTTGCCAAATTATTATCGAACTCATCGAAATATTTTTGCTTCATTAAAAACATTGGATGAGTTATTAGAGCAAGATATACAGCGTGAAAAAGACGGATTCCCCCGTAGAATAAAAATTGGGCGATTAATAAAACCGAGTAAAAATAACCAAAAGCAAGTTGTTATAATTCCGACAACAACCGAACCAAAATTCTACCACGATGATTCAATCACAGAAGAACAGGAAACAGGCGGTAGCGGAACTGGCAATGAAGGTGATGTCATCGGCGAACAGCCAGTCCAACCTAAAGAAGTCGAAGGCAGCGGACAAGGTGCTGGGCAGGGAGAAGAAACTGAACACGATATAGTAGAAGAAGCTTTTGACTTAGGGAAAATATTAACCGAGAAATTCCAGCTTCCAAATTTGAAGCCAAAAGGCAAAAAGCGGTCTATGACGAAATATATCTATGATTTGACCGATAGAAATAGAGGATTCGGGCAAATACTCGAAAAGAAAGAAACCTTAAAACGCATAATCCGCACAAATGCCTTATTAGGTCGAATAGAACCCGACAGCATTGACAGCACGCAACTTATAATAAGTCCTGAAGATAAAGTATATAGAATTCTTTCAAAGGAAAAAGATTTCGAGACGCAAGCAGTTGTTTTCTTTATACGTGATTATTCTGGTTCAATGCAAGGCAATCCAACTCAAGTAGTAACCACACAGCATCTATTGATTTATTCCTGGCTAATGTATCAATACCAGAATAATGTTGTTTCTCGATTCATCGTTCATGACACAACAGCAAAAGAAGTACCTGATTTCTATATTTATTATCAATCGCAAGTTGCTGGCGGAACAAAAATTTCTCCAGCTTTGGAATTAGTCAATCAAATTGTGGAAAAGGAAAAACTTACAGTTGAAAATAATATATATGTTTTTCAAGGTACCGACGGAGACGATTGGGATGAAGATGGAAAAGATATGACAAACGCACTTCGCAAAATGCTTACTTATACCAATAGAATTGGAATAACAGTAGCAAGAAACACTTGGGGCGGTAATTCAATGACAATTGTGGAAAAACATCTCAATGATTCAGGATTTCTTAAAGAAAAAGCCGATTTGATTAAAATGGATGTTATGCAAGCCGATGATGCTCCAGAATCGAGAATTATCGAAGGTATTAGAATTTTGGTAAGTTAAAATTATCATTATAAATCAATGAACTTGATAGACCAACATACGAAAAAAATAATGGAAGAGTGCAAAGAACGTGCTCAAGCGGTGGGTCTAAAATTTGAGAAAGAGACTCTTGAATACATTGTAACAAATCGAGATTTGCTCGAACTTTCACCGAAAGTAATGATACCCACTCTTTATGATTACTGGGTGCATGATGTTGAAGTATTAAAAGAATATGGAAAATACAAATTATTTCCGACCAATCCTTATGAAACTGTTATCAACTCTCGACCAGCAATATCTTTCTATAACGACAATAACCCCGATTGGCTCAATATTATGATATTTTATCATGTTTTAGCCCATATTGACTTTTTCCAAAATAATATTCTATATGAACAAACTTGGAATGATGATTTCGTCGGTCAAGCACTTGCTGACAAACGTTTGATACAAACATTAAGAAGCAGATACGGAAGATGGGTTGATTATGCAATTGAATTTAGCAGAAGCATAGACAACATTACAGGTTATTTCCAAACCCTAGCCATTCGAAATCTCCCAGAAAATATACAAGCAAACGATAAAATTAGCTATTATTTTGATGAATTTTTGCAAAATGAAGTCAAATTATCACAACATGAGATATATACTCAGATTTTGCATTATAACGAACTAATCTCTATTCATAAAATTTCTGCTGACCCTATATTTTTCACCGAAGTTAAGGTTAAGTATCCCGAATTCGAAGCAAAATATGATAAATACATACATAGAAAACAACAAAATTATTTCGATTTGCTCGAATTCATAAGAGATAGCTCCCCATTCCTAAAAAAAGAAAATAATCAATGGATTTGCTCAGTAATGACAATCATAAGAAACACGGCATTATACTTTGCACCCCAAATACGGACAAAAATTTTGAACGAGGGCTGGGCAAGTTATTGGCACGACCGACTATTTTTAAGTGACGAAAGAATCAAAGGGCATGAAGTATCTTATGCCAAAATTAATGCAGGAGTAACCTCAATTAGCCGGATAGGACTCAATCCCTATGCAATTGGATTGAGATTAATTGAATATGTCGAAGATTTAGCTGAAAAAGGCAAACTCGACTACAAATACCAGATTAATGAGAATTATGAGTTCCGCGAAAATTATAACAAAAAGACAGGCAAAGGAAAGCAAGCAATCTTTGAATTAAGAAGCAGTTTTTCTGATTTTGCTTTAATTAATACATTTTGCACTCAGGAATTCATTGATAAAAATGAATTATTTGTTGTTGGAAGAAGGTTCATACCCGAAAGACAAGTTTATGAATATTATGTAAAAAGCAAAAAAGCTGAAGATTATAAAAAAATGTTGCTCGATGCATTATATCATCCTTGCTATGTTACTATTGATTTTGATAGAACAAATGATAATAGCCTCTATCTTATTCATCATTTCGAAGGTAAACAACTAATCAAAGAATTTATTCCTGATGTTCTTATTGGGCTTGA
>JBBISM010000082.1:0-10539 GCA_037441245.1 Ignavibacteria bacterium | reverse complement strand
AATCAAAATAATTTTAATAAAATTGAAATAAAATTAGCAGATTTTGGAATTTCAAAAACAAACCAATCTATAACATCTTCGGATATAAATAGAGGAACAAAAGTTTATCTTCCACCAGAATATTTTGATAAAAATTTTAAAAAAGAAAATATTGATGAAAATTGATAGTATCAGCCATATTTTGATGATTTTTATCCAAATATCGCTTTTAATTGGATACAAAGCACAAACAAGTGCAAATGACACAAGAAAAAGAAAATGTGAAAATGTCTTAAAAAATTGGGTTACTTGAGCTCCTGATGTGGAAAGCAAAGGATTAAATCCTGAAATTAAGGCGGCACCAAGCAAAATAAAAATGAAGTAAATTGCACTATTAGGAACGAATCTTAATGACTCGCCATCCCAATATAATCTTTTTATGATAATCAAAAAAAATAGGAGTGTTGATAAATCCGAAAGGGTTACTCCATAAGTTCCGATTGTGAATATATGGAAAATATTCAGATTATATGTAATAAATATTAATATTAATGCGAAATACATATTTTTTAATATTAAGATTCTTGCATAATGACTAATTTAACACTTAAATTGCATATTTCTTTACTACAAAATCATATATTAATGATTGATGATAATGAATTGAACCGATTGTATCCTGACCATCAATTGAGTGGGAGAACAGAGTGTGTTTATCATTGGTTGGATATGTATTATGGGCGTTTGCTCGATGCTGGATGTTCTTATGGTTATGCTACAAGGTATTATACAGAAAAATGCAATGAAATTTATGCGATAGATATAGACCCACACTTAATCGAAATAGCAAAGAAGAAATACTCAAATATAAATTTTATAGTTTCAGCAATCGAAAAAGTGCCATTCCCAGATAATTACTTTGATATGATTGTATTCAGCGATGTGCTTGAACATACTAGTAATCAGATTCAATCATTAAACGAACTTTATAGAGTTCTAAAAATCGGTGGAGATATTATTATTACTGCCCCACACAAGGGACTCTTCACAATACTTGACCCATATAATTACGGATACTATCTGATGAAGTATCTTCCATTTTTATATCGAATAGCATATAGAATAATTAAAGGTGGAAATTCAAATGCAGAAATAGGAAATCCTCAACATAACAACAAGCATTATCATTATTCTGAAAAGGAGCTTTTTTCTCTGCTCGACAAATCCGCATTTGCAAATAATTATCAGGTTATATTCAAGAAAAAGAGCGGTCTATTACTCGAACCGCTTACGCTAAACTTTGAACGAATTATGCAATTTTTTACAAAGGAACCAACTATATCCAAAGTGATGAATCCCTTTCGGAAATTGACAAGTTATGATTATCGAATAAACTATTCTTTTGCCTCTTATAATTTAGCTATTAAGATAAATAAGATTTCATAATTAAATATCCAATTCAATATTTAATTTTTTCGATAGCTGTTTTATCATATCGTATGTCATCGAATGCAAGTCATATTCTGGTTTCCAACCCCATTCTTCTCTGGCACAGGAATCATCAATCGAGCGTGGCCAGGAATCTGCGATGCTTTGGCGATAATCAGGAGCATATTCTATCGTAAAATTAGGAATGTATTTCTTGATTTCATTTGCTAATTCTTTAGGACTGAAACTCATTGCAGTTACATTGAAATCGCTATGATGCTCGAGATTATCGAAGTCTGCTTCCATCAAATTAATTATTGATTTGATACAATCTGGCATATACATCATCGGTAAAACGGTATCTTCGCTAAGAAAGCATTTATAATACTTATTTTTCAATACCTCGTAAAAGATTTCGACAGCGTAATCAGTTGTCCCACCTCCAGGCAAAGTTTCGTAAGATATGATGCCGGGGAATCGCAATCCACGACAATCAAGATTATATTTGTAAACATAGTAATCGCACAACCTTTCGCCAGCAACTTTTGTAACTCCATACATCGAGGTTGGCTTCAATACGCTATCTTGCGGTACCATTTCTTTTTGAATTCCTTCGCCCCAAACAGCCATTGAACTTGGTATCAAAATTCTTTTTAGATTATACTTTACGCCTAAATCGAGAACATTCATAGTGCCATTCATATTCACATCCCAACATAGATGCGGGTCTTTTTCGCCTACAGCCGATAGAATCGCTGCTAAATGAATTATCGCATCAATATCATTCTTGATTATGACTTGCCGAATTGTCTCTGGTTTTGTTACATCAATTACAACGTAAGGACCGGTTTCTGCTATAATTGCAGTGGGGTTGATTCTTATATCAGAGGCAATCACGCTTTCGTTGCCGTATCGTTGCCTCAATGCTATTGTCAATTCCGAACCAATTTGCCCTAATGCACCAGTAATCAATATTTTCTTAAAGTCGCTACCCATAATAATTTCAGATTATTTGACAAAAAAATTAATTTTAAAATTGAAAATAAACTTTTTTCACAAATAATAAAACAATTTTCAATTTTTCGTAACAACTCGGTAAAATATCTATAGCAAAAGGAAAGCTATCTTAACATGGCTAAAAGTTTAGACTTTTACATTCCCCTATACAAGGATTGATACAATTCAGATAAAAGAAAGCTGGATGATAAATGCTTCTCAAAATTCGATGTTAACTTATCCACTAGGAAATTGGCACTATAGGATATATTTCCCAATAATGAAGTAATTGCTATAAGCGTCTTAACATTTAAATTATTCAAAATAATTTTGGATATTATGAGAAATACATTCTGGCAAAAGTTAAAAAAGCCCATAGCTACACTTGCCCCGATGGAAGATGTAACCGATACAGTTTTCCGTGAATTGATAATGCGTAAATCGGAACAAGGGAAACTAAATGTTGTATTCTCTGAATTTACTTCAACCGATGGTTTATGTCATCCAATCGGCAATCCCAAAGTCATCCAAAGATTGAAAATCAATCCAAGCGAAAAGAAGCTACTCGAAGAAAAAGATATCAAGATAGTGGCACAAATTTGGGGGAACAATCCCGAAAATAATTATAAATCAGCCCAGTTGATAACTGAAATGGAGCAATTCGATGGTATTGATATAAATATGGGATGCCCCGTCAAGAAAATCGTCAAGCAGGGCTGTTGCTCCGCTTTAATTGATAAGCCCGAACTTGCTAAAGATATTATTCTTGCGGTCAAAGAAGGGACGCATTTGCCAGTCAGTATAAAAACACGCACCGGGATTAAGCAACATAAAACGGAGGAATGGATTTCTAATTTGCTCGAGGTAAAGCCCGATGCTATAATTTTGCACGCCCGCACACAAAAGATGATGACTGATTGCCCCGCTGATTGGAACGAAGTCCGAAAAGCAGTCAAATTGAAAAATAGCGAATTTCCCGAATGCATTATTATCGGCAATGGTGATGTATTCTCCTATCAGCAGGCTTTGGATTTAGTCGCAATGAGCGGTGCAGATGGTTTTATGGTAGGGAGAGGCATTTTCGCTAATCCCTGGTTCTTTGCGTATAATACTGAAATATCCAAAAGAATGAAAATTCGGGAATTATGGGAACATTCCGTTTTGTTCTATCGCACCTGGGGCAATTCTAAAAATTTTGCGATACTCAATAAATTCTTTAAAATCTATATCTCAAATTTCGAAGGAGCGAGCGATCTACGTTCAAAATTAATGATGGCAAAAAGCTTAGAGCAATTGAGAAATATTTTGCTCTCTGAGTGCCCGGAACAGGAGTCGAACCTGCACATCCGAACGGATACTACACCCTGAATGTAGCGCGTCTACCAATTCCGCCATCCGGGCTTTGAGCGGAGAGGGTGGGATTCGAACCCACGGACCCGCCCAGCGAGTCAACGGTTTTCGAGACCGCCCGATTCAACCACTCTCTCACCTCTCCTTTCCATTATTTACAAAATTAATATTTTATTTCGATTCAATAAATATTTGTTTTTATTGGATTATTGCTATTCAATCATAGTATCGTATATATTGAGATAACTTTCATATCTATCAAAATCAATATTGCCAGATTCAACTTCTTTTATTACTCTGCAATCTGGCTCGTGAATATGGGTGCAGGGGTAATATTTGCAATCTTTTGCGTATTCATCGAAATCGTGGAAATACAAAGCAAGTTCATTTTTTTCCACGCCCCAAATTCCGAATTCACGTAATCCCGGCGTATCTATTATAGCACCACCAAAGGGGAGAAAAAACATTCTTGAATAGCTTGTCGTATGTTTTCCTTTTCCTGTTTTTTCACTAATTTTCTGAATCTTTTGAATTTTTCGACCCATTATATAGTTAATCAGTGTGGATTTTCCTGTACCAGATGGACCAATCATTAATGTGTTTTTATCTTTTAGAATAGTCAATAAATCATCTATTCGGATATTGTTTAATAAGCTAATGAGAAATAAATCAATACCTAACTTTTTGTAAATGCTCAGATTGTCTATCAAATCATCATCTTCGGCTAAATCAATCTTGTTGATACATATCAAAGGCTCGACCAATCCTACTTCGCAAGCGATTAATATTCTATCAATCAATCTTTTGTTGTATTTAGGCATCTCGTATGATAGAAAGATAAGGACATTATCAATATTGCTCGCGATAACCTGCTCATAAGGTGTTTTGCACGGAGCTAATCTTGATAAAAAAGTATTTCTTTCGTAAATCTTAGTGATTAAACCGGTCGGTAATTCATTAGCAGTATCTTTATAATCAATAGGAACAAATTCAACAAAATCACCAGTTGCAATAATAGATGAATTAGTATGCGGGGAAGTAATAGCCCCCGCTAAAACACATTCAAAAAAATGATTAGCATTATTATCATTCAAGTTACGAACGATATAGATTTTTCCTAATGATTGACAAACGATTCCTTCTTTTTTATTCTCATCTAAAAATTCTGTATCTTTGATTAAAACCCGTTTTTTTGGCTTTTTATATTTCGACTCGTCGAATGTGTTATAGATTAAATCATCAAATTCAATCATATATCCAATAATATTACATAATCACTACAAAATATATTACAATTATAATAAATTTTAAAGCTATATGTGAAAAAAATTAAACTGTGTAAAAAAATTTACACTTTTATTTTGATAATGCGAGTTTTTTTTTTATTTTTGTTTCAGTTATTTTAAATTATGGGTTTATTAATTGGATTATCGTTGGACATTTAGAACTAAGTCTGATGAAGAAACTATCCACACATTATCGAAATTACTTAAAATCCCGTTCAGCTTGGCGAACGTACTTGCTGCACGTGGAATTAGTAACGTAGAGGAGGCAAAGAAATATTTCGAACCTTCATTGGAGGATTTGCATAATCCATTTCTAATGAAGGATATGGACAAAGCCATTGATAGAGTTGTAGAAGCTATAAAGCGAGGTGGGTTGATTTGGATACACGGCGATTATGATGTGGATGGTACCGCAAGCACAGCACTAATGCTTCAATTCCTTAGGGAAGTTGGAGCAAATGTAGATTATTATATACCAGACCGCTTCGAAGAAGGTTATGGACTTTCGAGAAATAGCGTTCAGCTTGCACACGATAAAAAAGCCGAAATCATTATAACTGTTGATGTTGGCATTACCTCTATTGACCCTTTGGAGTATGCAAAAAGTTTGGGTATTGATTGCATCATTTGCGATCATCACGAGCCAGGCGAAATAATCCCTGATGTATTTGCAATTATTGACCCCTTGCAAAAGGATTGTAGCTATCCATTCAAATACCTATCTGCCTGTGGGGTCGCTTTTAAATTTATACAGGCAATCGCTCAAAGATTCAATCAACCAAAACTAGCTTACTCTTACTTAGATTTGGTTGCTATTGCCTCAGCAGCAGATATGGTACCTTTGATTGATGAAAATAGAATTCTTGTACGCTTTGGTTTAGAGCAACTTAATAATAATCCCCGCCCTGGTTTGAAAGGGTTAATAGAATGCACTGGTTTGAAATTAGGATATATAACTACTTCCAATATTATCTATGCTCTTGCCCCTCTTATAAATGCAGCTGGTAGAATGGGTGCCGCTTTACGTTCGGTAAATATGATGATAGAAAAAGATTTTATTGCCGCATTTAGAATCGCCCAGCAACTTGAGCAAGAAAACCGCAGACGAAGGGTTTTCGACGAACAAACTTTCGAGCAAGCTAAACCATTAGCCCAAGAACAAATTGAAAAATATAATCGGCGAGTACTTGTTCTTCATTCGCCTGATTGGCATGCTGGCGTTATTGGTATTGTGGCTTCGAGATTGGTTGATATGTTTAATCTTCCGACAGTGCTATTGACTACAATTGATAACAGGGCAAAAGGCTCGGCTCGTTCAATTAATGGATTTGATATATACAATGCTTTAAAAAAATGTTCTCATTTATTCGAAGAATTCGGGGGGCATAAGCATGCTGCTGGACTTACTCTCAAAGAGCAAAATATTGAAATATTCAGGGAATTATTAGATTCTATCGCACAATCAAACATAACAAAAGATATGCTTGTTCCTGAAATTATGCTCGATAGCGAATTGAAATTTAGTGAGCTTTCGCCTAAATTTTTAGAATTATTGGAAAAATTTGCTCCCTTCGGTTTCGAAAATTTTAAACCTAACTTTTTCAGTAGAGGAGTAAAATCTATTAATGACATAAAAGTTTTCGGTTATAATAATATCAAGTTTCGGGCAATACAATCGCATTTTGTTATTGATGCTATTGGTTTTGGGCTAGCTGATAAAATTAGCATCTTCAATTCCAATAAACCTTTTTCCATTGTATATAACATTGAAATCAATTCTGTCAATGGTAGGTGGACACCTCAAATTAGCATTAAAGACATAAGACCAGACGAGTAATAGATGCTGACTGATGAATCTGCACTTATTTTTCTTAATCATTTAGAAGAAGTATATTATAATGGCGATTTAAATAATCGTCAAAAATCAATAAAATTCAAAAAAATCATCAATGAACTATTAAAATTTTTAACTGAAAATGAACCCCTTTACTTCCCGACAAATTATGCCCGAAGTATATTCCTTTTCGATAAGTTTAACGCAAGTAGTAGTCTTACTTCAAATTATAGAAAAATTATTTATAGACTAAATGAAATAGTTAGAAATAAAAAGTTACTACCACCAGATATTGATATTGAAAGTTTCTTCAACGCAATAAAGAATTTAATTGACTTTTTTGCGGGTGATTATTCTGACATTCAGTTAGGTAGCCTGGAAAGCGATATAAAGATTCAAAGAATAAGTGAACTAAGACGCACTGTTGTGTTACACAAAAATAAACTTGAAAGCCCATATCAATTTAAGTTCTCAGCTTATATTGATGCGTCTTCTGAAGAATCTGGAAATATAAGAGTTTTCTTGAGTGATGAACAGAATTATATTTATAAAATCGTGCGACGCGGGTCGGTTATTAATTTTTTTAATATATCTTTTGATTTTAATAATTCAAATATTTGCTATACCAATAAAGATACAATTATCATTTATGAACCTGATATTTTGGTGGATGTAACAGATATAGCAGAATGCTTTCAACACAAATTGATTAATTATGAGCTATATTTTTTGAAGCTATTCGATTCAGCCGTTGTCAGCTATCCTCTTTTATTGGGAAATGTAGTGAATGAATTCTTCGATTTATTGATAAACAACAAAGATATTGATTTCGAAACAGCTTTTTCAAAAGCTTTGAGGAAAAATCCATTAAAGACACTACTTTTAGCGCACAAGGACGAGAATAGCAGAAAACAGCTTAGAAATGTTGCTTTCAATCACTTTCAAAAGCTTAATGAATTTGTTAATGAGTTCACCTGTGATAGAATTAGCATTGAACCAACTTTTATTTCGCCGGATTATGGTATCCAAGGTAGATTAGATGCATTAATTGAATATAATGATGAAGCTAATAGAAAAGATGTCGTCGAATTAAAATCGGGGAGGGCTCCATCAGAAAATATACAAGTTACTGATATTGATGGGAAATCCTATATTTCAGGAGTATGGAATAATCATCTTGCGCAAGCGACTTGCTACAATATACTGCTTGATAGCTGTTTTGAAGGCAGAGTTGGTACATCAGGTATTATATATTCCTCAACTGAATATGCACCATTGAGGAACGTCCCGAATATATTAAAACATAAGCGTGATGCGTTGAAAGTAAGAAATATTATCGTAGCTATTGAAAAAGCTATTACCGATAAAAAATATGATTTAATTGAAAAGGTTTTTGGCTATAATGAACAAAAATTCCCAAAATACAAACATGATAAATTTCAATCTATTAAATCATTGTTGCAAAACCTTGATGAAATTGAAAAAACCTATCTTTCAGAATTAATCTCATTTATTTACCGCGAAGAGTTTGTATCAAAAATTGGCTCAGATTTTTCAAATCGCAATGGTTTTTCAAATTTATGGAATGAAAGCTTATCAGAAAAAGAAGGCAATAACACCATTTTAAGCAACTTAAAATTAATTCATTCTGAATCAGATATCGAGAATTTACATTTGGTTTTTCAACCAGATATAAATCAATTTTTCGGGACATCCTTCAGAGCAGGGGATATAGCTATTCTTTATAATGCTAACATCAATGACTTACCCCAAAAAAATCAGATAATTAAAGCAACAATCAAGCACCTTGATTCAGAAAAAGTCAAGATTAGTCTTCGTAATAAGAGTATTAACAGTGAATTATTAAAATACGAAGATAATTGGGTGCTCGAACCTGATTATTTGGATTCGAAGAAAAAGACCGTTCAATCTCTTATGGAATTTATCAAATCTAAAAAGGGAAAAAAACAAATTCTATTGGGATTAACTAAACCTGAGTTTGAAGATATTAACTTTTCTGCTCCTGATAGTTTGAATGTGAGGCAAAAAGAAATATTTCTCTCAGCAATAAGGACCAAGAATTATTATCTTATTCAAGGACCTCCTGGAACAGGCAAAACTTCCTATATCGTAAAATCCCTTGTCGAGTATTATTATAACAATATCAATGGCAATATTTTAATTTCAGCTTATACAAACAGAGCGGCTGATGAGATTTGTTTGACATTGGACAGAATCATTCCAAAAGTTGAATATATTCGAATCGGTTCAAAGGAATCCACTCAATTACGGGAAAATCTTCTTGCCGAAATTGTCGAACATCTTACACTTGGGCAATTATACAGAAAGTTTTCGAATAGCAAGATAATAGTTTCAACAGTAGCATCATTGAACTATTACCCTGAATTATTTGAATTAAAACCATTTGAAATTGCAATTATTGATGAAGCTTCCCAAATATTAGAAGCCGAAATTATCGGAATATTATCTCGAGTTGATAAATTTATTCTCATAGGCGATGAAAAGCAATTGCCTTCAGTTGTTGTCCAACATCCACACTCAATTGAGTGCAAAAATGAAATATTAAAAACAATCAAACTCAACAATTTAGCAATTTCTTATTTCGAAAGATTATTGAGAATCTGCAAGGAAAATAATTGGCATAATGCTTATGGTATGCTCAATGAACAATCCCGAATGCATCCCAAATTACTCGAATTCGTTAATTATCACTTTTACAACGACAAGTTACAAACCAATACCAATGCAGATTTCTCATTAATTAATGATATATCGGATTTTAAAGATGAGTTTATACATCTAATAAATCAAAAGAGATTAATTTTCATCGAAACTAAATTGGAAAAAGAATTCAAACTTAATAGAACTCAAGCATTATATATAGAGTTGATTGTCAATCGTTTGTATGAATCAATAAATCAACTTGAAATTGGGATAATATCGCCATTTAGAGCACAATGTGCAGAAATTTACTCTCGTATTAAACCTTCTTATAGAGATAAAATTATCATAGACACAATCGAAAGATTCCAGGGGTCGGAAAAAGATATAATAATTTTATCGTTAGCTATAAATTCACACCGTTTAATAAATACTATCCAATCAATAGCAGAAATGGATGGCAGTTTAATTGATAGAAAGCTTAATGTTGCAATTACAAGAGCAAAGAAATGCTTGATAATATTGGGAAACAGCCAAGTTTTAAGCTATTCGCCAATATATTTTAATCTAATCAATCATATAAAAGAAAAAGGGAATTATTTTTGTGAGGGGGATTTTGGGGAATTATTCTTTCCAAAGCAGAATCTCTAACAATTGATTGACAATCTTGGTATCACTTTCACTCAGATTAATTAATTCATCAATCCAAGTTTGTTCTTCAACGCTTATGCTTCTTATAAGCTCCAAGCCTTTTTGATTAATTATAACATCCATTTTTCGCCTATCTAATGGGCAAATATTTCTTTCGACCAACCCAACTTTAACAAGTCTATCAATTAAGCGGGAAACATCTGACTGTTTTTCTGGCATGCATTGTTTTAAGAGATTTATTGAAGTAGGTTCGGAATAATACATTTCAAGAAAACGTAGAATATGATATTGCTGAGTAGTTATCCCGAACTTCTTCAATTTAGATGTATAAAA
>JBBISM010000081.1:0-10641 GCA_037441245.1 Ignavibacteria bacterium | reverse complement strand
CGGTGGTAAATTCATAATTATTTCGATTTCATTATTCTTTCGAAAATGATTCTGGAGAAATTCTTTGTCCAATTCGCCGGAAACTGTTATAGAATCTACATATTTTACAAGATAAATCTCATACCTGGTCAATAAATATTGAGCGATTTTGCGTTTGGATAGAGTGCTCAAAGCTGAATAAATTTCACGAGAGTCATATACAAGTTTTGCTTTGTACTTCTTTTTGAGGCGTGTTGCAATATAAAGAGAATAGATATCCATTGCTATATAGCACCTGGATTTTGGGGCTTTTAATTTAAAAAAAAACCTGAATATGAATTTGAATAATTTAATGAATAATCTATCGGAAAAATCAATTGGTATTAATATGAAAACAATTTCTCCTTTTTTGATTATTTCTTGCTTATTTGCATTGGTTATTCCAATGACAACAATTTTTTTATTAAAAGTTTTTAGTGCATTTGCTAAATTGAGGCAGCGTGCGTCAGTGAAAGGGTTGGCTAATGTGATTAGACAGTAATCATAGATTATATCCTCAATTTCTGATTTTTCTATCATTTCACTTGAACTTATAATGATAAGTTGTTCTTAATAATCCACGCGCATGAAAGCGTTCCTTGAAATATATCAAGCTATCTGAGGGGGTCATAGGGTCATCAGAGGTTGTATCTTGCGAAACGCCTATATCTAACCATTGATAACCGTTTTCATAAGCCCATCTGCAGGATTCTTGAATACCAAGAAATGTTGGCTTGAGGTGTTTGTAATCGTATTCCATCATAATATAAAAGCAAAGAGCAACTTTTGGATTTGTTAAAAACAGTAGCGAGCCAGCAATTGGTGTATCGCCATAATAAATCATATACAATTTTAAGTCTTCTGGGATTAGTTCGTTTAGTACTTTCAGGTCATTTAATGAATGGGTGGGTTTACTTTTATGCTTTGCTTTGTTTTTAAGTAATATTGGATAAAAGGCTTCGAAGTCTTTACTCTCTCGTATTGTAAGATTTTTATCTTTTAGGATTTTATTTATAATTCTTTGGGTTTTGATATCGAATTTATCAAAATAAATACCATCGCTTAAATCTATTGCGTGGGAAATATAATGATATTCGAAGTCAAATCTTCTATAAAGCATAGCATATTCGAAATGCTGATTAAATACTTTGTTGTAAATGATTGGTGGGGGGATAAGATATAGTTCAGAAATACTTTTTTTATAAGAAAATTCGAGTAAGGTATCAATCATTTGTAAAGCCAATCGAAAGGGAACATCCTCAGCAACTATCCCACCATAACTCGCACCTAAAGGTGACCAGAAGACTTTACCAGAATCAGTTATTCCACCCGGCAATAGTCCGATAATTCTCCCATTTTGAATGAATAATAGATGATAAAAGTCAAATTTTCCAGCTTGGTGATAATCAAGAAATGATTGTTTATGAAACATAGTACCATTATTCGAGTTCAATACAAATTCATCCCATTGATTTCTGTAGTTCTCGCTATATTCTATTATTTCGATTTTTTCTGTTTTATGCATGCTTAGTAAATTTTTTTTTCTCAATAGATGCAAAATTAACTATATTATCACAAAATCATTTTGGATTAAAATATATTTGGTTAATATAGATTAAGTATGCGATTAAAATCAGGAGAAAACTATTCAACTATTACAGGAAAAACTTCACTATTCAATTGTTTGTTGATAATCAAATAATATACTCCTTTTTGAAGCGACGATAAATCATAAATTATTCTACCTTTCAATACTTTAGTTTCTAAGTCATTTTCAACTATAAATATTGATGGGTAGATGTTGATTGGCTTTCCAATGATATCATATAGATAAGTAGTCATTATCTCGCTAATAATGGCTTCTGATTGGGCTTCAAAGTCAATTTGAAGAATATTATTTGTCGGATTGGGGTATGGGTCGAATGTATATATAATTGGTATTTCTTTTCCCTTATCGGTAAGTTTCACTGTCAGCCCACACCTTGTACTTCCTCTATATATTATTTCTTCACCTTCGCCGATAAGTGGAATTATATGGTCATTGCAAACATCAGGAAGATAGATTGTGTCTTTTAGCTCCTTAGCAATAGATGGATTGAAGCAAACCAATACACTATAACTATTATTTGGGGCAATAGTGATTGGATAGATACTCTGGGGAATAGAAAAATAAATATTTCTGAGAATAGGAATATTGTTTAAAGTAACTGAATCAGAGTTGTTATTTCTTATTATAAGATTTGAGCAGGACAATTCTCTTATTTTTGTTTTGCCGAAATTTACTGACTTAGTTCCACTATCGAAAATCATACTAAGGAGATTGGTATCTTGCCTAACTATGATATTTACTGTATCTGAAATGTTTATACATCCGTTTACATTTTCAACAATTAAATAAAAACTGCCAGATTTTGTTATTGAAATCGAGTTCTTGCCCTCTGCAATTGGTCGGTTATTCCCTAATTCATACCAGAGATATTTATTCGAAGTCTGGCTTGTAATCAGTATTGTCGTATCTCCTTCGCAGAAATTCTCCCTACCGAGGATATCAATTTTTGGTTTTGGATTTGGTAAGAAATTTATCTCTGTTTCTGCAGTCCAAGTGCAATTGTGTTCATCTACAACTGAGACAATATATTTGCCCGATTTAGTAACTTCAATTGATTTCGAATTAGTCCCATTTATCCATTGATATGAGCGAAAATCTTCATTTACGGTTATTATAGCAGTATCGCCTTCGCAAAGAGGTTGTTCGGCTTGAATTGATAAAGTTATAGTGGGTTTCGGACTTTGATAAAGTGTGAAATTTTGAGAAATGCCATAATTGCAGGTGTCAACATAGGCATAGACCCAATAAGTTCCAGGACTTCGAGCTATAATGGATCTTGTTGTTTCTCCAGTTGACCATTTGTAACTTGGATATGCCTTGTCAACTGTTAAAATTATGCTATCACCAGGACAATAGAGTGTATCGCTTGAAGCAATAATTATTGGTTCTACATTTTTCTTTAATTTATATTGATAAACACCCGCACCAACAACGAATCCCGTTGTATCATTGATGAACCATATATCATCCATATCTCTGCCTTCGAGTCCACAGCTTTGTAAAAACCAGCTTCTCCCTCCGTCGTTAGTATAATATACTTTTCCGTTGTGTCCGCACCCCCAACCCCTGAGTGAATCGTGCACAAATGTTCCGAACATCGGAACACCTGTGCGGAACTCTCTCCATGTTTTGCCTAAATCATTAGAAGAGCGAATTCCACCGATACCACCACCAGTGCATCCTTCCGAGAAAGGTACAATGAAAGTATTTCCTTGATGAGAAATTTCTTCCTGCCAATCCTCTCTTCCGCTAACAGAGAATACCGACCAAGTGCGACCGCCATCATTAGTACGCCAGATACGACCACTACTCGAGGCGTATCCTAAACCATTTGCATCATAAAGGATTAAATCGCACAAACCAGTGTTTGGCATATTAGCACGAAATAGACTCCAACTCAAGCCTCCATCAGTTGTCCGATAAAAGTTTTGATAATCATTGCAACCACCGCCAATGACTAATCCTATATTAGGAGTAATGAAAAAATTACCCCATAAATTTGTTGATGTTCCGTTTGGTGTGATGTCACGCCAAGTACGACCACCGTCAGTGGATTTATATATTACGCCAGAGCTTAAATCTCCTATTCCCGAAGTATAACCAATATTCTCATTGACAAAATGAATACTCTCCAATTGGTATGCGCCACGTATGGTAACTCCTTCCCAAGTAGTGCCACGATTAGTTGTTCTAAGAACAGAACCATTATAGCCACATATCCAACCATAGTTCGGATTACTTTCGAGGAAATAAACATCTAACCAGTAATTGCCTGCATAAGATGAGGGTAAATCTACTCTTTCCCACCATTGTGAACTTAGGTTTGATTGGAATAATAGGATTAATAAGATATATCGAATTAAATCTTTCATAATTTATTTTTATTTGATGACCTTATATTCAACTTGACACGGATATTTGAAATTTAGTTTAAAAAAAAATGCGATTTCAAATTATCCACGGTAAATACTTAATAAACAATAACTTAAGACTATTTGTCAATTCAATATTAACAAATTTAAAATATTAATTTACAAATAATTAACACTAATATTTTCAATAGCCACTATAAGACATTGATAATGTTAATAATTAAAATTTCCAAGAAAAATAATTTCATTTTAGAAATTATTCTACTTGTATGGTAAAAATTTTTGTTACAATTTTTCGCAATAAAATTAAAAAGATTCTCGGATTGATTAACAGTTCACAATATTTTTTATTTCGTTTAATAAAGTCATCTTTAAAAAAATTTTAGAATAAATTGAGGAGATAAAATATGATAAATGAAGGTTCCGGGTTAGAAGCTAAATTAATAATGAATGAGACTATCATTGATAATTTAACTGATGATACCGGTGTTGAAGAATACGAGTTCAAAATATCAGTTAATCTTTGGAACAAATGTTTAGAATTTATAAGAGATAATGTATCAAAGCAGGTCTATAAGACTTGGTTTGAACCGATAAAAGCCCTTAAATGGGAAAACAAACTCCTCACAGTTCAAGTGCCCAGCCAATTTTTCTATGAATGGATAGAAGAGCACTATTATAGTTTATTGCAAAAAACAATTCAGAAAATCTTAGGAAATGACACCCGATTGCAATATGAAATTATAGTTGATGATAGCGATGATACTTTAGAAAGTAGAACAATCAAAGTACCTGCTTTCAGGAATCCTCCTGTAATCCAGCCATCGCTTGCTTTTAGCAGTAATGTGAAGGAAATCGAACTTAGAACAAATCTTAACAACCGCTATTCTTTCGAGAACTTTATTATTGGTGAAAGTAATCAATTTGCAAGTTCTGCCGCATTAGCCATAGCTCAAAATCCAGGTCGAACAAAGTATAACCCGCTTGTTATCTATGGAAATACCGGACTTGGGAAAACGCATTTAATTCAAGCTATTGGTAATCAGGTTGTAAGAGAAAATGGGAAGTCAAGAGTCTTATATACTACGAGCGATGAGTTTACTTCAAAGTTTGTCAATGCTATTCAAAATAATAAATTGAATGATTTCATTAATTATTATCGCAATGTTGATGTTTTAATCGTTGATGACATCCAGTTTTTCGCTGGCAAAGAGAAAACCCAAGACAATTTTTTTCATACATTCAATGCATTGCATCAGGCAGGCAAGCAACTTGTTTTGTCAAGCGACAAACCACCACGTGAATTGCAAGATGTTGATGAAAGACTCATTTCAAGGTTTCAGTGGGGATTGATTACAGACATTCAACAACCCGATTTAGAAATGAGGATGGCAATAATTCAAAAGAAAAGCAGTGATGAAGGGATTGATTTACCGATGGAAATTGTTGAGTACCTTGCAAGAAATATCAAATCAAGTATCAGAGAAATCGAAGGCGCCTTAATAACTCTAATTGCAATGATAACTTTCGATAAAAAGCAGGTAACTCTCAATTTAGCAAAAGAAGTGGTTGAAGGATTGATCAAACCAAAAAATGCTACGATTACAATTGATTGTATTAAAGAAATGGTCGCATCTTATTACAATTTGACTTGTGAGCAAATTGCCTCGAAATCGAGAAAACAAGAAATTACAATAGCCCGCCAGATGGCAATGTATTTATCAAAAAAGTTCACACAATGTTCACTTAAAACTATCGGTTCATATTTTGGAAATCGTGACCACTCGACTGTTTTGCATTCTTGCCAGACAATTGAAGATTTCATCGGAATTGACCAACTTGTACGCATTGCTTATGAAACATTGAGTAAAAGATTGAAGGGAGAGTTTTAATTCTAGTAAACTGACTTTTTGCAGTATAAATGGGCTATCCAAAGGTTAACAAGTAGGATAGCCCAAATCATTTTATTCATCTAAGTTATCAAGTAAAATTTCGGCAATATCTTTGATTTTGACGTTTTCAGAATCTAATGCTTTGACACCATCAGAAATCATAGTCATACAAAAGGGACAATTGACAGCTATTTCATCTGGTTTGGATTTAAGGAGTTCTTCGGTTCGTTCTATATTGACGCGTTTGCCAGCGGTTTCTTCCATAAACATTTGTCCACCACCAGCGCCGCAGCATAATCCTTTGTCCCGAGTTTTTTCAGGTTCGATAACATTCAGCCCTGGAATATTATTTATAATTTGCCTTGGTGCATTATATTCATTATTATATCGCCCCAAGTAGCAGGAATCGTGATAGGTAATGCTATTGCTTTGAAAATTCTTGCTTCTAATTTTGAGTTTACCTTCATTAATGAGTTGATTTAAATACTGCGTGTGATGATATACTTGATAATGCCCACCAAACTCAGGGAATTCGTTTTTTAATGTATTAAAGCAGTGTGGGCAAAAAGCAACAATTTTTTTAACATTATACTTTTTGAGGGTTTCAATGTTTGCTTTAATAAGCATATCAGCAAGATATTCATTGCCAGTTCTACGAGCTGTATCACCAGTGCAATTTTCCTCCACACCGAGTATAGCAAAGTTGATATTTGCTTTTTGTAATAGTTTTGCAAAAGCGATAGATGTACTTTTTGTCCTATCGTCATAACTTCCAGCACATCCAACCCAAAAAAGAATATCAAAATCAGGATTTTCACTTGCAGTTTTAACGCCGGTACCCTCAGTCCAATCTGCTCTTGCTGATTGCGGGAAAGCCCAGGGTGATGAGTTATTTTCGAGATTGGTAAACGTTGACTGTAAAAGAGTAGGGAAGTTTGCATCCATCATAACAAGCGAGCGTCTCATGTCAACGATTGCGGGAACGTGTTCAATCATAATAGGGCATTCTTGCATACAAGCACCACAAGTAGTGCATTGCCATAAAGCTTCGATATTTTCATAATCACCGATAAATTTCTTGCTCAATATTTCTTCACCTTTTGCAGTAAGCGGTTTATTATTCTTTTGAGTAAGCAATAAAGGTCCTTTATCAGAAGCCCTTTTTCTAATTTCAACAATTATATTGCGGGGGCTTAAGATCTTGCCTGTAATATTAGCTGGGCAAACGATATCGCATCGCCCGCAGTGAGTGCAAGCATAAGAATCTAAAATTTGCTTCCAGGTCAAATCCTCAAAATCTACAACACCAAACTTTTCGATATTCTCTTCCTCGAAATTAATAGGTTTTAATTTATTCACATGTCCAATTGTCGAAAAGAATACATTTGGAACAGAAACATAAACATGAAAATGCTTAGAATAAGGTAGATAATTCATTAAAATAAATATTGCAAGAATATGAATCCACCAAAATATTTCATAAATGATATTAGCTGAAGACATTGGTATGAAAAAACTTATTAAGCTTGAAATTGGATTGAAGCTCCAGGTATGGTTTTGCCCCATCGAATTGAGGGCAGAATTCTCAATTAGAAGTGAACTAACAATGATAAAAATTGATACTAAAACAATTGTTGCATCAATAATTTCTAATCTATCTCCTTGCAATCGTGGTACTCTTATAATAAAACGTCTATATATAGCTATTTTAACCGAAATTATTACCAACACACAGAAAATATCTGTTGATAAACTTATTATTGTATAAATTGGTCCTAAAAATGCCCACGAAAACGAAGCAAAAAACCCTTGAATTACAGACTCTAAAGCTGATAATAAAAGGACAATGAAACCCCAAAATATAGCAATATGAATTATTCCAGCGAGAGGTTCTCTGAGTAGTTTTGTTTGTCCTAATGCAATTGCGAATGTTTGCTGAATTCTTTTCCAGAAATTATCAAAACGGTTTTCTGGTTTTGCTAACTGTATGTAATTTATGATTTTTTTTAAGTTTTTGGCTAAAATAGCGAATGATATTATGAAAATAATCCCAAAGATTATTGCTTTGCCTGATATATCCATTTTTATACACCGAAGTTATCAACCATTAACTCAGCAAAATAATATAAATTTCTATTTTATTCTAATTGTATTGGTGTTTGTAACCTAAGTGTTATAATATTTTTACTATAAGATTTTTGAAGTCATTGCATAATAATAGCATAATTATTCCAGCTTTCAACTTTACTAATTAACTTTTAAATCACGCTTATTTATCGTAATTTTGGTGTAACTTATTTTACATTTTTGATAGCAAATATATAGGTTAGATGATGAAAATCAGAAAAGAAGATGCCCTGTTATATCATAGTATGGGGCGTAAAGGTAAAATTGAAGTTGTAACGACAAAACCATGTATAACGCAAAGGGATTTATCTCTTGCTTATTCGCCGGGAGTAGCAGAACCCTGTCGGGAAATTGAGAAGAATTCTTCATTAGTATTCGAATATACAACAAAGGGTAATCTTGTAGCAGTTATATCAAATGGTACAGCTGTTCTTGGTTTAGGCGATATTGGTCCATTAGCTGGGAAACCAGTTATGGAAGGAAAAGGCGTTTTATTCAAAGTTTTTGCAGATATTGACGTATTCGATATAGAACTCGATAGTAAAGATATTGATGAGGTGGTTAGAGTGATTGAAGTGATGAGTCCGACCTTCGGTGGTATCAATCTTGAAGATATTAAAGGACCAGAGTGCTTTGAGATTGAAGAAGAACTTAAGCGTAGATTAAAAATTCCAGTTTTTCACGATGACCAGCATGGCACAGCTATTATAAGTGGTGCAGCATTGCTTAATGCTTCAGAGCTAACAGGGAAGAAGCTAGAAGATATGAAAGCTGTTTATAATGGTGCTGGTGCTTCTGGTATTGCCTGTGCAAAATTCCACATAAGTTTAGGATTGAAAAAAGAGAATATCATATTGTGTGATACGAAAGGTGTCATTTATAAAGGTAGAATTGATGGGATGAACAAATATAAAGAGGAGTTTGAAGTAGAATCCGAGGCAAGAACTTTAGAAGATGCATTTATTGGAGCAGATATATTTTTTGGCTTATCAATCGGAAATTGTGTTACCAAGGAAATGGTGCGTTCGATGGCTGATAATCCAATTATTTTTGCAATGGCAAATCCAGACCCTGAAATTTCCTATGAAGATGCACTCGATGCCAGACCTGATGTGATAATGGCAACTGGCCGCTCGGATTATCCTAATCAAGTAAATAACGTATTGGGATTTCCTTTTATATTCCGTGGAGCTTTGGATGTTCACGCAACTGCTATAAATGAAGAGATGAAGAAAGCAGCAGCATACGCATTAGCTAAATTAGCTAAGGAAGATGTTCCAGAAAGTGTTAAAAAAGCTTATGGCATCAATGACTTGAGCTTCGGAAGGGAATATATTATTCCTAAACCATTCGACCCACGAGTGCTTACTTGGGTTGCTCCAGCAGTAGCAAAGGCGGCAATGGATTCAGGAGTTGCTCAAAAGCCAATTCAAGACTTTAATGAGTATAAAATACAATTAGATATTCGAATGGGTAGAGCGGAAAAATTAATGACAAAGATTTATCACAAGGCAAAGTTGCAACCCAAAAGACTCGTCTTTCCCGAAGGAATGGAACCAAAAATTATCAAAGCGGCTCAGCTATGCGTTGATGAAGGAATTGCAAAGCCAATTTTACTCGGTGACCCTGAAAAGATTGCAGCAGTTGCGGAAGAATATAATTACGATTTAGATGGAATCGAAATTATTAAGCCCAACAAGTCCGAAAAATTGCAAAAATATGTTGATGAACTTTTTAGATTGCGACAAAGAAAAGGAATCACTAAGGTCGAAGCTGAAAAGAAACTCTGCACATTAAACACTTATTTTGGTTCAATGATGGTGCATCTCGGAGATGCCGACGCATTGCTATCAGGATTGACCACTCATTATCCGGATACAATCAAGCCAGCTCTTGAGATTATAGGTAGAGACCCCATATACAAGAAAGTATCAGGTTTATACATTGTTTCGACAAAGAAGGAAACATTTTTCCTTTCTGATACAACGGTAAATGTTAACCCAACTCCAGAAGATATTGCCGATATTACACTACAAGCAGCGGCATTTGTTAAAACATTTGATATAGTTCCAAGGGTAGCATTGCTTTCATATAGCAATTTTGGTTCTGCCAGAGGTGAATCTCCAGTAAAAATGCAAACTGCACTGCAAATTATCCGCAGGCGATTACCTGAATTGATTGTTGATGGAGAAATGCAAGCAAATACCGCTGTTTCGCCGGATATTATAAACAATACTTATCCTTTTAGCCCCTTGAAGGATGGTGCAAATGTTCTCATATTCCCAGAATTGAATTCAGGAAATATTTCATACAAATTGCTGAATAAATTGGGAGGCTCTCATTTGATTGGACCAATTCTCTTGGGATTGTCTAAATCTGTGCATATTCTCCAACGTGGCGATGATGTTAATGAAATTTTAAATATGGCTGCTATTGCTGTGGTCAATGCACAACAATTATCTTAATTTTGCGAATCATTTAGGGGGCTGTCTCAAAGCAGTACATCTGATAGAAATAGTCATACTCTCGCAAAGGAGAATCTAGTATTTATACGATATTTTGGATTGCCGTTTTCTCGTGAATGACATATTTTCGAGTAGTGATACAGCCTCTCTTTTTATAA
>JBBISM010000080.1:2188-10650 GCA_037441245.1 Ignavibacteria bacterium | reverse complement strand
TCTATCAACTTCGGTGCCGAGGTCATTTTTATGGATTTTTTGAATATATGCGTTTTCAAGTGAGCTACTTGCAGATGAGAAGAAAGTGCATGCTTGATATAAAAATTCTTTGCCATCATATTCGAGCCCTCTCGGGCCATATCTATATTGGCAAGCGTTTCTATATGTATTTAAGACAACCCCAGATTGAGGATTAGTTACATAAAAGTATCGTTTCCCATCTCTATCGCCGATAATTAGATTACCATCAACAAGTTCAATACCGATTGGATATTCTTCAGCCGGTGAGGGTCTTTGATTGATTAGTGTACCATTTGTATCAATAATATATATAACACCACCACCTCCTTGAGTATTGAACATCCTATGGATATAGAGCCAACCTTTTTGTCTATCAATAGCTAAATCAGTTAAAGTATCGCCTGGTACAGTTAACGTTTTTTCGATAGAGAAAGTTTTTGAATTGAGCTTTATGACTTTATTATTTGCAAAATTTGTAGTCCATAATCCATCCTTCCCATCATAGGCAAGCCCGTATGGGGTATATGGTACCTGTGTAGAAAATAATATCGAGCCACGTTGCTTGGTGATTATTGTAAATTGATTACTAACTTTGATTTGATTTGGATTTGATTCAGAACTTACTCTAATACGAGCGTTGACTGTTGGTTTGTTTGGAATTTGCCATTCTATGGAGTTATTGTTGACGTTCTGTGCGATAAGGTTCCAAGTGAATCCATCGTCGAAAGAACTTTCGACTTGCACTGGAGAGGTGAATCCTTGCCAAATAATTTTCTGATGGGTTGTGCTAATATATTTCTCACCGCCAGCAGGAACTGTTATAAGTGGAGATGGAGCATAGTCAGTTGGAATTTCGATTTCCCACATTGATCTTCCGTGAGTTGCAACTCGCAAAACCATAGTTGGCAGAACAACTTTGTTGGTATGAATTTTTAAATCAACCACAGGGCTTCTGGTTATACCTTTTCCATAAGGAAACCAGTTTAAGCCATCATCAAATGTAGCAAAAACGCCTATATCGGTGCCGATAAAGAGAATTTTTTCATTTTCTGGGTGAATCACAATAGAATTTACTGGGATATCTGGGAGTCCTTTGCTTATATCAACCCAAGTTTGCCCTAAATCAGTTGTTTTAAATACGTGAGGCGAACCATAACCAGAAAATGTAACATATGCGACTTTGTCATTTTTCCAAGAACAAGCAAAGTCAGTAATATAACGAACTGACAATCCTTTATTAGCGGAAACATTGGTCCAAGTTTCTCCTAAATCTTTAGAAACTAATATATCACCTTGATTTCTACCAGCAAAAATTATCTCTCCATTAATTGGGCTAACTTCTATTGCTGAAAATTTTGCATTTCCTTCAGCTGTTTGCTTGATAGAATACCCATATAATGAACTTCTGCCGTGGTATAATATAGTCGGGTCATAGGAACTCATTGCCATTGGTGAATGCCAGAGACCTTCGTCGGAAGTTGAAATACCGTTAACTATTAAATCATAGGAATTAGTGCCAAAATTTATTCTCCACATTCGACCATTTGGATATTCACCATAGACGATATTGGGATTTTTCCAATCAACAATTACATCGAAGCCATCGCCACCCATAACCCATCGCCATTGGTCGGGATTAGTGAAGTTCGAGAGTGTTCCATTATCTTGAGTGCCCCCGTAATTTCTATTTGCTCTGGATGAATCAATTTCCATAGCATAAAATTGTGTAATAGGTAAGTTATTGTTGATATTAATCCAGGTTTCGCCTACATTATTGCTCCTATACATACCGCCATCGTTTCCAATGTAAACTTGATTTGGGTTCAATGGATTGAATGCAGCGGTATGTTGGTCAACGTGTATTTGCCCGCTACCGTTTTGCAGGTCATTTGCCAATCTCCAAGTAACGCCTCCATCGCTTGTTTTCCATAATTGGATACCTCCGGCTAATGCTATTTTTGAATTAGTGGGATGGACTTGAATGAAATTGTTGTAAAAGCCCTGATTATTGAAGAATGAGACATTACCTAAGTATGAGCGTATCCATAAATCGCCTTTATTTGTGGTTTTGTAGATCTGAGCAATTACGTTACTACCAGAGCTAACTTCCATAAGTGAATAAAGGATATTCGGCTCCGAGGGAGAATATTGCACTGAGATTCTTCCGAGAAAATCAGGCAAGCCATTATTTTTCATTACCCAATTGTTTCCACCGTCAAAAGTGAAGGCAATACCTTGACCGTAAACAGCAATTACAAGTTCATTTGGATTGGTAGGATTAATACTAAGATCGCTAACTGAAACTTCAATCATTCTATTCCAACTTTCGCCAGCATCGGTTGATTTCCATAGTCCTTGACCGCTTTTCATTGCTCCAGCATAAATAATATTGGAACTATTAGGATGGACATAGACCTTACAGAATGAGCCGATTGTAGATAATCCCATTAATTTCCAGGTTTTTCCAGCATCAGTAGTTTTATAAATACCCGAACCGAGGTAAGAGTCTATATTTTGGGCAGCTTCGCCAGTGCCTGCATATATTATGTCAGGATTATTTGGATCAATAGCTAATGCTCCCATAGAAATTGAGTTTTCATAGTCGAATATAGGTGTCCAGCTGTTTCCTCCATCGGTTGTTTTCCATATACCGCCAGCGGCAGCTCCAATATAGACTACGCCTTCTTGTGTTGGATGGTGTACAACAGTCCTAACTCTACCGCCTATACTGAATGGACCAATACAGCGCCATTCATATTCTTGGGATAGTAAGAAATCGCTTCCACTTTTATTATATAGCAATGATTTTGAGTCTTCAATTGCTTTGATACGGGATTGTGAAGGAATTTCGGTAAACGGGAAGGCTCTTTGCTGATAGAAAAACACACCTCTTTTGGAAGGCTTGGTTTGTGAACCAATATCAAAGATTAATGATAAGGAAGAGTCTTTTTGAGGGTCAAGCATTAAGTTTTGGGCTTGAATACTATTCACCATCAAGCCAACTGCTATTGAGGATATAATTATGAAATATTTCATCTTCAATCTCGCTGTTCTTTTGTTTTTTAGTTAAAAAAAATTTATAAAATAATTACAATTATAAACAATTTATTATTATATTTATTACAAACGATTGATTTAATGTTTTGATTGATATAGCGTCAATAATATACAAAACTTGGCTTTATACACATTTTAGGAATACAAAGATTTTTTTAAGAAATAATTTTTTTTGAATAGAGGTTATTAATATGACTGTAAGAGTTAGATTTGCTCCGTCGCCAACGGGCTATTTGCATATAGGGGGTCTTAGAACAGCTTTATATAATTATTTATTTGCTAAGCATAACAACGGTAAATTGATATTAAGGATAGAAGATACTGACAGGAGCCGTTATGTCGAAGGTGCAATGGAAAATCTAATCAATACATTGAACTGGGCAGGAATTTATTTTGATGAAGGACCCGCCCAAGGCGGAGAATATGGTCCATATATTCAATCCCAGAGAATTGATATTTATAGAAAACATTCCGAAATATTATTAACTAATGGTTGGGCTTATAGAGCTTTTGATACTCCTGATGAAATGGAAATTATGCGAAAGAGGATGTCTGATGCAAAACTCGACCCAAGGTATGATAGATTGAATATGAGAAATGAATTAACAATGAGCAAGTCGGAGTTAGAATCTGAAATTGCAAATAACACTCCATTTGTTATTAGATTAAAAATACCCGCTAAGGAAATAATATTCAGAGATATAATCAGAGGAGAGGTAACAGTTAACGGCAAAGATATTGATGATCAAGTATTGATTAAGTCAGATGGTTATCCCACATATCATCTCGCTAATGTAATAGATGATTATCTGATGAAAATCACGCACGTCATCCGTGGTGAAGAATGGTTGCCTTCAACACCTAAACATATATTACTTTACGAGGCGTTCAATTGGCAAAAACCTGAATTTGCTCATTTACCCTTGCTTTTGAATAAAGATAAATCAAAATTAAGCAAAAGGCAAGGAGATGTAGCACTCGAGGATTATATTAAGAAAGGGTATTTAAAGGAAGCTATAATAAATTTTGTAGCTCTTTTAGGTTGGAATCCGACTGGTGATAGGGAAATTTACACTCTCGATGAGTTGATTGAAGCTTTCGATTTGAGAAAAATAAATAAAAGTGGGGCTGTATTTGATATCCAAAAGCTCGATTGGATGAATGGATATTATTTAAGACATTTACCTGAATCACAATTAATCGAACAGTTGAAAAAATTACACTTTGATAGAGGAATAATGTACCCAAATGAGAGCTATTTAGCCAAAGTCATACATTTATTTAAAGAACGAGTAAATTTTATACATCAAATACCAGAGATTGCAAATTATATGTTCGATATTCCTCAGGACTACGAGCAGGATTATTTTGAGAAACATTGGAATGACGATAAATTAGTTCTAATTCAAGGTCTATACTTGGTTTTAAAACAAGCGAATGAATTTACTCACGATTCGATACAGCACATTATAAAGAATTACTGCGATGAAAAGGGGATAAAATTAAAAGAGATAATACACCCTTTGAGGTTGATGATAACAGGTAAATCAGCAGGGGCAGGAATGTTTGAAACTATGGAGGTTTTAGAGAAAGATGAATGCTTAAAGCGAATTGAATTATTTATTTCAAAGTTCAAATCAAACATATAACTTAATGAATTTACAATTGTATAAAATAATTGTATATTTGTTGTAAATAATGAATTAATTTAACAAATAAATAATATACTAACTTACAGAGGGATAAAATGATAGAAAAGATTCGTGAAATATTAGGCGATAAAGAAGAATATTTACTTGGATTTGATAATCCAAAGATACCCAAAGAGCAACTTAACTTGCCTGGTCCAGATTTTATTGAGCGAATATTTCTCAATTCAGACAGAAATAATCGAGTTTTATCTAACTTGCAGAGGATATTTTCCACAGGACGATTAAGCAATACGGGATATCTATCAATCTTACCAGTAGATCAGGGGGTAGAGCATTCAGGCGGTGCCAGTTTTGCTAAAAATCCGATATATTTCGATGCAGAGAATATAGTCAAATTAGCGATCGAAGGCAGTTGCAATGCTGTGGCTTCTACTTTTGGTGTATTAGGAATAGTTGCCCGAAAATATGCTCATCGAATACCATTTCTGGTTAAAATCAATCATAATGAATTGCTAACTTATCCGAATAAGTATGAACAGATTATGTTCGGTTCAATTCAGCAAGCTTACGATATGGGTGCAGTTGCTGTCGGAGCAACAATTTATTTTGGCTCACAAGAAAGCACAAAGCAAATTGTTGAAGTAGCCGAGGCTTTTAGTTATGCCCATGAATTGGGTATGGCAACTGTTTTATGGTGCTATTTGAGGAATAATGCCTTTAAAAAGGACAAGGATTATCATGTTTCTGCTGATTTGTCTGGGCAAGCGAACCACTTAGGTGCTACTCTTCAAGCTGATATTATAAAACAAAAAATGCCTGAAAATAATGGTGGTTATTTAGCAATGAATATGCAAGAATCAGGATACGGTAAAATTGATAAGAGAATATATTCAGAATTGTGCTCTGAACATCCCATTGATTTATGCCGATATCAAGTGGCAAATAATTATATGGGTAAAATTGGACTCATAAATAGTGGCGGAGCTTCTGGTTCGAATGATTTTCAAGATGCAGTTGCAACAGCAATAATAAATAAAAGAGCGGGGGGAACAGGGCTTATCTCAGGTAGAAAAGCATTTCAAAGACCAATAGATGAAGGTATTAAGCTATTGAATGCTATACAGGATGTATATCTATGCAAAGAAATTCAACCTGCATAGTTGATTTAAGACCCAAAAAAAATGAATAATGAATAATGAATGGAGATTTGGCTTGCATAGTTGATTTAACCCCAAAAGCAATTGTCGAAAAAGAGACCAGCAAATGAAGGCATTACTTAGATTTATTGCATATTTAAAAAAGTATAAGCTCAGAATTTTTCTGGGCTTAATATTTGTAATAATAGCAAACTTGACATCTGCATTCATTCCGAGACTTATCGGGAATATTATTGATATCATTATTTCTGGGAATTTCGAGCAATCGCTGATTATTAGCAAGATTGCAGAAATTGTTGGTTTAACGCTAATTAGCGGGTTATTTATGTTTCTTACTCGTCAGACAATAATTGTTGCTTCTCGATTTATCGAATATGATATGCGTCGGGATTTGTTGCTTGCCATACAAAATCAGCCGTTGCAATTTTTTAGTGAAAATCCGACTGGCTCTTTGATGGCACACATTACTAATGATATCACATCTGCAAGGGAATTTTTAGGTCCTGCTCTGATGTATTCAGCTAATACATTAGCGACTTTTATATTTGTGGTTTACTTTATGCTGGATATTAATCCGTTAGTTACTTTGACTGCTGTATCACCATTGCCATTAATTGCAATAGCGACATATTTTATTGGCAGGAAGGTTTATTCATCATTTAAGGATGTACAAGAGCAGTTCGCCCGATTAACAGCCCAATCGCAAGAAAGTTTTTCGGGGATAGGGGTGATAAAAACTTATGTCAAAGAGAGCTATGAAGAAGGGATTTTCAAGAAAATGAGCAATGAGTATTTGAATAAGAATTTGTTGCTTTCTAAAATACAAGCTTTATCAATGCCTTTGATAACTGTTCTTGTCGGAATATCTGTTATTCTTGTATTATTTGTTGGAGGCATCCAAGTTATAAGTAAAGTTATGACTTTGGGAGAGTTGACGCAGTTTTTTATTTATTTGAGTATGTTGATTTGGCCTGTTGCCGCGATTGGTTGGATTACAAACTTAGTACAGCGAGCTACAGCTTCCGCAAATAGATTAGGAATTATATTCGAAAAGATTCCTGAGCAATTGGATACCGAAAAAACTGATTACAATATAAAAAACATAGTTGGTGAAATTAGATTTGAAAATGTGGAATTTGAGTATCCAAGTTCCAAAAGAAAAATAGTCAATAATTTAAATTTTCAAATACCAGAAGGTTCAGTGATTGCTATTGTTGGCGCAGTCGGTTCTGGCAAGTCATCAATCGTTTCTCTACTTTTGAGATTATATGAAGCTTCAAGCGGAAGAATATTGATAGATAATCGAGAAATTTCGGAAATACCGATAGAATTATTAAGGCAGGAGATGAGTGTTTCGCCCCAGGATATTTTCTTATTTTCCGATACGATAAACGAAAATATTCGAATTGCCAAGCCCGATGCTACAATTGAAGAAATAATGAATATTTGTAAGCTTGTGCGAATTGATAGTGAAATTCAGAATTTTCCACAAAAATATGAAACTATAATAGGCGAACGAGGTGTAACACTCTCTGGAGGTCAAAAGCAAAGACTTTCGATTGCAAGGGCTTTAATCAAACAGCCCAAAATTTTAATCCTCGATGATACATTTTCGGCAATTGATATTGAAAATGAAGCTAAAATAATGAAGGGAATATTATCAATAAATCCCAAACCTACAGTCATTCTCATTTCTCATAGAATATATTCGATAAAATATGCTGATATGATAATTTTCATAGAAAATGGAGAAGTTATCGAATATGGTACCCATAATGAATTAGTTCAATTAAAAGGGAAATACTTTGAAATGTATAATAAACAAATTCTCGAGAAAGAGATTGAAGAATATAAATTTTGATTCGATGAATTCATTACTTTCAGTAGAGATTTTACTAATATTGAAGAATTGCATAGTTTTGCACATAATTTTTGTTTAAATTTATGTTATATCATTTATTAATCTGGATTGATAAAACATTTGACCCACCCGGTTTTGGCGTTTTCCAATTTATTACATTTCGTTCAGCAGCAGCGGCGATTACTGCATTGCTGTTGAGTTTTATATTGGGTCCTAAAATTTTACGAATGCTAAAAAAGCACCAGCTTGGTGAGCAAGCTAAGATGGAGCTAATTGATATTGGTCAGCATAAGAATAAAGCTGGAACTCCAACGATGGGTGGTCTGATAGTTCTATTGGCTTTACTTATCCCAACTTTACTTTGGGCAAATGTAACAAATATGTTTATCATCTTAATTATTATTACAACAACCTGGCTTGGATTAGTTGGGTTTTTAGATGATTATTTGAAAGTAATAAAGAAATTGCCGAATGGATTGCGTGGCAAATACAAATTAATAGGACAGATAACTATTGGAACATTGATTGGAGTAATGATTTATTTCTTCCCCGATTTATTTCCTCGTGGTTTTGAGGATTTCAAATCTTTGACAACAGTACCATTTACAAAGAATTTTAATTTTGATTTTGGCATTTTTATCATACCATTATCTGTTTTCTTTATTACAGCGACTTCGAATGCTGTTAATTTGACCGATGGACTCGATGGTTTGG
>JBBISM010000080.1:0-2151 GCA_037441245.1 Ignavibacteria bacterium | reverse complement strand
TATGTTAGTGGTAATGCAACATTCTCTTATTATTTAAATATTATGCATTTAAGAGGTGCAGACGAATTGACCGTATTTTGCTTTGCACTTTTTGGTGCAGGCCTTGGTTTTCTTTGGTATAATACATATCCAGCAAAAGTTTTTCTGGGAGATACTGGTTCTTTGGCTCTTGGCGGTGCTATTAGTTGTTTAATGATTCTAATCAAAAAGGAATTCCTGCTGCCAATTTTAGGCGGTATTTTTTTTGCTGAAACTTTGTCAGTGATTATTCAAGTTTCTTACTTTAAATATACCAAAAAGAAATATGGCGAAGGGCGAAGAATATTTAAAATTGCTCCCCTCCACCATCATTTCGAAAAATCTGGTATGCACGAAGCACAAATTGTTGTTCGCTTTTATATAATTGCTGTTATTCTCGCAATAGTAACGATGGCTACATTCAAAGTGCGATAGTCATTAATTATTGAATAGCCTATGGGCATTCTTTCGTTTTAATCATCCTGCTTGTTTCCCAAATTACTTCAGATTTATCATAAAGATCGAGGTTGAAGAGTGATAGCCTGACACCGCCATCAATTCTTATTTGTGCTAATTGAGCTTTGCACAACGATGGCACAATCAATTTTGAGCGTGAACTCATAACACCAGAGAACCAGGCAATTTCTTGCCCTATCATTTCAATAGCAATTCTAGGAACAAAGACATCGTGCCGAACTTCAACTCCAACAGGTGCTAACGACATATCACCAACCTCCCAGATAACATCTCCAATCTCTTGATTATTGACCTTTGCCCCCAATTCAACACTAGGACCAGTTATTTTAAATCCGGATTGCGAATTATATTGCATATTGACCTTAGCACTTGCCCAAGAGGTTAAAGATGGTAAGTTGAGATAAGTATTGAATCCTAAACCGATGTTAATATAAATAGGAATCGGGATAGGAAGCGATGTGAGAGCCTGCACTGGTATTTTCATTGTCAGATTAGGAAATTCGATTGTAGTTGTGCCTCCACCAGGAGAGAACTGGCATACATACTCGAGCGTCAGGTTGCAAAGAAGCACTTTATTATTAGTTTCGAATTTTGTCAAGGAGTTATTTTCTATTTTTATTTCTGCCGATTGATGTGGAATTCTTAGTAATCCTTTTGCTCCAAATATTGCGGTTACTTTTCCGCCAGCACCATCAACAGTTTCGATTGAGAAATTGACTTGTAGTTCAAGCAAACCGCTGGGCGATTCTCCTTTTTTCTTGAACCATATTTTGTATTTGCTATGATAAAATTCGTATTCGAAAGTAAATTCATTTTGTATGTGGTCATAATAGAGTTCTTTATCGTCAATTATTAATTTATTCAACATACTTTCTTTAGGGGTGAACTCCCATGCAATTGTTCCATTTTTATAGCAGAGGTGATAGGTGCATATTCAGTTTCGATAATTAATTCATTGCTCAAAACTTGTATTGAGAGAATTTTTCTGATATTATTTCCTTCAAGTAATATTATTTTCCCTTGAGAAATTTTATGAATATCAGCTGATAATGGGAATCTGTAATTAATGATAAATTTTTTGAAATTCTGTGCATCTGGATTGAGGGGTATCGAGGCGCATCTGTTTTTGTTGTTCTTTTGTAATTATAATCAGGTTCGGGCTATAAGCCACGTCGTAAATCAATTTTTCGGTGCCGTAAGGACCACCATCGTCGGGTGATGTAATTTTATCGCTACAATTAGTTGTAAAAAATAATGCGATGAGTAAAAATAAGCGGTAACGAAACAATTTCATATTGATTCTCCTAGTCAGTATTATGAGATTATTAGTTTTTATGGGGTAACCCAATATTCATATTATATGTTGATTGTTTGTTTAAGTTTATATATTGCTCAATCTATTAATCTCACTTTTTATCTCATCAATAACATCAGTATTATAGATAACTTTTTTCTGTTATTATTCAAGGAAATTATGTAAAATACTTTACCACCAGACATTGAAGTAAATTTTTTATGTGCCTTTGCTTGATACTCTTTTTCATTAATAATTTGGGGTATGAAAGCATATCCTGCTGGTTTTATCTGTAATCCGATGTATTTATCGCCAATTTGAATGAAAAAACGCAAAGAATCTTGAGCAACAACAGAAAAAAT
>JBBISM010000079.1:9563-10706 GCA_037441245.1 Ignavibacteria bacterium | reverse complement strand
ATTTTGTATTCCCAACGAACCCCCACATCGTATTGTTATAATACATTTGCTCATACTTCTGGAATGCATTGTAGCACCTTCTGTTCTTCTCATCAGTTGGGGGGTTAAGATAAATTCCATATTCTAATGTATCCAGACAGGTAACCCTGACTAAATAGAAATTCACTTTATTCACAGGTTCCCACTCTATTTCAAGGTCATCGCTTTTTGATAAACTCAGTGTATCCTTTGGATATTGAAGTGTGCTTGGTGGTGATTTTATCCATTTTGTCCTTCCCGGAGTTTTTGTGATACCGCTTATTTTTCCGCCGCTTTTCGGGAAAATTTCTATCTTGTATTCTTTTTCTGCCTTGACTTTATAGGAGGTATCTGAGTTAAAATATCCTTTAGGTTGGGAATCACTATACTGAAGTATCAATGTATCATTTCCCTCGATAATAATTACTTTTGCATCCTTTATTAAAGCATCGTTTTCAGAATACACCCTGTCTATAGGTTGAGTTTGCAAAACTTTTATCCCATTTATCGGTTCCTCAACAAACAAATAAGCTTCAACAAATAAACGTGGCTGATAATCATTCGGAGCAGGGTCTTCGCAAGATAGACAAAACAAACCAAATGCAAAAGCTAATATCCACAAAAATTTACTATTCATATTCATTTTTATTATCCTTTCTTAAAATTTAATTTCAAAAGAAAAAGTAGGTATAATAGGTAATAATCTAACATCTTCTAAAATAGATTCTTTGCTTTCTGTATTGTAGTACCTCATCAAAATATCCCTACGGTTATAAACGTTGAATACATCTAGAATCAATCTCATTGGCAATCCAAAGAGCGAAGTCTTATAGCTTGCACTTACATTCAATTGATGCGATGGAGGTAGTCTCAGTCCGTAACGCTTGGAAGGAATTACCTTTCCCCAACCGTAATTATCACCAGGCATTCCTGTTTGGTATCTGGATGTTGCTCCTGTGTACGATTGACCACTTTGGAACATAAAGGTTGCTCCGAATTGCCACTTATCATCTAATTCATACTGAAGGACTAATTTCAAATCGTGTCTTCTATCAAATTTTGGACGAAATTCTTCTCCATCATTAACCTCATTGAATTTTGCTACAACCCAACCAAGAGCATATC
>JBBISM010000079.1:7098-9540 GCA_037441245.1 Ignavibacteria bacterium | reverse complement strand
TTTTGCGTTGTGCAAAGATTTCCATACCGTATGCTTTTGCGTCTCCTTCATAAAATATATCTTCGACATCAAAAACTTCGAGAACTGTTGGATTAATTACTGAAATATTTTTTAACGTTTTATAATAAAAATCTAGATTCAAATGAATTTCGGCAATTGGCTTGGTTTCAAAGCTAAGTATATAGTGAATTGCGTTACTTGGATTAACGGTTCTATCGGTTGGAAGCCAGGTATCAAATAGAGAAAAATTTTCGTCACCAGCTAATCTCAAATACTGATGAAAATAACCCCAGGAAGCTTTGATTGCAAAATCCTCATCGAATTGATAGCGAATTGCTAATCTCGGATCCAGCAAAATATGCTTTGAGTAATCCCAAAAATTTAACCTTAATCCCGCTTGAAGCGACAAAAGATAAAATAAGCGATAATTCACTTGTCCAAATGCACTATAAACCCAATCGTGATACTTTAAATTCGTTCTTGAGCCCTCGTTTACGCCCTGCTCTACATCATCGGTTTCACCAGAGAAATTGCTATAATATTCGAAAATATAGTTCGTAATTTCAGTACCTAAATTCAGCGTTACATCACTATCAACATACCATTCGGCGGTTGCTTTGAGCGAGTAGTCGGTAATATTATTCTCGATTCTCATCAAAAATCCTGACAAATCTTGTTTGAAGCCATTTGTATATTTACTTGCGGTCAGATTAACCATACTAAATAAATTACCACCAAAGATATGCGACCATCGCATTGAGCCAGCTTTATTGCCCATATACATATTCATAGCAAATCCACTGGCATCAAAGTCGAAATCGTCATTACTCATAAATCCACTAAGAAAAATCCTATCATTAGTGCCTATATCCTGGGTAACCTTAGCATTTATGTCGTAGAAGCTAAAATCAGGTATCGGATTATCAGGGTCATTATCAATAAAAGTTTTTATCAGTTCGAAATAGGTTCTCCGCCCAGCAATAAACCAGGAGCCATTACCCAATGGCCCCTCAAGCGATAATTTTGAAGATAACATACCAAGCGAGCCAAGCCCTTCGAAATGATTGCGATTGCCATCTTTTTGTGTTATATTTATTACTGAGGATAATCTGCTACCAAATTCAGCAGGATAACCACCTTTGATTAAATCTATATCTTTAATCGCATCGGAATTGAAGGTTGATATAAATCCAAATAAATGAGTGGGATTGTAAACAGTGGAACCATCAATCAAAACTAAATTTTGATCGGGAGAACCACCTCGGATAAACAATCCACTCGACAATTGCGAGGAGGTAAGTACACCAGGCAAATATTGCAAACTTCGGAAAACATCGGATTCGCCACCGATTCTTATTTCTTTTATTTGAGAAACAGGCACATTGATTTTACTTATCGTAATTTGACGTGTTTCTACTTCTTTTTCAGCAATAATAGCTATCTCTTCGACTCTAACAGAAACAGGTTTTAGTTTGAAATCTTCTCTCAAAATCTGCATTCTTTCCAATTTTATTTCTCGTTCGAAAGGTTCATAGCCAATCATACTCACTCTAACACGATAAGTTGCGGGTTCAATATCGGATACTGAGTAGAATCCGCTCTTATTTGTAAAAGCACCTTTTTTAGTATTAATCAGAAAAACAGTTGCACCGACCAAAGTTTCATTATTTGATTCATCATAAACGTAACCATTAAGTTTAGCATTATCTATTGCTGGCTCTGGTATTGAAAATAATTTCAAATTAAATACGAAAAAAAACAATAACATCATAAACAAAAACTTGAACATAAAAACTCCTGATTATCCGATTAAAAGAATTTTAAATTGTGAATAACTGAGCAAAAATACGAGAATTGAAAAATTTAGTTTCATTCTAATTTGTTGGGATAACCTAAGTGTTTCGAAAACAAATAATATTTGATATGACTAAAATAAATATTAAGTAACTATAACAACACAAAGGAGTTAAAAATATTTTTATGATTTTCATATTTCAATCAATACTATATTTTTGAATATCAAGTATTTTGATAGTTTCAATTATTAAATATAATGATATCAACAAATATCATATCATCACATAAGCCAGTATATTCCATTGGTACAGCAGGAAGGCTACTTAATTTGTCGGTTCATACTTTAAGAATGTATGAAAGAGAAAAATTAATTATCCCATATAAAGCAAAAGGTACGCATCGTTTATATTCCGAATCCGATATTGAAAGAATCAGATGCATTCAAGATGCTATCAAAAATTTAAAACTGTCAATTCCAGCGATAAAAATGATATATTCAATGATTCCTTGCTGGAGCATAATAAAATGTTCAGAAAAAGACAGAGAAAATTGCGAAGCCATCGCTTCGCATTCAGCCCCCTGCTGGAGCTTTAATCACGAAAACAACATTTGCGAAAGACTCGAATGTAGGGATTGTGATGTTTA
>JBBISM010000079.1:5941-7075 GCA_037441245.1 Ignavibacteria bacterium | reverse complement strand
AAATCTGGAATCATAAATATTTCGGAATCAAAATGAAACTCACAAGAAGAAAATTTCTGGAAATTAGTTCGGCCACTTGTGCAACTGCCGCATTATCCCATAATTTAATTGGTAAATTGAATGGAGAAAATAATCAGGAAATAGGCATCAGAAAAATCCCAACATATTGCAATATATGTTTCTGGAAATGCGGAGCAATAGCTTATGTCCGAGACGGTAAATTATGGAAAATCGAAGGAAATCCATTGGATCCACTGAGCAATGGACGTCTATGCCCTCGAGGCACAGGAGGGGTCGGATTGCATTACGATCCCGATAGATTGAAAGCTCCACTGATAAGAACAGGCAATAGAGGCGAGGAAAAATGGACTGTAGCAACATGGGATGAAGCATTTAATTACATTGCCGAGAAAATGATAAAAATCAAAGAATCGTACGGTCCTGAATCTATTGCATTTTTTAGTCACGGCATCGGTGGTAACTTCTTGAAGCACACATTGAGAGCTTTCGGAGCAATAAATATTGTTGCCCCTTCATTTGCTCAGTGCCGGGGTCCGAGAGAGATTGGATTTGAGCTGACTTACGGTGATTATGTCGGCTCACCCGAGCGGACTGACATCCGCAATACAAAATGCTTAGCACTCATTGGTAGTCACCTTGGCGAAAATATGCATAATACACAGGTACAGGATTTTGCTAAAGCTATCGAAAACGGGGCTTCTATAATTGTAGTTGACCCGAGATTTTCAATTGCTGCCGGAAAAGCAAAGTATTATTTACCTATTAAACCAAGTACTGATATTGCTTTATTATTGAGCTGGATGAATGTCCTTGTTTATGAAAATCTTTATGATAAAAATTTCATTGATAAATATGGCTGGGGTTTCGATATATTTAAAAACGAAATCGCTACTTATACACCTGAATGGGCTTATACCCAAACCGGTATAAAACCTGAATTAATTCGAGCATCTGCCTATGAATTAGCATTACATAAACCATCATCGCTTGTTCATCCCGGCAGGCACGTCAACTGGTACGGTGATGATACCCAGAGAAGCAGAGCTATTGCTCTCATCAATGCATTGCTCGGAAATTGGAATAGAAAAGGTGGATTTTTCCAACCTCTTCGTC
>JBBISM010000079.1:3991-5925 GCA_037441245.1 Ignavibacteria bacterium | reverse complement strand
ACCCATATCCACCTTATCCCGAAACTAAACGAGAAAAAGCTGATAATCCAGATAATAAATATCCTTTTGTCAGCGAAGATGAAGGATTAACAAATGGTATCAGGGAAGCTACTATCACTGAAAAACCATATCCAATAAAAGGTTGGTTCGTTTATGGAACAAATTTACTCGAATCGATGCCCAATCAGAGCGAAACAATCGAAGCAATCAACAAATTGGACTTACTCGTTGCGATAGATGTTATTCCTTCCGAAATTACAGGTTGGGCTGATGTTGTTCTACCAGAAACTGTTTATTTAGAAAGATTTGATGAAATTAGTATAAACTCATTCTATGAGCCATTTGCCCTAATTAGACAACCTGTTGTTAACCCAACAGACGAGCAAAAACCAGGATGGTGGATTGCAAAAAAATTGGCAGAAAAACTTAATTTAAAAGAATACTTCCCTTGGGATGATATTGAAGATTATCTTAGATATAGAGTCGAATCTGCAGGATTTTCCTATGAAGAGTTCAAGTCAAAAGGCATCATTTTTGGCGACAAGCAACCATTGTATGAAGAGGATGGGGTTGAACAAATTTTTTATACTCCAAGCGGTAAGATAGAATTTTACTCAAATCAACTTGCTGACTATGGATTCGACCCAATACCAAAATATAATCCCCTAGGAGAACCACCACAAGGATTCTTCAGATTGCTATTCGGAAGGGCGCCTGTTCATACATTCAGCCAAACACAAACGAACAGAATTTTAAGAGATATGATGGACGAAAACGAAATCTGGATAAACTCTGACATAGCCAATAGAATGGGGCTAAAATCAGGTGATTACGTCATATTGCAGAATCAGGACGGAATTATTAGCAATAAAATCAAAGTCAAAGCCACACAAAAGATTCGTGGAGATTGTGTATATATGGTTCATGGATTCGGTCATCGCTCGAAAGCTCTGAAAGGAGCTTATATGAGGGGAGCAAGTGATGCCGAACTTATTACCAAATACAATGTTGACCCAATTATGGGCGGAACGGGAATGAATGTCAATTTTGTTACTATTCTTACGGAGGCGTAAATGGCAAGGTTTGCAATGGTCATAGATACCAAGAAATGTGTCGGTTGTATGGACTGCGTAGTTGCTTGCAAAACTGAAAATAATGTTCCAGAAGGTTATAACAGAGATTGGTTAGCATACGAAACAATCGGAAAATTCCCTGATTTGCATCAGGAAAACAGGAGCGAAAGATGTAATCACTGTGCTAACCCCCCCTGCGTATATTGTTGTCCCTGTGGTGCAAGTTACATTTCGAGCCTCGGAGGAATCGTTTTAGTTGATGATAAAAAATGCAGTGGTTGCAAAGCCTGCATTGCTGCTTGTCCATACAATGCAAGATTCATACATCCTTTCGGCTATGCATCGAAATGCACTTTTTGCGATCATAGAGTTAAGAACGGCGATAAACCTGCCTGCGTTGAGGTGTGTCCTACTCATTGTATGTATTTCGGTGATTTGGACGATCCTATGAGCGAAGTAAGCCAATTATTAAAATCAAGAAAATATCAAACTTTAATACCACAAGCAGGAACCGAACCACAAGTTTATTATTTGACTTAACGGAGATAAGTAATTAATGAATTAGTAATCACACGAAATAATCCAATGATTGACCCCTCGATTCATATCTGGGGTTGGGAAATTGCGGTATATCTTTTTTTAGGCGGTATTGTAGCTGGAATGATGATGATATCTGGTTATTTCATTTTAACTGGCAGAACTCAAAATACCAAATGCTCTTGTTTCCTAATTCCAATAGTAGCAATTTTTGCAATTACGATTGGTATGCTGGCTCTATTTTTAGATTTAGAATATAAGATACATTTTTGGCGAATGTATGTTACATTCCAATGGTGGTCTCCAATGTCGTGGGGTGCTTGG
>JBBISM010000079.1:0-3978 GCA_037441245.1 Ignavibacteria bacterium | reverse complement strand
GATTCTTTTTCTCGTGTATCCTATTCTTGTAGCAAATGCGTTAATCAGAATTCCTGATGAACTGAAAGACAAGTTAAAATTTCTAAAACCGATATCAGACAAAATCAATCAAAAATCATATTTAGTTAAAATTATTGGTGCATCAAGTATGATAGTTGGTGGACTTCTAGGCACTTATACAGGCATCCTGTTGAGTTCATTCGTAGCTCGACCAGTGTGGAATACCCCTATGCTATGGATATTATTTCTTGTTTCGGGATTATCCACAGCAGCAGCATTTGTACATCTGGTTGGTCGTGATGCCGATGAAAGAAGAATGCTTGCAAAAGCTGATAATGGATTTCTAATTGCTGAGCTTATCATAATAGCACTGATGATTATTGGCTTTCTAACATCAACAAAAGTTCATATCGAAGCAATACACTTAATTTTGTCAGGACCATACACAGCAACATTCTGGATTTTCGTTATTTTTATTGGAATAATTATTCCATTAATAATTCAATTACTTGCAGTCAATTTAAAAATTCGCCATACTCCAGTAGCCCCGATACTTGTTATATTTGGGGGATTGGTTCTTAGATTCATAATTGTTTCGATGGGGCAATATACTGAATGGAACACAGCTATCTATAATGTCATAAAATAAATGAGGTTTAAACAATGGAAAAAACAAAAAATAATGGGCATATTTATTTAAGTCCAAAGCCATATTCTAATCCATATCTTGCTGGAATTGGTCTTGGATTGGTTCTATTAGCTACATTTGTGATAATGGGACGCGGGCTTGGAGCATCGGGTGCTTTCTCGGCTTCACTCGCAGCATTAGTAAATACAATTGATGCTGAATTCGCTCACAATAATGCGTTTTATCAATCTTATCTCGAGGGGAACTCCAATCCACTTCGGGATTGGCTTGTTTTCGAAGTTCTCGGAGTCCTTTTTGGTGGCTTTATATCAGGAATTTTAGCTGGTAGAGTTAAATATGGTATCGAAAGAGGACCGAACTTTACCGACAAAAAAAGATTATTATTTGCATTTCTTGGCGGTTCTCTAATGGGTATTGGTGCTAAATTAGCAAGAGGATGCACAAGTGGACAAGCACTTACAGGCGGGGCTTTATTGAACTTCGGCTCATGGGCTTTTATGCTTTCCGTTTTTGCTGGTGCTTATATGTTGGCTTACTTCTTAAGGAGGCAGTGGAGATGATTGCACCATTTTATAAATTCGATCTGTTCAGCGAAGAATTCAGCTTCATCATTGCTTTCTTGATTGGAATTGGCTTCGGATTTTTCCTTGAACGGGCAGGTTTCGGCAGTGCTAAAAAATTGGCTTCACAATTCTATTTCACAGATTTAGCTGTATTCAAAGTGATGTTTACAGCTATCGTAACCGCTATGATTGGAGTATATTATCTTTCTATTATTGGTATTCTCGATTATAATCTGATATATCGCAATGAAACTTTTTTAGTTCCACAAATTGTAGGCGGGCTTATACTTGGTTTCGGATTTATAATTGGTGGTTATTGCCCTGGAACTTCACTTGTAGCAGCAAGCACGGGAAAATTGGACGGCTTATTCTTTCTATTTGGGGTAATAGCCGGAACATTTGGATTGAGCTTAATTTTCCCTATAATCGAGCCTTTTTATTATTCTACTGCAATTGGTAAATTGAATCTATCCGACGTTTTGCTTATACCTTATGGAATACTCGTTTTTGCAGTCGTTTTAATGGCATTAGCTGGCTTCATTGCTGCTGAATGGGCTGAAAAAAGATTTACTCAAAAAACTATTGAGGTGAAAGATGAAAAAAATTAATTTATCAACAAATAATAAATTAGCTTTATTAGCTCTGATTTTAGGATTTGTTGCAATTTTTTTTGGTAATCCTGACTCGAGCAATAAATCAATAGTCAATACTGAGGAATTAGCTTTGAATATAATTGATACAAACAATATAATTCATCCTATGCAATTAGCAGATTGGATAATTCAAGGCAAGGTTGACTATCGTCTTATTGATTTACGCAATGAATCCAAATACAATGAATATGCTATTCCTGGTGCTGAAAATATACCACTAACACAAATAAAAACATCAGAATTGCTGAGAAACGATAAATTTATTATTTACTCAGACGATGAACTTAGAACCGCCCAATCCTGGTTATTGATGAAAACATTGGGTTACAAAAATGTTTATATACTTGTTGGAGGCATTGATAATTGGAAAGAAAGTGTTATATTCCCTCGTCTGAATATTGAAAATTCAGATTCAAGAATAATTGAAATAAGCAAGTTCTTTGGGGGCACACCCATATTCGGCAATGAACATAAAGAAAGCAACATATCCGAATTTTCATCAAAAGTTGCTCCCAAAATACAAGCACCGTCATCTGCTGGTGGTAGCAAAAAACCAAAACAAAAAAGAGAGGGCTGTTGATAGTTATTTGAAATAAATTTTTCTCCGAGCTTTATAGTCTAAGGCATCTAAGCTATGACGTAAAGCCGATAGGGCAAAAGGGGAAACCCTTTTACCTCCCTGCGAATTGGTTCGTAATTGGAAAGGAGAAATAGAATCAAGTTTATATGATTTTATAACCTCACTTTCCGTGAGGTTTTTTTTATGAAAAAAGCAATACTAAATAAGGACGATATTCAATTAATTGCAATTTTTGCTGCAATTTGGGCAGCATTTGAAATTTTGCTTGGAAATTCACTGCATATTATGAAAATCCCATTTCGTGGAACTATATTAACCTTTTTTTCAGCTATAATTCTAATCATTGCTAATAAATTCATAGGCAAGCGTGGAGCTTTGCTATTGATTGCATCAGTAACTGCATCGCTTAAAGCCGTTTCTGCTGGTGGATTCTTTATCGCTCCGATGATTGCTATTATTATGGAATCACTCATTGCTGAATTAATTTTCTATTTTTCTAAATCTAATTTATTCTCATCTATAATTGCTGGCATTTTTATTATGCTTTATACATTAACTCACGGAATAATTGCACAATTATTCGTTTTCGGAATTGATATTGTCAATATATATAACTTTATAGCAAAAGAATTGTCTGGTATTTTAGGGCTGAATTCCGCAAATATATACTATTTCCTTTCATTTCTCATTGTGTTTTATGCATTTGCCGGCACTATTGCAGGTATTTTAGGAGAACGAATAGCTATTCACACTAAAGAAAAAATTAAATATTTATCTGAAAAATGAATAAAACGGTTATCAAAATATTGTCATTAATCTTGTTTGTATCAGCATTTCTGCCGTTCGAATTATCATCTATCATCTGCTCTATCTCAATTTTTACAATTATTGTCTTAAAGCCAATTATACTGCAAAAAGTTTTCAATAAGTTCCTTATAATAATGATTTTAATATGCCTTGTTGTCTATCCAGTATTATCAATCGAAAAAGATTCGGCAATATGGATTATAAATTATTCAAATAGCTCATTAATTAACGGCTTGAAAATTATAACAAGGGCAATCCTAATACTCCTTGCATTCAATTTAATATCCATTGCATCAAAAGATTATAACATTAAATCTTTCTGGCAAAAAATTGGTCTCAATTCATTCGACAAAATTTTTGATATAAGCAAGGATTTATTACCTTCAGCATTTGATGTAATTAAGAATAAATTCACCAGAAATAAAAGACAAAATTTAAAAAATGCTTTCTTCCATCCAATTCATTTTATTTCGGATATATTAGCTCGATTTATTATGAATTCTACCAAAAACCACCAAAATTATGAACAAATCACAATGAGGGACGAATGAAAAGATTAACCTACATAACTCTATTGCTCATTTGCAATACAGTGCTTGCCCAAAACGAAGATACACTAAAGCATTACTATCTCGGTGAATTGATTGTTTCGGGCGAAACCGAAAAAATTACAAAAGTTACTAACATAAATGAGATTGAATTAAAAAGAATTAAATTACTTGATGC
>JBBISM010000078.1:7920-10784 GCA_037441245.1 Ignavibacteria bacterium | reverse complement strand
ATTGGTGATAAATTCCAACTGGGGACTGATTGGAATACAAATCGAACATTTGACTATCAAAACAAGTTCAAATTAGGTTATGAAGGTCATGATGATGATATTATCAAATTAGTCGAGGTAGGCAATGTATCTTTGCCACTGCAGACAAGCTTGATTCGTGGTGGCGAGGCATTATTCGGTGCAAGAGTAGATATGCAATTTGGTCCTTTGTATTTAAAGACATTATTTTCTCAGAAAAGAGGCGAAAGAAGGTTTGTTGATGTTCGTGGTGGTACAAGCAAGCAACCATTCCAGTTACGTGCTTATGATTATTCTCGGAATCATTTTTTCCTTGATACTGCTTATAAAGTCGTTTATAGAGATTATTTTGCGTCTAATACACCAATAATACCTGCAAATGCATCGCATTTAAGAGTTAAGGAAATAGAGGTTTGGGAAACTACCAATATGCTTACTGATATACATTCTGCTGAAGCTGTCGCATTTGCTGATTTAGAACCCAAAAAGTTAAGGCAAAGACCTAATCCAGAAAGATATGATAATAATCTGAAAAATTCGATGATTCAAACAGGAAGAGTCGAAAGGGGACGCTTTATTAGACTTGATACAAATCGTTATAGCGCTGACTTAAATTTAGGAACTCTTACAATAAACAACCTGCGACAAGATAGAACCTATGCAATAGCATATCGAATTGAGGGCGCAACATCAGAACCAGAAGATGACTTATATTATGGAACATTCTCAGCAGGAAGCGAAACTAAAGATACTTTAATTTTGAAGCTAATCTATGTCCCAAATTTGCAGCCCCAACACAAGAGTCTATGGGACAGGCAGATGAAGAATAAATATTCTATAAATGCTACTAATGTAAATGTTCAGGAAACGAAAATCGGAGTTTGGTATTTAACCCAAAGTAATGATTCAACTGATGTATTAGAAGGAGCCCCCGATAAATTAGTAACAATATTAAAAGTAGATCAGGTTAATAATGGCACAGGTTCTCCTCCACCGGATGGACAATTTGATTTAGTTTGGCCTTATTTTGATGCATTTAGAGGAGAAATTACATTCCCGCATCCCGAACCTTTCAGGGGGCAATTAATTGAATATTTTGAAAAACTGGGTAATCCTGATTTAGCTTATACTTATATTTTCCCAGAAGTCTATGATACTACTTATGATATAGCACGCCGAAATACAGCACGTGATAGATTCATTATTTCTGGTGAAGTCTCAGGCAGAGCTACAAACCGAATATCATTAGGAGCATTCAATTTAGCACCGAATAGTGTTCGGATTACACTCGACGGGCGAGAGATGAGGGAGTTTGAGGATTATATAGTTGACTATTATACTGGTACATTAACCCTTAGAAATCCTCGAGCAATGCTTCCTAATGCTGATTTAAAAATTGAATATGAACAGCACGACGTATTTAATATTTCGACAAGGACATTAGCAGGTATAAGAGGCGATTATATTCTACATCGCTCGAGAAAAGCCGATGCATTGGTTGGATTTACCGCAATGCACTACGATCAATCAGTTGTAACTGATAGAGTCAGATTAGGCGACGAACCCGTTTCAAATTCTATTATTGGATTAGATGGTCGTTTTAATTGGGATGCTCAATGGATAACCGAAGCATTGGATTGGCTGCCTTTTTATAATACTAAAGCTCCATCTTCACTTTCAGTACGTGGTGAAATGGCAATGATATTACCTGAACCAAATAAAAGATATTCAGAAATTACATCAGATAACAGCGAACCGGTTGTATATATTGATGATTTCGAAGGTGCGCAAAGGAATATATCTTTAGGATTAAATCCGAATCAGTGGCAACATAGCTCACAACCAGTTGATAGCTCAATAGCACCTTATGATTCCTTATCTGCTTTGTATCGGGGCAAGATTTTTTGGTGGCAATTTTTTGTACCTCGTGTACCTATTAAAGAGGTATATCCTAATCGCTCTATCACAACAGGGCATTCAAATTTTTCACCTTTGGAAATACGGTTTGCTCCTGATAAAAGGGGTATTTATAATCGTAACCCTGAATTTTTGGATACGTTAAATCCAATGTTTGACCCCTTGAACCAATTTAGTAAAAAGCCCGAAAATCGGGAAAGAATTTGGGGTGGCTTTATGAAATTATTCTCAACCTTCAATACTAATTTTGATACGGAAAATATTGAATATATCGAAATAATGATGAGAGTTTTGCCCCCTTTTGACGGTGCAAATGTTTCTCGGATGTTTATTGATATTGGGCAAATAAGTGAAGAAATCATACCCAACGGTTATCTTGATACTGAGGATGGCTCGGGCGTGAATCCAATACCCAATGGTATTATCGATGAAGGCGAAGATAGAGGTATAGACATATTGTTCGATGAAGAAGAGCGTACAACAGGATTTTATCCTTATCCCCTGAGTTTGGAAAAAGACCCTGCTCGGGATAATTATGTATTTAATTTTTACATTGACGACCGAACAAGGCAGGAAAATGGAATTGATTTTGTGAATTACAATAATTTCGAAGGAAATTCATTAGTTGCTGAAACTGGACAATATCCAGATACTGAGATATTAAATAGAAACAATGGCCAAACATTAGCCTTAGCTAATGATTATTTCTCGTATGAAGTGGTTCTTGATAATAATCCAATAACAAACCCACAAATTGTCGGAGGTGGAAGTAATGGTTGGTATTTATGGCGAATACCAATAAGGAAACCGAGTCGTACTGTCGGGAACCCATCTTATTCAAATATTCAATACATACGCGTATGGTTTAAGGGCGGGGATATTCGATTGCAAATTGCAGATTGGAAATTAGTAGGAACATTATGGCAACG
>JBBISM010000078.1:7484-7898 GCA_037441245.1 Ignavibacteria bacterium | reverse complement strand
TCGCCATTAGATAGTGTTTTGCAAATATCATTTGTAAATAGGGAGGAGAATTCTGGACCTCCAGATTATTATACTCTCCCGCCAGGAGTAAGACCCCCTAAAATGATTGGCAGTGATGATCAGACGAGAGAGTTTTATCTCAATGAGCAATCTCTTTCTGTTGGTGTCAGAAATTTGCGTTATGGCGATGAGAGAATGGCTGCTCGATTTTTTAGACCATTGGATATATTTTACTACAAGAAACTGAAGTTTTTTATCCACGGCGATGGTGCAATGCCTGACGGATATCAACCCGGTACGATACCGAGGGCAGAAGCATTTATTCGCTTCGGAATTGATTCATCGAACTATTATGAATATAGAAGACCGTTGATTAGAGGATGGCAAGATATTTCTATTGAATTATCAGATTTA
>JBBISM010000078.1:0-7450 GCA_037441245.1 Ignavibacteria bacterium | reverse complement strand
TGATATTTGAACGCCAAGAGTTTCCTGTGCCAGGCGACCCCAGTGCTAAGTTTGCAATTAAGGGTAATCCTATACTTACACGGGTTCAATTTTTTGCGGTTGGTATTGCCAACCCTGCAGAGCGATTTCCCAATGAATTGACGACAACGATGTGGATAAATGAATTGAGATTAATCAGCCCAGAGAAAAGAACTGGATGGGGCGGAGTGGGCAATATAGATTTGAAACTCGCTGATTTAGGGCAGGTTAATTTTTCATATAAAAATGCACAACCAAATTTCCATAGCTTAGAAGAAAGATTTGGCAATAGAATTAATAATACGGATTGGACTTTTTCAGTTCAAGCTGGATTAGAAAAGTTTGCGCCAAAAAGTTTTCGTCAAATGAAAGTCCCCATTACATATACACACGCCGAGTATGTACAGGATCCGGAATATGTTGCCAATAATGACATCAATTTGATGCGTGCTGCCGATGCTAAAAGGCAGCAATTATTGAATGAGGGACGTACTCAAAAAGAAGCTGATGAAGCTGCAAGTTCTGTAAGAACACGTTCTCAAACCGTGAGAGTTTTGGATAGCTGGGCATTAACCGGTGTTCAATTGGGATTGCCGATTCAACATTGGTTAATCCGTGAAACCTTGAATAGAATGAGCTTTGGATATTCATATTCTCAAGAATTTGAGCGTTCACCAGTTGTTGAAGAACGATTCAGGTGGATTTGGAGATTGAATTCTCAATATTCAGTTACTTTACCAAAAATATTTGAATTCGAACCTTTGAAATGGGCAAACGAAGTACCCTTAATTAGTGCTTATAAAGGGCTTAAGCTCAATCTTCTGCCTTCGAATGTTGGGTTAGGCTTATCAATGCAAAGGAGTAGAACAACTGAGCAATCAAGGTTTCTGCCTATTCCAAGCCCAATTTTCAGGGATTTTTCAGCTTTAAGGCAAGCTCAATTTAGTTGGCGGATAGCAGAAAACGGTTTTTTAAATCCAACTTTTGATTATTCCGTTAATAGTGGCAGTACACTTCTAAGATTAGAATTCGATGAACAAGGGAGACAGCTCACAGGAAGCGAAATATCATCACGAATGTTTTTGAAAAGGGGCGGATTAATTGATTTCGGCGATGATAATAATCATTCACAAACGATAACATTGAATTTATTACCAAGATTGCCAGACATAGCTGGCATAAATAACTATATAGATATGTCCGCTGCTTATAATACAACATATAATTGGACAAACCCATTGCAACCAGACCCCCGTATTAGGGATATAGCAAAAGATGCTGGCTATAATAACTCTATTCGTATTGGGATGGGGATTAGATTGAAATCAGCTGCTGATTATTGGTGGGGTATTCCCGAACGGGGAACCGGAGGCATTCAGCAAAGTATCCCAGATACATCATCAGCAGGCACTGGTATATTTGCAACAATTGGTAGGATATTCAAAACTATTTTTCTTGATTACGAAAAGATACAAATAGATTTCAATCAGCAGAATTCCGCTCGAAATCCAGGAGTTTTGGGCGGTACGGGTATGAATAATTTTTGGGGTCGAGGATTTTTATTCCAATCGAGCGAAGATATTTATGGACCGAGTTTCCCATACCAACTCGGTTTAGTATCCAATCCTCACGGTGGTTTCAAAGTAGTGCCGAGTAGTACATTTCCGTTTTTCGGATTCGAAACCTATCCAGGCAAGAGACCCCCAAATGCAGTATTGCAAGACAATTTCAATCAGCAGTCTAATCTGACAATAGGTACAAACAGACAATTATGGCCAGGTGCTGTTTTAGATTTGAGATGGACATCAATTTATAGCTTCAATAAAAATCAAACAGTATTAACCGATGAAGACGGCATACCAAAATTTACGAATGTAATAGCAATGGAGTCATATACACGTTCATATTTGGCATTCCCTTCATTCTTAGGTATCAATCTTGGCGGGGATGTAGAAGATGTCATTAATAATTACCGTCAAAAAGAAATTGAAATTGACCAATCTGGACTTGACGACATAACTAAAAATAGAGCTAAACAAAATGCATTATCAGAGTCATTCCACGAAGCATTAGAAGCAATAAGCATATTTAAAGGACAAATGGGTAAATTCTTGCCTGCAGTTAACTGGGAATTACGATGGGATGGATTGGAAAAGTGGGATATCTGGAGCAGTGTCATAAAAAGAGCAAGTTTGCAGCACCGCTATCAATCGCAATATCAGGAAACTGCACAGTTGACCGATAACGGAAGAATAGTTACTCAGCAACAAATCAATTATGGCTTTATGCCATTGGTTCAAATTACTCTTGGATTTGATGAGAAAAAACTCGATGGAACTCTTACATCAACAATCAGATATAATACAAGCACAACGTTCCAGCTTCAATCCTCGAATCGCTCACTTATTCAAAGGACTTCGACCGAGGAATTTACAATCCAAGCAAACTATTTATTGCGGGGTTGGGAGTTTCCGTTATTAGGATTCAAATTTAAGAATGATTTAGAATTTTCATTTATGAGTTCGATTAAGTTGAATAAGCGCAATACCTACGACATACTCGATGATGAGAGTTTTCAAGGTCCGGGCAATCCTGGTCGTACTCTTGATGGAAATACTCAAATTATACTTGAACCGCGAGCGAGATACTCAGTGAGTAATCGTTTGACAGCTTCATTCTTTGTACGTTATGAAGGCACTTTCACTGAAGGAGCATCTCAACCAGGGTTTAGCACTACGCAAGTCGGTTTAGATTTAAGACTATCAATATCTGGCGGAAGATAAGCGAATTATTAACACAGCTTTATTACAAAATGAGTCAATAATTTCAGATATTTTCTATAAATTAGTATTTTTGGAAAATATAGATTATTGTCCGATTTTATTAATTGGATTATTTTTCCATTATTTTTTGGATAAACGATAATGAATAAAATTATAGAAGCAAAGTTTATAGCACCAGAAATAAAATTGCTCAAGATAATTGCTCCCAAAATTGCAGAAAAGCGTAAGCCGGGGCAGTTTGTAATAGTGCGAGTCCATGATGGAGGCGAAAGAATTCCCTTGACTATTGCCGATTCCGACATAGATTTGGGGACGATTACGATTATTGTTCAGGGTGTAGGCAAGTCAACGAAACATTTAAATATGTTAAATGCTGGCGATTATGTGCAAGATGTTGTAGGACCGCTCGGCAAGCCATCTCATATTGAATATTTTGGGACAGCGGTTAGTATAGGAGGTGGAGTTGGTACTGCTATTGCTTATCCCACAGCTAAGGCTTTGAAAGATGCTGGGAACTATGTTATTAGTATCATCGGTGGACGCTCGAAAGAATATGTAATTTTAGAAGACGAAATGCGTAAAGTCAGCGATGAGGTTTATCCTACAACCGACGATGGAAGTTATGGATACCACGGCTTTGTTACAGGTAAATTGTTAGAATTAATAGATGCAGGAACGAAAATTGATTTTATTCTTGCAATAGGACCAATCCCAATGATGTCCGCAGTAGCTAATTTAACAAAAAAATATAATATTAAAACTGTGGTGAGTTTAAATCCAATTATGGTTGATGGCACAGGTATGTGTGGTGGGTGTAGGGCGATTGTCAATGATAAAACGGTTTTTGTATGCGTAGATGGACCTGAATTTGATGCTCACCAAGTAAATTTCGATATATTAACCAAACGAAATAGAATGTATTTACTACAGGAACAACATTCTTTAGAAAGTTTTATGTGCAACTATGACAAAATGTTTTTTTCAGAATTGAAAGAGCAAAAGGAGAAAGTATAAATGGAAGGATTGAGTCCAAAAGAACGGATGAAGATTCCCCGTCAGCACATTCCGGAGCAGGATCCGGAGGTACGAAAAACGAATTTCAAAGAAGTCAATTTAGGTTATACAGAGGAAATGGCGATACTCGAAGCACAACGCTGTATAATGTGCAAAAATCCGTTATGTATAGCTGGTTGTCCTGTTGCTGTCAAAATACCTGATTTTATTAAAATGATTACGGAAGGTAAGTTCAGGGAAGCTGCCGCCATATTGAAAGAAGATAATGCTTTGCCAGCGGTATGTGGACGGGTATGCCCACAGGAAGACCAATGCGAGAAAGTCTGCGTTGTTGGTAAGAAGATTAAACCAGTAGCCATTGGACATCTTGAAAGATTTGCTTCTGATTGGGAGCGTGAAAATATAGGCATTCAAATACCTACGATAAAAGACAAATCAGGTAAAAAAGTTGCTTTAGTAGGCGGTGGTCCAGCGGCATTGAGTTGTGCTGGAGATTTAATTCAAATGGGGCATGATGTTACTGTTTTTGAGGCATTGCACGATATTGGCGGTGTATTAGTTTATGGAATTCCTGAATTCAGATTACCTAAAACAATTGTAAAAGCTGAAGTTGAAGGTCTTGAGCAATCTGGTGTAAAATTTGAGAAAAATTATGTAATCGGCTTGATGGAAACTGTAGATGAATTATTAGAGCGGTTTGATGCTATATTTATCGGTGTTGGTGCGGGTTTACCATATTTTCTAAACGTTCCCGGGGAGCATCTCAATGGAGTTTATTCAGCAAATGAATTTCTGACACGGGTCAATTTAATGAAGGCTTATGACTTTCCTCGATATGATACTCCTATGTTTGATGTAAAAGGTAGAAATGTTGTGGTTTTTGGTGGTGGCAATACCGCAATGGACGCAGTGAGAACATCTCTTCGTTTAGGTGCAAAAAGGGGGATAATTGCTTACCGTCGAACTGAAGCAGAGATGCCAGCTCGTATTGAAGAGATACAACATGCCAAAGAAGAAGGGGTCGAATTTATGTTATTAGTCGCTCCTCTTGAATTAATTGGTGATGAAGAAGGATGGTTAAAATCAGTCAAATTACAAAAAATGGAACTCGGCGAACCAGACGCCTCCGGAAGAAGAAGACCTGTGCCGATCGAAGGAGCTATTGAAATATTACCCGTTGATGTTGCTGTTGTTGCAATAGGGAATGGCTCCAATCCAATAATAAGCCAAACAACTCCAGATTTGAAAGTTAATAAATGGGGGAACATTATTGTAGATAAAGATACAATGAAGACAAATAAAAGAGGTGTATTTGCCGGCGGTGATATTGTTACTGGTGGTGCTACCGTAATTTTAGCGATGGGCGCCGGAAGAACCGCTGCTAAAGCGATTGATGAATATTTGAGAGACCCCGATTCTTGGGATAGACCCAAAGCTCAGCAAGAAGAATTAGCAGAAACCACGAAATAGTTGAGTTCAATAAATTGCCCGTGGGTCAGACATTCTTGTCTGACATTAATCTGATTTATAGAAACAGTAAATAGCCCCGCCATTTACGGCGGGGTAATGGAATGAAAGGAGATGCAATTTGGCTTTAGCCAAAGTAAAAATAAACAGACAGGAATGTCTGTTCTACTAAGACAAGGCATATTTTGATGCTATTGCTTTTTTTTGTCTTTCCCACGCAATTGGGAATCTGAAAATGGAGAAACCAAGATGATTACCCGTTTTAATGAATATGACAAGATAATCTTTTCCAGCCAGTAGCTTCTGCAATTTAAAGTTAAAACTTAGTCTTGCAAACGTTATATAATTACTGCTGAATACAGAAATCTTATTGCTTCAGTTTTAAGATTGCCACACATTTTTTATTTTTTTATAAAAAAAGTTTTATTTTAGATGTGTTTTATAAAGGAAAGGTTCAAAGTAGTATGCAATTGAAGTATCAAATTAAAAATTATTTGAACTGATTGAATGGCAAAAATAGATAGGCATATCTCAAAAATAGATTTGAAAGGTCATTATCTATCGAGCCAAAGATTATCGGGATTGGATTTAGCCCGATTTTTAGCAATGGTGATGATGATTCAAGGGCACGTTATATATGCACTTGCAGCTCCAGATGTTGTTAATACGAGTGTGTTCCCCTGGAATATCTGGCATCACGTTCGGGGCTTGACTGCTCCTGTTTTTCTCTTTGTATCGGGTGCTGTTCACGTATTTGCTAATAAGCGCGATGAAGAGGGTAAAGTGCCCAGTAAAACTGTATTCAGAAGAATACGGATGTCTTTATTGCTCATTTTTATAGGATATATATTGCAATTGCCCGTATCAAAGTTCTGGCATATATTTTCGGCACAATCCTATCTATTGACAAAGTTTTACCAGGTTAATATTTTGCAGTTATTTGGAGTATCATTGTTGTTTTTGATTTGTATTTTTGTTATTACAAGAAAAGATAGAACATTTGGAATAATATCATTTATAGTCGCTTTCTGCATAACATTTATTAATCCATATATTCATAATGTTGATTGGTTTGGAATATTACCAGAATATTTTGCGTCCTATTTGAATAGCAAAAGAGGCTCGATATTTCCGATATTTCCATTTACTGCTTTCTTATTTTATGGAGCCGCATTTGGTTCGATTTTAAAATCTATCAAGCCAGAAAACAGGACAACACTGGTAATTCTCTGGGGTATAATTCTCGGTATATCTTTTTTCTTTCTGAATTATTTGATAAGATATTTTCATATTGCTGAGGAATATATAACAGGTCCGCTAGGGAGTATAACTCTGACACTTGATAGGTTATCGTTTGTGTTTCTGATTATTTCTGCTACTTCGTTCATTTATTTGTTGACTCCTAAATTGGCTAATATTTATTCGATGTTCAGTAAATATGCCCTATTTATTTATATAGTTCATTTAATGATACTTTATGGAACCCCGTTTTTTGATAGCATAGGAAGAAAAAATCCAAATTCATTGAATTTAGAACAAACTTTAATAGCAGTATTTATAGTAGAATTTGTATCAATTGGATTTGCATTCTTTTATGAATTTTCTATAAGAAAATATCCTCAATTGAAGCGTGTTTATATTTTTCTCTTGCTAATATATCTGATGTTAATACTATTAGTATAATTGCCAATCTTCAATGAATAAATGAATAATTATTGTTAATTTAGCAATGAATTATAAGTAATATTTAAAGTTTATGTTACAGATTTTACAGCATCAAAAAACCGGTGAATTGAAGTTGTTAGAAGTGCCAGCTCCGATGTGTCGAAAAGGTGGAATACTTGTGCGAACTGCAAGTTCATTAATAAGCGCTGGAACAGAACGTACATCAATTGAAAGTACACGCCTTCCATTATTAAAACGAGCCAAACGCCAACCAGAACAAGTGAAAATGCTTTTTCAATATTTTAAAAAAGAAGGTTTATTATCTACTATTAATAAGGTCAAATCTAAACTTGATGCTTACAAGGTTTTGGGTTATAGTGCATCGGGAATAGTCATTGAATCCGATTGCGATGAATTCAGAATTGGCGATAGAGTTGCCTGTGCTGGTGCTGGAATAGCAATGCATTCGGAGATAATAAATGTACCAAAAAATTTAGCTGTTA
>JBBISM010000077.1:4415-10813 GCA_037441245.1 Ignavibacteria bacterium | reverse complement strand
AGACATAAACTTTTTTACCTATTTCGCATAGATTTTTTGGAAATTTTAAAGTAACAAACATACCTCGTAATAGAACAGTAGGATAGGCAATTGTATCTCTTAAAATATCTCGAATGCCTGTGGTGTCGCCGATAATGACTATACCTGGAAAACCACAATTGATGTCTGATAATACCACAACTTCAGCTAAAAAATAACGATTATTATCGGGCTTTGCATTGAAACTTTCATTGCAAGACACCAAAGCAAAGCACAAAAAACATATCAAAAAGAAGTGTTTTCTTGCCATATCAAACTCCCGCATTTATGAATTAAAAATAATTGCATTCATTCATTCCCATTTCCATTGGTTTTAACTTAAAAATTCCATTTATATCTATATTAAACTTGGGATTATTTTTCTCAAGCTATTTCATACCAATCACTATTGGTTTCTCTGGTTCTTTACTTAGTGCAAAGTCATTGATTTTATACTCTCCGAATTCGTTCACTGATATATTGAACCACCCATAATGATAGCCATCGGGTAATAATACTTTAACAGCCCAGTAGAGATTTTTAAAAGATGGGAACCAGTAATCATACCATCCAAAATCATATCTGTGTATTTGTGAAATTAGTACAATTTTTCTTCTATTGAATCTCGTCTTGCTATCAATAACATCTTTAAATGGCTGCAGGTGATAAATTAAACCCAAATAATTAGAATCAGGCAATAGGATAACGAACTTCTGAGAACGTGGTCCTGTGCTATCATAATGAAAAATATAAGCAAATGAAAAATCTATTATTTTATCACTGTTGATATCAAATTCTTTGTAAACGCTATCATAAAATTTAGGTTGCGACCTATTTCTCGAAAAATATAACACTTTGCAATTTTCATCTTCAGGATAGCAGGGAGATTTTATATTTGTTTTAATTATTAACTCATCTTCGTTTGCGTAAAATTTGTACATACAACTCAAACCATTAGTGAACATTCCAGTTAATGGACAACCCACATGTGTCGTAAAACCCCCCCTTGATAATATTGAATCATTAACGATTCTATAACAAAATTGAAACTCATTACATCCGGAAATGCCACGAATAATCGAATCATTGACAAAATGTATGAAGAATGGATGGGAATTTGAGTCTTTTACATTTATTATGCTCCCATTCAAATCCTTATATTTTTCCCATTTCCAAACTTTCCCATCGAGAGTAATTAGTCTTGGCTTTGGATATTCTGGTACGGACGGACTGTCGCAATTAGAAAATATTATCGCGAAAACTAAAATGATTAAAAATAAAAAATGGGTTTTCATATTTATATCCGATTTAGTTATTGATATTAATAATAACAGTTTATATTTTCAAAAATTACACCCATTTATAATTTATTTAACTATTCGAACAAACAATCGAGATATTCAATTTTAATTTGTCAAATCTAAAAAAAATGATAATTTAAACATTTCTTAAGTTGCTAATTTTGTATGAAAAAGTTAACTAAATATTTTGTCTTTTTATCATTAACCGCTATTTCAATTTGGTTACTTATCTCATTTCTGCCTGATATTATAGGAAATGAAGCAGTCCCACCCTCAACTGAAACCGAAGTAAAAGAAGAGGAGCAAAACGATGAAGAGTATATAAAAGCAATTACCATAGATAAAGATACCTCCGAGCATATCATACGTGTTAGCGACGCAAAATACCTCAATATACCCTATGATGTAGACAAGAAAGCTGGAGTATCAATTAGACGGGTTTTTACTGGAAGACGAATAAATATCGCCGTGATAGGTGTTGATTCACGATTAGGTTCGAGATATAAGCACGCTGATGCAAACCATATATTATCAATATTAGTCGAACAAGGAAAAATTGAAATAACCTCAATTCCTCGCGATACCCCTGCCGATGCTGGTTTCGATGATACAACAGGTCAAAATAAGTTAACTGTTATGTACGCATCACGAGGCAGAAAAGCATATTTCGAGGAAGTCGCAAATATTGCTGGATTAGATAGAATCCATTATTACGCCGAGATTGGCTTTTCTCAAGCTATGGGCATTCTCGAATGGTTCGGTTATAATGACCCTGGTTCAACATTACAAATACTACGCTCCAGAACTGGTTTGGGTGGAGATGATTATCAAAGAGTCTATAATCAGGCACAATTCATTAAACAAGTGATTTTAAAGCACTTCGATAAATTTTCTGGATTATTTGGGAAATTGATTCTTCGGGGCGGTTTATTATTTATTGAAACAAATCTCCGTGCCGAAAATGCAGAATTAATATACGAACAACTAAGATTAGCAAATTTTCTGAAGTCTCCCGATGATATTGAAATAAGAATTAGACCACCAGTGCCAATTGATTACAAAATTTATGACTTTTCCGATAAACAAGTCTTAATGGCACTTGAAAGCAAAATCAGGGGGTATAATTCTAAAAAAAATGAGAATACAAGCCTCAGTGAGTATGACCAAATAATTATAGATAAACTTGATAAAGTTTTAAATAACGCTATTTTAGATTCTCTTAATAAACCAAATTCTGTAATTAATACCCTAAAAGTATATTTCGACCAACGAGCCTGGATGCAAATACAAGATAAAGATTTGAGAAGATACTATCGTGATGAAATTGGTAATCTATTGATTGACGCTTATGAAAAAAGAAAGCAAAGTGCATTAGCTAATAGAGTACGGGAAGTAATTGAAGCTGAAAAAATTTTATTTGGTGAAAAAAATAATAATTTTTAGAAAAATTTATGAAAACTGTAATATTTGTTCGACACGCAAAATCAAGCTGGGATAACTCTGAATTAACTGACTTTGAACGTCCTTTGAACAAAAGAGGATTACGAGACGCCCCATTTATGGCATCAATTTTAGCCACTAAAAAAATTAAGCCCGATAAAATTATATCGAGCCCTGCAATTAGAGCTTTATCAACAGCACGACATTTTGCTGAAAAATTGGATTATTCTCTAAATCACATAGAAACGAACAATGATATTTACGAAAAAGGAGCAAATGGAATAATTAAGATTCTTAGCAATTCGGAAGATAAATTAAATTGTGTTATGCTTTTTGGACATAATCCAGATTTGCATCATTTAGTAACCTACTTGAGTGATTTAGTAATTGATAATCTTCAGACTTGTGCTGTGGTATGCATTGACTTCAATATTGATAGCTGGGCTGATATAACTTATTCAAAAGGAAAAACCAGATTTTATGAATACCCAAAGAAATATGCTGAGATAAATTGATTTTCAAGTTTTTTATCTACCAACCAGACTTTCTATTTAAAACGTTCCTCATTATTTTCTTGTTTTATTTACAATTATTTCATAAATTAGTTGGAAATTATGGAATTTATATGAAACTGCTTATCGGGTTTATATTAATGCTATTAAGTCTTCAATTATCAGCAGAGGAATTGGTAGTCCCTCTCGATAGTGCTGGTAAAATATTTTTTATTGACAACAAAACAGCAAGGGAATTGAATTTATTCACTGAATTTGAAAATTTAGTAGAAGTGCAACTTTACAAAACAGATGATAATCAGTACTTTTTAGAAGTAATTTATTTATCTGAAAATCGGCGAGTAAAATCAAGAAAACAATTAACTGAAACCGAAGTTGAAGAATTAAGGTCAAAGGTTACGCAGGCAATTTATTCAAGCAATCACAGCTTGTATCTCAATCAGGAAGGGCGAACTGATTTTTTAATCAACACAGCACTGCTTTCACTATTTGTTTGGGGTCCTTCAGTACCAATATTATTTGACATAAGCAATGGAGCTACTGCAACAGGTTTATCCCTTTTGACTTCCGGACTCTGTTTCATTATTCCTTATTATATCACTCAATTATATCACTCAAAACTCAGAAGTAACTGAAGGTATGTCTTCTTTTGCCAGTGCTGGTGGATGGCTTGGTATCGGTCATGGTGTCTTATTATCTTATCTCTTAACTGGAAGGAATGCACCTGTTCGTAGTGTTTATTCCGGAGCACTCCTTGGTAGTGTATCAGAATTGATAATAAATTATAACATTGCACGAATAAATAATTTCACTTCCGGCAAATCATCACTACTAATAAATTATTCATCCGTCGGTACTGCTTATGGTATTTATCTTTCCGGTATACTTAATTTCTTTGATGAACCAAGTCCTATACCATTCGCTGGAACTACTTTGTTAACTACCGGCTTGGGCTATACGATTGGTGCTGTAATGTCAAATACACAGAATTATACACCTGGCGATGTAAGAATCAAAATGAATGCCTGGTTGCTTGGTACAGTTCTCCCTGTTTCAATTCTTGTCTTGATTGAGAACGAAGAAGCAAATGCTTACCGGGCTTCTATGGCTTTAGTAGGCTTGGGTGGATTAATTCTTGGGAATGAATTAGTTAGAGGATATGATTTCGAGTCTTCTCAAGGCACATTCAACACACTTGCCACTTTAGGTGGGGGTTTGGTCGGTGCGGGCATCGGTTTATTAATTAGTTCTAAAGAGGGTTCTAATTATAAAATTATACCTCTTATTTCTACTCTGGGCGGGGGATTAGGTTATTATTTGACATATTCAATGTATAGAAAATCAACTAAATTAGAGTCCAAAACATCAGATTTAAATATCGAATTTAATCCATCGGGGTTTTTTTTGGGGAATGTACTTAAAACAAAAGAACCCATAATTATGCCAATATTAAATCTGAGATATAGATTCTAATCTCTTTTTTATTCATAATCAACTCTTTCTTCAAAATCAATTTATTTATAACTCAATATATCTTTGGGCAAAACGTCGGTATTCCAAATATTAATTAATTCCGGCATAGATTAATATTCTTTACATTTAGTGTTTCTCTACAATAAAAATAATGTTTATACAATCAGCGGGGTTTATTCATAGCTTTTAATTGTACTAAATTGTAATTATTCAATTATCAAAAATGATTTAGTATCAATATTTTTAAAAGGATTCGCTATGAAGAAAGCATCTGTTTTAACCTGCACCTTGCTAATACTTACCTTTCTAAATTCATCAGCACAAGAGCTACTGGTTCCATTAGATAGAGAAGGCAAAATAACAACGTTAATTGGAACAACCGCAAGAAAACTTGAGTTATTTAATGAATTCGATAATGTATTAGAAGCACGTTTATATAAAGCGGGGGCTGACATGTATTTTTTGGAAATACTCTATTTGTCTGATAACTACCCTAAAAAAGACCGCCTCCAATTAAATGAATTCAAAGTCAACGAATTAAGAAAAATTGTTACAGATGCCATTTATGAAAAGGACATTAGTTTATATCTAAACCAAGAAGGACGCCCACAATTTCTTGCCACAACCGCAATATTATCCCTTTCTATTTGGGGACCTTCGGTACCAATTCTACTGGAATTGAATAAATTCTCTGATGTCGTCGGAACCTGGTTGATATTTTCTGGTGTTGGTTTTCTAATTCCTTATTCCATTTGTGCAAATTCCGATATCACCGATGGTATAGCAAACTTCGCTTCGGGTGGAGGAATTCTTGGTACTGGCCATGGAGCCTTACTTTCATTACTCATAGGTGGTAAAGAAGTTTCTTTGCAAGGTATATACACAGGTATGTTAATTGGAAGTCTCACTGAATTAATCACAAATTACCATATAGCTAAGAAAAACAACTTTTCGGGCGGTAAATCAAATGTCATTTTGTTATATTCTACAGTAGGCAGTATTTATGGGATATACTTCGCAGGGGCTGTAGATTTTCTCAAAGGTTTTCCAAAGAAATTTGACGCTCAAGCAACTGCAGTTACAGTACTTCTAACAAGTGCTTTGGGATATACATTAGGAGCAAACATTGCAAATTCACAAAATTACACAGAAGGAGATGTTAGCTTTAAATTAAATTCTTGGATAATTGGAACCTTATTACCAGCTTCATTACTTGTATTAGGAGACAACAAAAGTCCTGAAGTATATTGTTCATTAATGTCTCTCGGGGGTGTTGCTGGTTTAATACTCGGAAATGAATTAGTAAAAGGATATGATTTTTCTAAATCAGATGGAATTTATAATACTCTTGCAACATTTAGCGGCGGTTTATTAGGCACTGGATTAGGTTCTATACTAAGCTCCGATGTTGATTCTTTCCCAGAGAAAATAAAATATGCTCCACTATTTGCTGTTATTGGTGGTGGTTTAGGTTATTTCCTGACTTATTTCGTAGCCACTAAAACAGCAGACTTCGAAACAAAGGTTTCCAATTTCAATATTGAAATAAATCCTTCAGCTTTATTAATCGGAAATCTCGCAAAAACAAATGAACCGATGCATCTTCCGCTGATAAATTTTCGTTATAGGTTTTGATTACGATTAAATTAATTTG
>JBBISM010000077.1:0-4378 GCA_037441245.1 Ignavibacteria bacterium | reverse complement strand
GATTTAATCAGTAAGCGAATTAATCCCAGCTACAAATAATTCTATTTCCTCATTATTAAACCCTTTTTCTTCAGCAGCGGATTCTAAAGTGCCCCAGATTGGCTCACCACATCTGAGGCACCTTATACCTTTTTCCATTAAATATGTAATCGCTTGGGGTATTTGCTCAACTAAATCTTCGATGCTAATGTTTTTATCAATTTTTGTCTTGTGTTTTGTTGCCATTTTTCCTTTTTGTCGGAAACGTTAATACAAGACCAAATATAGCACCATACAGAATTGAAATATATGGATTCGATGTTATCGGGCAGCTACCTCCATTACAGCCGATGAAGTAATAATACACAAAACCCAAAAAGCCACCAGCAACAATACCAATGACTAATGTTATAATATTTTTCATAATGCTATTTACGTTTTGTAATCTTTGTTATTTTTTCCGAAACTGATTTACCTTGTAAGAATAGTAATAAATAGTCTCTACTTCCTGCTTTTGAGTCAGTTCCACTCATATTGAATCCACCAAAAGGATGTACATCAACAATAGCCCCAGTACATTTTCTATTTAAATATACATTCCCGATATGAAATTCTTTTACAGCTCTATCTAATTTTTTCCTATTCATCGAGTAAACCGAACCGGTCAAACCATAAATTGTATTGTTGGCAATTTTAAGTGCATCATCATAATCCTTTGCTTTTATAACTGCTAATATCGGTCCGAAAATTTCTTCTTGAGATAATCTTGCCATTGGGTCAATATCAGTAAATACAGTGGGTTCGATGAAATAACCGTTCAATCCTACAGCTTTCTTGCCGCCGGCTAGTAATTTCCCTTCTTTTTTACCAATTTCTATATAACTTATCATTGACTGTTCTGCGGCTGCATTTATGACAGGTCCAACAGGGTAATTTTCAGCTGGGTCGCCAATTTTTAGAGCTTCAACTGCTGTCTTTAACTTTTTGACGAACTCAGAATAAACTTTTTTATCTACAATAGCTCTTGAACAAGCAGAACATTTTTGCCCTTGGAAACCGAAAGCAGAAGTTGTAACCCCTTTAACAGCATCGTCAATATCGGCTTCTGAATCAACAATAATAGAATCTTTGCCGCCCATTTCTGCAATTACTCTCTTAATCCAAATCTGACCTTCTGATTTTTTTGCGGCTAACTCATTTATCCTCAATCCAATTTCCATCGAGCCAGTGAATGTAATAAAACGGGTTTTAGGATGAGTAACTAGATAATCGCCTGCTTCTGCTCCACTGGCAACGAAATAATTTAGTACACCATCAGGCAAACCGACTTCACGCATAATTTCACTAAAAAGCCAAGCCATCATTGGCGTATCTGATGAAGGCTTTAAAATTACTGTATTACCAGTAACAAATGCAGCAGAGGTAATGCCAACCATAATTGCAAATGGGAAATTCCACGGGGGGATACATATACCAACTCCGAGAGGAATATAAAAATAACGATTCTTCTCGCCTGGATATGGTGTTAGTGGTTGATCCAGTCCGTATCTAATAGCTTCGCGTGCATAAAATTCGCAAAAATCTATGGCTTCGCAAGTATCAGCATCTGCTTCGGCAAAATTTTTCCCTGCTTCACTAATCATCCATGCATTTATCTCGAACCTTCTTTTTTTCATAATTTTTGCGGCTTTGAATAAATAATCAGCCCTTTCTTTGGCTGATGTATATTTCCAAGACTCGAATGCTTTGTGTGCTGCATTAATTGCCATTTCAGCTTCTTTTTGTCCTGCTTTTTGGAAAGTTCCTATTAACTCATCAGGATGGGATGGATTGAATGATTTAGTTTTCTTATTTGTAAAAACTTCCTTGCCCCCAATTATATTTGGATATTCTTTACCAAAACTTATTCGAACTTTCTCAAGAGCTTTCTTTTGCTTTTCGATGTTTTGTTGAACTGTAAAATCATATGGAATCAGATTTTCAAATGGTGTCATTTTTTCCCCTATTATTATTTGAACTTACTAACTTTTTAATATTAGCAAAAAATAAATTTCAAATATACTGTTCCGATTGGTGATAATCAAAGAAAATCGAAAAGTTGTAGTGATTTGTGGTTATTTAATCGAAATGCTTATACTCACTCTTCTTTTATATTCATTAGCAAGAGATGGTGAATCGTCAATACCCCTGCCTTCAATTTTCCATTGTATTTTATCTTTTGGGAAAATGTCTCCAAATTCGTTTAATATTGCTTTGCGAATATAATCCGCAGTAAAATATGCTCTAAGTTTGGATAGTTGATTGTTATCAATAATTGCACCACGATAGACACTGAATTCGAGTTCATCGTCATCAATTTGTGGACCATCATACCGAGCTAATGGAGAAATTGGGCGCGGGTCAGCATATCCAATCAACTTAATCTCGAGTTTTGAATTTCCACGAATGCAATCTCCCTTTAACATATTGATTTTGTGTATTATAAAATCTTTTGCATCATTCAAAGCTTTTTCGACAGTATTTGTGTAAGCATCATATATTGGACCAGGATTTTCTATATATCTTGTTGAATCAGTATTTCCGATTAAATTATATGAAAATTTCAGACGCAAAGTTTCTAAATTTTTTCTTACATTTGGCAAATAATATCCTGTTACAAAAAATGGCACTTGGTATTCTTCAAATGTAAACTCTTCGTAAACATCAGGAATTTGTATATCGTAAACAAATTTCAGAACTGATGAGTCAGAGCAAGGAACAAATAAATTGTATTTTATCACTGAATCCAACATACAAGGATGTGAAAACGATAAATTATATGAATTCTCTGGTTTTAATTTAATTCTAACAATTGGATTATTCAATTCTTTTGAATTCAATAAAACTTCATTATTACTGGTAATAGTAATTTTCCCATAATTGTCTTTTAATTTATCGGAAGCAATTAAATTGATTTCTAATACTGCATCCATACAATATTTAAAGGCATACACATCATAGCCACCACAACCATTCGGACGATTACTTGTGAAATAAAGTTGATTATCTAATAGAAATGGACTCTTTTCATCCCATTGAGAATTAAAAGGGAGAGGTAGTTTTCTTATGTTTGCAACTGAGCCATTAGAAAAATCAGCAACCATAATGTCATAGCCATCTTCTGAATAGCCATTAGATGAAAAAAACAACTTATCGCCGAAAATAAAGGGTGTTATTTCTGAATATTTTGTGTTGATCTCAGCACCAAGATTTTGGGGATTAGTCCATTTATCATTGACTCTTTCAGAAATAAAAAGGTCTATTTCACCGTAATTATTTGGGCGGTCGGAACAAAAGAATAAAAATCTACCATCATCACTGATAGATGGATATGCTTCAAAATGTTCAGAATTGATTTCAGATATAGATTTTGGTTCAGACCAACCCTTGCCTGAACTGTGGGCATAAAATATATCTGTATGTATTCTCTTTGCACTACGGTTTAGACCACTAAAATATATTTCTTGAATATTTCTTGATTTATTGTGATAAATACTAAATTGGGTTGTTCTCGAATTCTTTGGGAAGGGTAATTCTTTCTCGAAATTAGAATTTAGATTATTCAGTTCAATATTAAATAGGTCATAATCAACTTTGCTCAAACGATTTGAGAGGACAAATAAATATTGATTATAAATGACAGGGAATAATTCATCGAATTGCGTATTAAAAGGGGCGCCCAAATTTCCGACAATCTCATTCTTAAGGCATTCAAATTTTGTAGTGGAACACCCTGAAAATAGCACAAAAACAGTTAAAATAAATATTAATAAATACCTTATCATATTTTCTAAATATTTCAAGAAAAATTATAACAAAATAATAAATTTTCAATTAAAATGCTTAGTTTTGTAAAATTTAAAAGTATGCAGCATAAACCGAATGCGCTCGACAGTAGCAATAATAAATACAGCAAATTTAAAACATAATCTTACAACCATACGCAAAATAGCAGGAACTGCAGCAGTTATGGCAGTTGTCAAAGCTAACGCTTATGGCCATGGCTTAGTCGAATGCTCAACAATTTTCCAAAATTTAGGTGTAGAATATTTAGGTGTTGCTTTTGCTTCAGAAGGAATAAAATTAAGGGAATCTGGTATTATCAAACCTATTCTTGTTCTGGTCACTCCTCATTCCGAAGAACTCGAAGCATATTGCAGGCATAATCTCGATATTATAGCCAATTCAATTGAACTGCTCACTCAACTCGACCAGATAGCAAAAAGTTATCAAAAAACAATCAATGCACATTTATTCATCAACACTGGAATGAATCGCGATGGTATTTTGCCCCAAAACGCCTCGAATTTTTATCATAAAGCTAAAGAACTTAGCAATATTAATATTATGGCAATATGCA
>JBBISM010000076.1:0-10888 GCA_037441245.1 Ignavibacteria bacterium | reverse complement strand
CACCGCTGTTATTGATATTACGGGTTTATTCGATTTATACATTGTTGGGTAAGAGCCCATCATCGAAAACTTTGCTCCTGCCGAAATAACCCTTGAGCCAATATGCATTACAGTATCATAAGAAAGATCGCTGTATGATAATATACATTCATCTACTTTGTATTCACGAATTAAATCCTCTAATTCTGACTCATCTTTTATCGCAATTCCATTCGAATAATACTTACCTGCTAAACTTGGTGGATATAACCTTCTATCTATGTTTGGTATCTGTGTCGCCGTAAAAGCTACTACTTCTATGGTTTCGCAATCGCGATAATAAATATTAAAATTATGAAAATCGCGACCCGCAGCTCCCAATATTACAACACGTTTCTTACTTTTTGACATCTGTCCTCCTAAAAATTATTATTACTATAATTAATTGCTTTAATTATCAACTCGGTAGTTGTTACATTAGCAAATCCAAAGGCTAAATTGAGTAAACTCGCTAAATGCATTTCCTCAGTGATTGAGCCAGTAGCATCCGCTAAAAAAAATACTTTGTAATTTCTAAAATATGCATCTCGCGCTGTTGATTCGCAGCACATATTTGTCATTATCCCACAAATAACTAACTCTTCAATATGACTAGATCTAAGAATTATATCCAAATCAGTATTAAAAAATGCAGAATATCTACGTTTAATAATCTGGCGTTCATTATCTAATGGGGATAATTCCTCTGCTACTTCTGATTCGGGCGTCCCTTCGATGCACATACCTTCCCACCACCATTTCATTATACCCGCATCAGTTCCCGACTTGTGATGGGCGTGCTTTGTGAATATCACAGGTGAATTATTGCTTCTAAATGAATCTATGAGCTTTTTAATATTTTTTAATATAATTCTCCCTGATGGGGTAAATTCAGTCGAATTAGGATTCAAAAAATATTTTTGCATATCAATAACAAGCAAAGCTGAACGCCCTACATTCAAATTTATCTTATGAACATTATATGGCTCAATTTGCCTTAACCATTCTTTTGTTTTTTGCTGTAAATTATCTTCATTTATGTACGTTTCCATATCAGACCAAATTAATCAAACCGAGGTTAAAACTTTTTCAATCTTTTTGACCGCCCAATCTATTTCTTCCTTCGTAATAACCAATGGTGGAGCAAATCTGATAATATATTCATGCGTTTCCTTGCAAAGAATTCCCTCGTCTTTCAGCTTTTGGCAATATGGTCTTGCTTTAGTATCCAGAACCAATCCAATCCATAATCCCCTTCCTCTTACAACATTTATATGCTTGCTATTAATTGCACGGAGTTTTGACATAAAGTATTCGCCCAATTCATAAGATCTTTGAATTAGATTTTCTTCTTCAATGACTTCGAGAGCCTTGATTGCCACAGCTGCCGCCAAAGGGTTACCGCCAAATGTCGAACCATGCTCACCAGGCTTAATTACCATAAGTATATCACGACTTGACAAAACCGCTGATACAGGATAAAAGCCTCCTGATAATGCTTTTCCAATAATAACAATATCAGGGCGAACGTTTTCATATTGGAAACCAAATAGTTTCCCACTTCTACCAAGCCCAGATTGTATTTCATCGCAAACAAATAATACATTATTTTCCTTGCACATTTTTTCGATTTCTTTCAAAAAACCTTCTGGTGGAATAATAATACCACCCTCACCTTGAATCGGTTCGATTAATATCGCTGCTGTATTTTCATTGATTTTTGAACGAAAATCCTCAACATCGCCATATTTAGCAATAATAAAACCCGGCGAATATGGACCGAAACCCTTGTAGGAATTTGGATCGGTGGAAAACCCAACAATCGTGGTTGTCCTTCCGTGAAAATTACCATCTGCGACTATAATTTCTGCCTTATTTTCTGGTATTTTCTTAATGTCATATCCCCAACGTCGTGAAACCTTGATAGCTGTTTCAACTGCCTCGGCTCCAGAATTCATCGGTAATGACATCTCATAACCTGTCATATCAAACAGTTTTTTGTAAAGTAATGGTAGTTTATCATTGCGAAAAGCTCGACTTGTAAGCGTAACTCTATGAGTTTGAGCAGTAAACGCCTCCAAAATTTTGGGGTGACAATGTCCTTGATTAACTGCTGAATATGCAGAAAGGCAATCAAGATAACGCTTGCCATCAGCATCAGTTACCCATACTCCTTTTGCTTCGCTAATTACAACATCTAACGGGTGATAATTATGAGCTCCATACTGCTCTTCTAACTGAATATAATCTTGTGATTTCATAATAACCTTTCATTTATTCTTCATTTTCAAAAATCATTGTTAGTAATGCCATTCTTACATACAGACCATTTTCTGCTTGCCTGAAATATGCCGCTCTTGGGTCTGTATCAACTACTGGATCTATCTCAACAGAACGTGGCAGTGGGTGCATAATTATTGAGTTATATTTCATCAAACTCAACACATTCTTATCAATATTATACTGGCTCAATTTAATATCTTTATTGCTTAATCTTTTCTTATCTATTCTCGTTTGATAAACAACATCTACTCGATTGATGATACCATCAGTACTTTCTGCCAATTGATATGAAACCCCCCTTTCCTCAAGATATTCTAGTATATCACTTCTGATTTGTAACTCGTTCGGGGCAATAAAGTATAATTTAATCCTATCAAATTTACCCAGCAAATAAGCCAAAGAACGAACGGTTCGCCCCTGATCTAATGCACCAACAAATGCAATTGACAATCCATCTAAAGTTTTGCATTCATTGTAAATGGTGTATAAATCCAACAAAGCTTGAGTTGGATGCTGACCTCCTGAACCATCACCAGCATTGATAATCGAAACCGGGGAAACTCCAGCTGCTCTTTTTGCACCCCCCTCTTCATAATGCCTCAAGACAATCGCATCAGAGTAATTTGATATTATTTTTATCGTATCTTCTAAGTTCTCACCCTCCACCTCTGATGAAAATTCCTTTGCATGCTCAGTTGATAAAACGCTACCACCTAAACGATACATAGCTGATTCAAACGAAAAACGTGTTCGAGTCGAAGGACGATAAAATAACGTCGCCATTATCTTATTTTGATAATCTTGAGTACCGCCTCTCTTTACAATCCTCTTCATTTGATTTGCTCTATCGAAAAGGTCGTGCAGCAATGGTACAGTAAACTGTTGAGATTCGATAATATGCTTTAGTTTCATTTTTACCTCAAATTTGATTATTCCATCGTTAAAATTAATAAATATTTGTTAATTTAATCCGGCAAAATTAACGTCCCTGCATTACCATTGAGAGCATCATATAAGTACATATAAGAAGTTATTATTGCTCTTTTCCCGCCATTTTTGAGAAAGTTAATCACCGCTTCTATCTTTGGTCCCATACTTCCCCCTGGAAATTGTCCTTCCTCAAGATATCCCTGCATCTCTGATACAGTAGCTCTATCAATGGCTGTTTGAGCTGCTTTTTTATAGTTAAGATATACCTTATCAGTATCAGTTGATATTATGAATACATCAGAATTTAATTTTGAACATAATAATGCAGACGACCTATCCTTATCAATAACTGCCTCTACTCCCTGAATATCACCATTTCTGATAATCACTGGAATTCCACCACCTCCAACAGCTATACAAGTTATACCAATTGCAACTATTTTCCGTATTGCTTCTAATTCTAATATATCTTTCGGTTCGGGCGATGGAACAACTCTACGATATCCTCTTGCTGAATCCTCAACAATTTTCCAACCTAATTTTTTCTTCAGTTCAGCTTCTTGCCTCGAATAAAATGGACCGATTGGCTTACTTGGATTCTGAAAAGCACGGTCGTCAGGATCAACCAATACCATCGTAGGAATTGTTACTACAGGTTTATTTAAATTCAATTTCCTCAAATGATAATTAATTGCTCTTTGAAGAATATAACCGATTTCGCCCTGTGTCGTTGCAACACATAAATCGAGTGGATGTGGATAAACTTCGTTCGATGCTCTCTCCGAGCGTAATAACGCCGCCCCAGCTTGTGGACCATTGCCGTGGGTTATCACCAGATGCCAACCATCTGAAATTAATTTTGCTATTACCTCGCCCGTAGCATAGGCGTTTTGGAGCTGTTCTTCTATTGCTCCACGTTCGCCAGCTCGTATCAGTGAATTCCCCCCCACAGCCAATACAGCAACTTTTTCCATAATTTAATTATTTCATCAGTTTATACATAATCGCCTTTTGAACGTGCAGTCTGTTTTCTGCTTCTTGAAACACAACTGAATAATCCGCATCAATTACGCTATCAGTAACCTCATCGCCTCGATGAGCTGGCAGGCAATGCATAAATATTGCACCTGGATTTGCGTAAGACATCAATTTATCATTGACTTGATAAGGTAAAAATATTTGTTTCCGCTTCTCAGTTTCGGTTTCTTGTCCCATTGATGCCCATACATCTGTATAAACGACATCAGCTCCTTTAATTGCTTCTATTGGGTCATTCATTATCTCAATTTTTGCTCCTGTTTCTTTTGCTGCCTCGCTAACGTTCAAATATGCAATCAAATTTGGTTCATAGCCTCGAGGAGTAGAAATCGTAACATCAACACCCAACCTCGCACCTGCACCCATTAATGAATGAGCGACATTATTCCCATCACCAATATAGCATAATTTCAAACCTTTAAAATCACTCTTTACCTCTAATATAGTCAAAAAATCCGCCATTGCTTGGCAAGGATGCGAATAATCTGTCAAACCATTTATCACTGGTATCTTAGCAAATCTTGCTATATCTTCGACAATATTATGACCAAAAGTTCGAACCATCAAACCATCTACCATCCTCTCTAAATTTTTTGCTATATCATAGACCGATTCCCTTTTGCCAAGACTTATTTCAGCGGGCGATAAATAAACTGAAAAACCACCCAATTGCTGTATGCCAACGTCAAATGTGGTGCGTGTCCGTAGTGATGGTTTCTCGAATATCAATGCTAATGTTTTGCCTTCAAGTTCTTTGGCAAATTTTTTCTTGTTAGCTTTCATTTCAAGGGCTATATCGAATACTTCCAATATTTCTTTCTGCGTAAAATCCAATACTTTAAGAAAATCTCTTTTCATAAATTCCTCAGTTTTGTTGAAAATAATTTATTTTTATGATACTAATCCAGTTTCGAAAATGATTCAGATAGGGGCATCAGTTTGATAATGTTTGAAGTTCAATATCTTGCTTGCCCTTGTTTTGGGAAGAAAAATTATTAGAGACGATGCATAATGCTCCATCTCAATTTTTTGATTGTAATGTATTTTTTTGCTTCTATACATTTTATTTTCTAAAACTTTAATTACTGCAAATTAATGAATAATCTACAATTGAAAAAATTCTATTGACTCTTTGTCTATCTATTTGTTACCCCGTTCCTTTTGTAATTTGAAAAGTTGTTGATTTTCTTGTATATTTCGTATTCAGAGATTCATAATTTTAAAAATTTAAATAGGAAAGCCAATGAGTAAATTAGTAAAACAATCAAAAGAACAATTTTCGCTTTCAAACCCCATCTCAATAATAACAGGCAAAGACAGGCAGGATTTCACACGTGAAGACTTTATCAAAGTCATTAAAGAAAAAAATCTTGAAAGAATAACTTTTCATTATACCTCATTAGATGGAAAAATTAAAGAACTTCGGCTCCCAATCATAGATAGAAATCAAGTTGATTTAATACTTGCTGAAGGCGAAAGAGTTGACGGTTCATCTCTTTTCAAAGGAATTGTTGATGTAGGTAAATCAGACTTATATATCGTTCCCGTTTATAAAACTGCTTTTTTAAATCCTTTTGATGATGGTAGCATAGATTTCATCTGTCGTTTCTTCAATCGTGATGGAGAGCTTGCTGAATTTACTCCAGATAATATACTTCTACGTGCTTCAAAATTACTTTATGAAAATACTAAGTGCGAGCTTCACGCCCTCGGCGAACTCGAATTCTACCTCATCGGCGAACCTGATTGCCGACTTTATCCATTACCAAAGCAGCAAGGCTATCACGCCGCCGAACCATTCATCAAAACCGCACCTATTATGAACGAAATTGTGAGATACATCGCTCAAATATTCGGAAATGTCAAATATGCCCACGCAGAAGTTGGTCATATCGAGCGACTCGAAAGTATGTATCCAGAACTCAATAATAAGATAGCAGAACAAATGGAATTAGAATTCACACCAGCTTCAATCGAAGACGCTGCTGATAGTATGGTATTGGCCGGCTGGATAATACGAAACACTGCATTTAGAAGAAATTATATCGCAACATTTTATCCCAAAATTGACATTAGCCACGCTGGCAATGGCTTACACATACATATGCTTCTGAAACGAAACGGCAGAAACATTTTAATTGATAAAAAAAGCGAACTCTCTGAAGATGCTTTGACGTTAATTGGTGGATTATGCAGATATGCCCCCAGTTTGACTGCTTTCGGAAATATGGTAGCTGCATCGTACTTGAGATTAGTCCCACATCAAGAAGCACCCACTAAAGTATGCTGGAGCGATTCTAACCGTAGTGCAATGATTAGAGTTCCTCTTGCTTGGACAAAATTTAACAATCTGGCTATGAAAATCAATCCTCAACAAAAAGAAAAAATTATTTATGAAGAACCTCGACAGACTATTGAATTACGCACTCCTGATGGTAGCGCTAATGCTCATCTACTTCTCGCTGGTATATGTATGGCCACCGAATGGGGATTAACAAACAAAAAAGAAGCTATTAACATAGCTAAATCCTGCCAGGTAGGAGCTAATTTGCAAGCCACAGCTTCAATGGAACACTTCGACCAATTAGCAACAAGTTGCTCGGAATCTGCTGAAATTCTCCTGCGAGTAAGAAATCTATATGAAAGAAATAACATATTTTCACATAGATTGATTAATTACATAAGTGAATTGTTGCAAAACGAAAACGATAGGTACTTAAATAATCAATTAATGTCACTTCAAGAAGAAGAAAAATTATTCCAATCAAGAAGAATTATGCACAGAGATATTCATAAACACTAATCAGGAAGAAATTTGATTTCCAAAAATTATCCCTTATCGCTAATTTTAATAATCTTTGTATTAGGAATAATTAATTATTACTGTTCGAGGGATTCTATTAATATAATCCCTGATAAACTAACAATACAATCAGTTTCTAAAAATCAAACATTTTGGGGCGATACAATTACTTTTTATGGTAAAGCATTCGGCGAAGCAGATGAATTCACATATCTAAGTTATGAAGATATATTATCAATCCCTTCAACAAAATGTCTCAAATGGAATCAAATAACAATCAAATTCATTATTCCAAAGAATATTCATTCAGGTAAATTCAAAATTTTCAAACAATACGATACAAGCAATTCTGTTTATTTAACAATCCGTAAAAGACCAGAAATAGAGCTTATTAAAATTAAAGCGACCAACTTCATTATGGGTTCGAACGAAGGAATACCCGATGAATCACCACCTCATCGAGTTAATATAACCAAAGATTTTTATATTGGGAAATATGAAGTTACTCAATTACTGTGGAATTTATTAATGAAATCGAATCCATCTAAAACAAAAGAAAGCAATCATCCGGTTCACAATATAAAATGGCACGATGCAATCAAATTTTGCAATACTTTATCTTTACTCGACGGATTTGAACCATCATATATCATAAATGACTCTAATATATATTGGAATCGAAAGGCTAATGGTTGGAGGTTACCTACCGAAGCTGAATGGGAATTAGCAAGCGGTAAATTTCTTTATGCTGGCTCTTCAAACCCTGATGAAATAGCTTGGTTTGATATAAATTCTGCCAATCAAACTCATCCAATTGGAACAAAAAAACCAAATGAATATGGAATTTACGATATGTCAGGCAATGTACGGGAATGGTGCTGGGATTCTTATGACCCATTATTCTATAGCCGCTCGGAAACTAATGACCCGCACTACTATAATAATTCTAGCGAAAATGTTGCAAGAGGAGGTGGTTTTTCCGACGGTTCAAACTTATTAAGACGAACAAGCAGAATACATAAACAAAATTTAGATTGTACTGGTTTGAGAATTGTAAGATTTGCGGATTAAATCATTTGATTAAATACAATATACATATTCTATTTCTTATTTTCATTCTTTTTCTCGCTTGCGACAAAAATATACTTGAAAATAATGTATACAACTTATTCGGTGGATACGGAAGAACAAATTCCTATGAAAATATCCGAACAGTTTATCAGCGCTTGCTGACTACTGAATATCCAGAACCAATTAGCGATTCAAGCGGACTACTGGCACCACCGCTAATTCTATCTGACGAAAAAATCTGTCTCTCTTCTGTTAATGGAAATATCATACTGACCGCCAAAGAGAAGGTATTATGGGAATATAAATTAGGGATTGGAGAAGTTGTTGTTGCTGGAATGTGTGCTGACTTCAATCAAAACATATACTTCGTGTCAAACAAAGGAATACTATATTCTCTAAATATTGATGGTAAATACCGTTGGTCGTTGAATATTTATGACACTGTCTATGATTCTGTCAGAATGGCTGACCTGCTTTCGATTAACGATAGAATAGTTGTATCTTCAGATAATGGGACAATTACCTCAATTGATTCTAATGGGGGACAAATGTGGCAAAGAATAAGCAACATCAATTCAACTCAAACATATTCCGCAGATGAAAAAGGCAATATCGCTATCAATATGACTTTCGACGAGTTCACCCAAACCGATACCTTAATTTTTATTAATAAAGATGGTAATGAAATCTGGAGCAAGCCATTTCAAAACGTTAGATTAATTCGATCCCCTGTAATTTATAAAAATAAAATTTATGTAATCGGAATTCATACAAAATCTGACGAAAGATTATCAAAAATTTACGTATTCAACACTGATGGAACTCTCATTTGGGATAAAGAAGTCTCAATTTTCTTGAGGTTTATATCCGTTGATAAAGACGAAAATGTCTATGTAACTGGCTATAATGCAGGTTTAGGCGAAGTACTCAGCGGTATTTATTGCTACTCAATTGAAGGGAATCTTCTGTGGAATATTTTCTTCGAAATGTCAATCCCATCACCTATTGTCATTACAAAGGATTTTCTCGCAGTTACAGGAATAACACGCAAAGCCCCAGGCTTATTTATACTTACAAAACAAGGCGTTTTATCAAAAACAATTTCATTATCCGATGCACCAACAATATTTCCCCTACCAAATGTTTCATCACACGGGAACATCATTTATGCCTCAACTGAAAAGCTCGCCCTAATTAAAATTGATGAAACGCTACTAAATAAAATATTACCCTATTAAAATAAACTGCACTTATCGAGCTTCATTTCGCACTTATTAAAAATTATTGGTAATTGTAAACCTCGAACCGCTATATCAATAATAAAAGTCTTTAATAATGGGCTATCAGAACTCAAATCGAGTTGTTTAGGAATATTACCACAGGAAAAAGCTTTGAATGTAGTAACTGATGGAATCTGCAAATACAATGATAATCTACTAAAACCAATATTCAATCTCTGCAACATTGTCTTGGCAATCCAACCATTTATTATTGGCTGGGGGTCATCTTTGAGCATATGAAACTTCTCGAAGCGTGATTGAAATATACTGCTCAATCCTTCTACTCTTGTCTTTTGCTTATTTTCAAGGCGTTCCTTAACTCGCTTAATGAATTCTCCCTGTGATGAAAATAGTAACTCCTGAAAATTTTTATTATTATGATTTTTTAGATATTTATTTAAACTACTATTTTCCAGAGAATTATATATTTTCAAAGCATCATTAAGTAACTTATTATTTATCTGCAATCTATAAATGCAACAAGTAATTTCTTTATCTCTATAAGCTCTATGATAATTGATTCTTACATTTGCGTATGGGTATATCGTTTTTACTGATTCCTCGATAATACGTGAACCATTAGATATAAACGAAGGGCAAATAACTCCACGGCAATTCAGTCTATCAAGGAGATACAACCATACATTTTTATTGTCGCTTTTGGCTATCTCATATCCTAGTATTACCGTAGATAAGCCATCTATTGCCATTGCTAAAAACATTGTATTATTGATCGAACCCGACGTTGAACACGAGAAAGTACGACCGACTAAGTTTATCAATCTCGGCTCATGGTGTGTTGCAGAGACATCTAAATAATCCTCCCAATGAGAACAACCATCCAAGAACTCTCTTATTTTTTGATTTATTCTCAATGGTGAGCTGTGATAAATAGACACTAAATCCCTATAAGTCCTACCATTAAGATATGCTTCGGTAATATCAGCCAAATCTGGTCTAATCGGCTCGTTTTTTTCTAACACCCATGTCTTACCACAATTAAGACATCTAAACCGCCGATTACCTGTTATTGTCTTGCCATGTTTGATGACTTTAGAACTTTTGCAATATATACAAGGTGGATTCTTTCCAAGATTTTTTGTCTTTTTTGTTTCTTTTTCTAATTGCATATTATTTCATTTAATTAGTTTATAAACCAAGTAATTTTATTTCTTCTTCAAATTTATAAGGCCTAATTTTTATCAACCATCCATCACCGTAAGGATCTTGCAGGACAGTGTTCGGCTCAGCAATGACTCTATCGTTTACATCTGTTACAATACCAGATAAGGGCGATAGCAATGATTGAGTTCGTAAGTCTGTCGAAAATGCTTGAAAATATACACTTCCTTGCCTTAATTCATCTCCCGTTGATGGTAAATAGACAGTTTGAATCTTACCAATATTAATAACAAATGGTCTTTCAACACCAATCAATACATCACCATCATCAAGTAACATCATC
>JBBISM010000075.1:6473-10937 GCA_037441245.1 Ignavibacteria bacterium | reverse complement strand
CGTGATAAAGGAACACAGTATGCATTGCTTCTCTAACGTAATTGTTGCCTCTGAAAGAGAATGATAAATTACTAATTCCACCACTCACACTTGCATAAGGTAAATTTGTTTTAATCCATTCAACTGCTTTTAAAAAATTTAAAGCATAATCATTGTGTTCATCAATTCCAGTAGCAATTGTTAATATATTGGGGTCGAAAATAATATCATTTGCTGGAAATTTCGCTTTTTCGACTAATAGATGATAAGCTCTTTTGCAAATCGAAATTTTGTCCTCATAAGTTACTGCCTGTCCCTTTTCATCAAAAGCCATTACAACAACGGCAAAACCATACTTCCTGATTGTCTTTGCACTTCTGATAAATTCAACTTCCCCATCTTTAAGTGAAATTGAATTAACTATGCCTTTTCCTTGAATGCATTTCAATCCAGCCCCTATTACAGACCATCTGGAAGAATCAATCATAATTGGTACACGGCTGATATCAGGTTCTGAGGCAAGTAGGTTGAGAAAATTCCACATTACTTCTTCTGAATTAATAATCGCATCATCGCAATTAATATCTAAGATTTGTGCTCCATTTTCAACTTGCTGACGTGCTATTTCGAGAGCTTTATAATAATCGCCAGATAAAATATATTTTTTAAAATTTGCTGACCCTGAAATGTTTGTCCGTTCGCCTATATTAACAAAATTAGTATTTTCAGTAACTATCAGGGGCTCTAATCCAGACAATTTTAAATTTTTATTTATTTGAGGCGGTTTTCTTGGTTTAGCATTTTTTACTGCTTTGCTAATTTGTAAAATGTGTTCGGGAGTTGTGCCGCAACAACCTCCAACAATATTGATTAATCCTTCTTCAGCATATTTTTTGACAACATCAGCCATCAAATCTGGGGTTTCGTCATATCCCCCAAAAGCATTGGGTAATCCAGCATTGGGATATAGCGATACATATTTATCTGTTATTTGAGACAATTCTTTTACAAATGGTCTCATTTCTATCGAGCCGACAGAACAATTCAATCCAATGCTTATTAGATTTGGAGCGTGCGAAATTGATATACAAAATGCTTGAAGTGTTTGACCAGATAGAGTCCTTCCACTTTTATCAATAATAGTACCCGAAATCATTAGGGGTAGTACTATATTTTTCCTTTCGCAAACATCAATAAATGCTATTATTCCAGCTTTGCTATTCAAAGTATCGAAAACTGTTTCAATCAAAATCAAATCAACTCCACCATCTATCAGTCCCTCGATTTGAGGAAGATATGAATTGTAAATATCATCGAAATATGCTTCTCTTTTGCCAGGTTTTTGAACATCCGATGATATAGAAGCGGTTTTATTAGTCGGACCAATAGCTCCGGCAACAAATTTTGGTTCATTATTCTTTAAATTGAATTCCTGAATACATTCACGAGCAATTTTAGTTGATGTATAATTCAATTCATATACAATATCTGAAAATCCATAATCCGATTGCGAAATAGTATTTGAATTGAATGTATTAGTTTCTATAATATCGCTTCCAGCATTTAAATATGCCAAATGGATTTCTTTTATTATCTGAGGTTTTGTTAATGATAGTATATCGTTATTGCCTTTTAATTGATAGGGATGTTCGATAAATCTTTGACCACGGAAGTCCTTTTCCTGTAGTTTATAACTTTGAATCATCGTACCCATCGCTCCATCGAGCAAAAGAATTCGCTCATCGAGTAATTGTATGATTTGATTTATTTTGTCGTAATTCTTCATTTCAGGTATCTATTTCATCCAATATTTCGTAAACAACATCAATTTTTCCGAAAGGGGCTGAAATTTGTACGCCATTTATATAAGGTTTGATTTGATTTAATATTTCCTTTGCGATAATAATACCTTCTTTTCGAGCCGATTCTTTTGATAATGATGCTGAACGCATTCGCTCCATAATATAATCCGGGATAGAGCATCCAGGAACTTCGTTGTTTAAAAATTCAGCATTTCTTAATGATGCTAAGGGCCATATACCAGCTATCAACGGCAAATTGTATTGCTTTATTCTATTGTAAAAATTTAAAAATACATTAATATCAAACACAGGTTGAGTAACTATAAATTCCGCACCGGCTTTGACTTTCCAATCCAATCTTTTCAATTCTTCTTCAAGATTTAAAGCCCCGGGATTATCTCCCACTCCAATGAAAAATCCCGATGGTTCGCCAATTGGATTTCCTGCTATATCCATAGCTTTGTTTAGTCTATCTAAAATATTGACCAGCCCGATTGAATCAATATCAAAAACTGCTGTTGCATCGGGATAATTGCCAACTTTTGGAGGGTCGCCTGTTATTGCTAATATATTATGAATTCCAAGCGAATAAGCTCCTAATAAATCAGATTGAATTCCAATTACATTTCTATCTCTGCAAGTATAGTGCAGAACTGTTTCTATACCAGCTTGCTGTTGTATCTGCACAGCTAAGCTAAGAGCAGACATACGGGCACTTGCCCTCGGACCATCAGGTATATTTATTACATCTATACCATAATAATACAATTCCTTTGCTTTCTCAATTTCATTCTTTGCTGAAATTCCCATTGGCGAAAGCAATTCTACAAATGTAACAAATTTGTTCCGATGCAATCTACGGGCAAGACGTGATTTTTTACATTTCTCAATCGTTTTGTAGCTTATTTCTTCTTCAGATTTTATTGTAAAACCTTTGAAATCAATTTTTGCTGGCGACAATGAGTTTATTGTATTTCTCATTTTTCTAATATGCTCAGGTGTTGTACCACAGCATCCACCAATAATATTAGCCCCGCTTTGAATGAAATATTTAGCGTATTGACCAAAATACTCAGGCGAAGCAAGATAAATGTTCCTGCCATCAATAGCTTTCGGTTTGCCAGCATTTGGCATAATTGATATTGGTAATGTAGTTAATTTCCTGACTTTCTCGAGCCAATCTAGCATTGTTTGAGGTCCAACACTGCAATTAATTCCAATCGCATCAGTTCCGAAACTCTCCACTTCTTTTATTATAGTCTCTGGTTTGCCACCTGTTAGAGTTAAACCATCTTCATCAATTGTTATTTGTGCTATAATTGGTAAATCGCATAATTGTCTTATGGCTGTAACTGCTTGCTTTAATTCAATTGGATAAATAAAAGTTTCGAGAATAAACAAATCCACACCACCATCAATCAATGGCATTGCTTGTTCTTTGAAGAATTCAATCGTTTCTTCATAAGAAGTTGGACCTAAAGGCTCAATTTTAATACCCAATGGACCAATAGCACCAGCGACAAACGCATTGTCACCTGCAACTTCTTTCGCAAGTTTTGCACCTGCAAAATTTATATCATAGAGCTTATCTTCGATTTGGTGTGCTTTTAATTTAAATCTATTTGCTCCAAATGTGTTGGTTTCAATTATATCAGCGCCAGCTGAAATATATTTATTGTGTATGTTTTTTACCAAACTTGGATTTGTTAGGTTAATCTCATCAAACGACCTATAAATTGGTACACCATTTTTATATAACTCCGTACCCATACCGCCATCGAAAAGTATTGTTTTATTCGATATTAGCTCATTGAATCTTTCTTTTGTCATATTTCGGTTCAAAGTTACTAATGTAGATAAAAAACTTTTTGTATAAAAATTAAAATAATTATTTTTGCAACTATAGATTTTCAATTTTGTTATGACATATCAATTTTTATTTGCAAAACTAACATTTTACTATCAAATTTTGGATGATTTATTAAAAACAAGCTCTTTTCATCATCAATTTCTTGAAATCATTCCTATTAAAGATAATAAATCTCAAAATAAAATTCTTATCAATCATCGCTTGAACAATTCTTACGAGCAAATAAGAACAAATTTTCTAATTAATGTCATAATACAGAATAAAAAGTTACCATTAATAATCATTCTAATTTTTTTAACACACTTTGATTACATTCGAATACGAAAAAATAAATTGTTAATTGCCGAATCAAATATTATGGATAATTTCGTACTATATAATAACTTAACAAATAATTTTTTATTCATAATATCAAGAGGATACAAATAATGAATGTTTTTGTGTTAAATTGTGGTAGCTCATCATTAAAATTTCAAATTATTGACACAGACCTTGAAAAAATCGCTAATGACAAAGATATCTGTTTAGCAAAGGGACTAATCGAACGAATTGGTTCGCAAGCCCTAATTACATTGCATGTTGTAGGTAAAGAGCCATTCAAATCGGCAGAGCCGATTCGCGATCATAAAGCAGCATTAAATTACATTTCAAAATGGATTGCTCAACCAGAAACACAAATTCCTGGCATCAAATCTCTTAATGATATCCATGCGGTTGGTCATCGAGTAGTACACGGAGCTGAACGATTCAAAACGTCAGTCAAAATTGATAAAGAAGTCATTGCAGGCATCGAAGATTGCATAGACATTGCCC
>JBBISM010000075.1:0-6457 GCA_037441245.1 Ignavibacteria bacterium | reverse complement strand
ACTTAAAAGGAATTCACGCTGCTAAAGAACTATTTGGGTTAAACCTTCCGCAGGTAGCAGTTTTCGATACAGCTTTTCATACAACAATGCCTGAATTATCATATCTTTATGCTATACCATATCAATTATATAGGCGTTTTAAAATTAGAAAATATGGATTCCATGGCACTTCGCATCGCTATATTGCTTATCTTTATAGAAAAATTATGGGCTTACAAAGAGAAGAAGTAAACATCATAACGCTTCACTTAGGCAATGGTTCATCAGCTTGTGCAATTAAAAACGGAAAATCTTATGACACTTCAATGGGTATGACCCCTCTCGAGGGTTTGATGATGGGTACAAGATGTGGAGATATTGACCCTACTGTTATAGAGTATTTGATTCATAAAGAAGGCATAAGCTTAGACGAAGTTTATTCTGTCCTAAATAAACGTTCAGGGGTTTTAGGTATTTCAGGTTTAACAAATGATATGCGTGACTTACTAATGGAAATCGAAGACCACCAAGATAGGCGAGCTCTTCTGGCGGTTGATATGTTTTGCAACAAAATCAAAAAATATATTGGTGCATATATGAGCGCCCTCAACGGTGCCGATGCCATCTGTTTCGCCGGTGGGATTGGTGAGAATTCACCCGAAATAAGAAGAAATGTTTGTTCAAATATGGATTATATTGGATTAGAGATTGACCATGAATTAAATGAAGAAGCTATTAATGGTAAAACAATGATTATCAGCACTCCAAATAGCAAAGTCAAAGTAGTCATACCAACGAATGAAGAGTTAGTTATGGCAAGAGATACTGTTCGGGTTATATTAGATGTTCCAAGAGTCTATTAATATTATAAGATGATATATGTCAGAATTTACAGAAAAAATGAGACAAAATGCTGGTAAACTAAACTGCAAAGTAGCATTTCCGGATGCTGAAGATATTCGCACAGTTGAAGCAGCATCAATTTTAGTCAGTGATAATATTGCCAGACCAGTTTTAGTTGGAAACAAAGTTAATATTGAAAGAATTGCAAACGAAAATTATGTTTCTTTAATTGGTATCGAGATTATTGACCCAGCACAAAGTGAGTATAGTCAACGATTTGCCGAAATACTTTATGAAAAACGCAAAGAAAAGGGCTTGACACTCGATGAAGCTAATAAAATAATATTATCCCCACTTTACTTTGCTGGATTGATGTTGGATAGCGATATAGTCAATGCTGTAGTGGGTGGGAATATATCTTCTACAGGCGATGTTATAAGAGCAGCAATCCATACAGTTGGGGTTGCAAAAGGTATTTCGATTGTTAGTAGTTATTTTATTATGGTACTCACTGACGGGCGTTTGCTATGCTTTGCAGATTGTGCAGTAAATCCAGATCCAAACCCTGCTCAATTGGCTGATATTGCGATATCTTCAGCAACAAATTTTCGCTCCGTAACCGGATTAGAACCAAAAGTAGCCATGCTTTCATTTTCTACTAAGGGTAGTGCAAGTCATCAACACGTGGATAAAGTAATTGAAGCGACTGAAATAGCCAAAGAAAAAGCTCCTGAACTATTAATAGATGGAGAGATGCAAGCAGATGCTGCTTTGATACCTTCGATTGGAGAAAGAAAATGTAAAGGTTCGCCAGTTGCTGGTCAATCCAATGTTTTTATCTTTCCTGATTTAGATGCAGGTAATATAAGTTATAAATTAACTGAAAGATTAGCTGGAGCTGAAGCAGTTGGTCCAATTGTGCAAGGTTTGAAAAAACCTTATTGCGACCTTTCGCGTGGTTGCTCAACTGATGATATGGTTAATGTTGCTTCGATATGTTGTTTGATGGCTTAAAGTTAATCAATTGATGATAAAACAAAAATATTCTTGCTTTGAGAAATTAATGGCTGATTTAATCAGCTAATTTAGTAACCTTTTAGGAGTTTTTGATGTATAAAAATACTTTAATTCTCAAAGGATTGATTTATCAATCAGCTCTCGAATTTCTCTGGCAGGAAGGATTTATTGGCATTCCCTATCAGGGTATCACCAATGCTACTGGGTCTTGCGAAGCAGTAAGTAATGTTTTCACATTAAAAGAAGAACGCTTCGAAACACTTTCCCAAACAGTTCAGCTGCATCTCGAGAAAGATATAATTCTCAATGATTTGCCACGTATGTTTTCAACCAATCGCTCATATCGCAGGGATAACAAAAATTGGCAAAGTGACGGCAGACATCTTAATGATTTCGAATTAATCGAAACTGAAGCACTTGATACTGATTTGAACTGGTTGCTCAAGCATTGCAAAGACCTATTAAATCACGTTTTTACCACAACATTAAACGTTTCATCGAAATATGGACTTCTTACTCCTCATCAACATCATAATCTTTACATTTATTACGAAAAAGGATTTGAAATTATTACCTATACCGAAGCTATCGAAATATTACAAAGTGAATATAAACTTGATATAAATTGGGGCGACGACCTTAAAACTGATCATGAGCAAATGCTCGTCAAGTATTATGATAAAAATTTGATGGTAACGCATTATCCCGAACTCATCAAATTTTTCAATATGAAATTAACTCGTGATTGTAATCCCGAAAGACAAACCTGTGATTGTGTTGATGTAATTTTGAAATATTCAGGCGAATCAATAGGTGGTTCAGTTAGAGAATACGATTATGATATTCTGAAAAAGAGATTATATGAAGGTACAATGATAAAACAATTGAGAGAATTAAAAATAGCTCATGACGGTAAACCCGAAGAAGTTGACCAAATGTTTGAAGAATATCTGGATTTATTCAAAAATAACCCTGTTGAACGTTCAGGAATGGGTTTAGGTTTTGGTCGAGTTACTCAATTCATTTTGGGTTCTAATGAGATTATACCATTTTAATAACAATTTGGGGCTGATTCATTCAGCCCCAAAAATAATATAAGAGGAAAACATGGCAATTATATTGAATGGCAATGGATTAACGATTGAAAAGCTCGTCAATATTGCCAGATTCAATGAGAAAGTGGAGCTGGATAATTTATCAATCGAAAGGATTAAGCAGTGTCGCAAAATGCTTGAAGATAAAATAAACTCCAAGGAAATAATGTATGGAGTGAATACTGGTATCGGCGAGTTCTCCGAAATTGTATTAAATGACGACCAGATTAAAGAATTTCAGAAATATCTTATATATAATCACTCTGCTGGAATAGGCGAGCCCGCACTTATCGAATACGTTCGAGGAGCATTGGCTTCACGAATAAACGTTCACGCTCACGGTAATTCTGGTTGCCGTCCTGAAATAACTTTAACTATGGTTGAAATGTTAAATAAGGGTGTTACACCTGTTGTTTGCCAAAAAGGTTCTGTTGGTGCCTGCGGTGATTTAGCTCCTATGTCTCAGGCTGCATTGCTTATGATTGGCGAAGGCGAAGCATTCTTTGAAGGAGAAAGAATGTCCGGCAAAGAAGCATTCGAAAAAGCGGGAATAAAAATTCCCGGATTGCAAGCAAGAGATGGCTTAGCATTTATTAACGGTTCAAATCTCCTTACCGCTATGAGTGCTTTGCATATTTATGACTTTATGAATCTAATCAAACAAGCTGAAATTGCTTCATCTATGTCTCTTGAAGCATTACTCGCTAATATGAAGCCCTATGATATTAGATTACACCGATTGCGTGGATTCGAAGGAGCTCAAATTAGCACTCAAAACATAATGAAATGCATTGAAGGTAGCGATTTGCTTACTGGTAAAGTAAAAACCCGGGTACAGGATGCATATTCAATGCGTTCTACTCCGCAGGTTATCGGTGCTGCAAGAGATGCGATTCAATTCGCTCGCCAGCAAGTTGAAATCGAATTAAATGGAGTTGGCGATAATCCTATTTTCATACCCGAAGATAATCTTACATTAACGGGAGCGAATTTTCAAGGTACACCAGTGTCATTACCAATGGATTTAGCAGGTGTTTCAATTACGATGGTTTGCGTTCTATCTGAAAGACGCTTGAACAGATTACTCAATCCAGCCTTGAATGCTGGTTTACCTGCATTCCTGACAAAAGGTGCTGGTATGTTCTCTGGATTAATGCTTAGCCAATATACTGCTGGCTCACTGATAGTTGAGCAAAGAATTTTATCTGTACCAGCTTCAATTCAATCAATTCCCGCAGCTGCCGACCAGGAAGATTTCGTATCAATGGGAATGAATACAGCTATCAAAAATGCTCAAATACTTGACAATGCTTATGGCATCATTGGAATTGAATTTATGGCTGCCGCTCAAGCACTTGACTTTCGAATTTTTAAAACAGGCATTGGAGTAGATACTGCAAAAAATGCAATCAGAAAATATGTAAAATTTCTTGATGAAGACAGACCCCTTTATCCCGACCATAATAAAATGAAAGAATTGGTTAAGTCTTGCGAAATTTTAAATACTGTTGAAGAAAAAATTGGTGTTTTACAATAGATTTAAACGAATATGTTATTAAGATCACTCGAAACTTTTATTGAAATAGCCAAAAGCAAAGAAAAAAAGAAAATTGCAGTAGTCGCAGCAGAAGATGAACCCGTTCTAATTGCTGTCAAAGAAGCAACGATAAATGGTATTGCAGAACCAATTTTGGTTGGAAATGCTTCTAAAATTGAAGAAATTGCCCGTTCAATCAATTTCGATATTGGAAACATAGAACTAATAAATGAACCCAGCCCGGTTCATACAGCAAAAAAATGTGTTGAAATAGTTAGAAATGGGAAAGCACATATATTAATGAAGGGCTTAATAAATACCGCCGATTATTTAAGGGCTATTCTCGATAAAGAAAATGGTTTGCGAAAAGGCGATTTACTCAGTCATATCGGCTTTTTCGAAACTCAATATTACCATAAATTAATAGCTCTAACTGATGCTGCTCAAAATATTGCTCCTGATTTGTCCGAAAAAATAGCAATAATCAATAATTCAATTGAATTATTCAATAGATTGGGAATTGATAAACCCAAAATTGCAATAATTGCAGCAGTTGAAACAGTCAATCCAAAAATGCAAGCTACACTCGATGCAAGTATATTAACGCAAATGAACCGACGTGGTCAAATTAAAAATTGCATCATTGATGGTCCATTAGCTTTTGATAATGCTGTTTCAAGAGAAGCAGCTAATCACAAAGGTATTCAAAGTGAAGTTGCCGGAGATGCTGATTTGCTATTTATGCCTGATATTGAAGCGGGTAATATTGCATACAAATGCTTGACCTACTTCGGTGGAGCTACTGTTGCTGCAATCATTTTGGGTGCAAAAGTTCCGGTTGTTTTAACTTCAAGAGCTGATACCGGTAGAAGTAAATTGATGTCTATTGCTTTGGCTGCTTCATTTTAAACTATGTTAAATTCAATATGATAATATTAGCCATTAATCCAGGATCCACATCAACGAAGATTGCAGTTTTCGACAATATGGAGGAATGCTTTTCATCAGTCATTCGCCATAGTGTTGATGAAATGAATCATTATCATAACATCTCCGAACAATATGATTTCAGGCGAGATATTATACTCAATACTCTCAAAGAAAACAATATACCAATAGCAAGTCTTGATGCTGTGGTCGGTAGAGGTGGGCTTGTCAAACCTATCCCTAGTGGCGTCTATCGAGTAAATAGAGCAATGCTCGACGATTTAAGAATTGGTTATATGGGCGAACATGCTTCAAATTTAGGCGGGATATTAGCTTGGGAAATATCAAGATTAATAAAAAACAGAGATAATGCATTCATAGTTGACCCAGTAGTTGTTGACGAGTTAGACGATATTGCTCGTTATTCCGGGAGACCAGAATTGCCCCGTATTAGTATTTTTCATGCATTAAATCAAAAAGCTGTAGCTCGTAGATATGCACGCAATTCAGGTGTGAGATACAGAGATTTAAATCTTATCGTTGCTCATTTAGGTGGTGGAATCACTGTTGGCGTCCATAAAAATGGCAGAGTGATTGATGTAAACAATGGATTGGACGGTGAAGGTCCTTTCTCTCCAGAACGAACCGGTACGTTGCCAGTCGGAGCATTAGCTAAGATATGTTTTTCTGGCAAATATCAATTACATGAAGTCAGAAAATTGATTACTGGCGGTGGTGGTCTTGTGGCTTACTTGGGAACTAACGATGCAAATGAAATAGAAAATAGAATTGCAAAAGGAGATGAAAAAGCAAAACTAGTTTACTCCGCCATGGCTTATCAAATCGCAAAAGAAATTGGTGCTTGCGCTACTGTACTTTTAGGTAAAGTTGATGCTATTTTATTAACTGGTGGTCTTGCTTATTCTGAAATGTTAGTTAATATGATTAAAGAAAGAGTCAAGTTCATCTCTTATATCGAAGTTTTCCCGGGAGAAGACGAAATGCTCGCACTCGTGGAAAATGTCCATTTTGCTCTTAATGGCGACCTACAAATAAAAGA
>JBBISM010000074.1:764-10991 GCA_037441245.1 Ignavibacteria bacterium | reverse complement strand
TGAGCTGGCTATATGGCATAGGGAAGCAAAATTTTATAGCGAAATTTCTTGAATGGGCTAAATCGAATCGAACCCTTAAAATCGCCGATAATGAGATTTCTACTCCAACTTATACAGGAACAGTCGTTTGGATTGCTTTGAAAGCTATTAATAATGGAATTAGAGGCTTGTATCATCTTGTTAGTGATGATTATTGTTCTCGTTACGAATGGGCGAAATTTATATCTGAAATTTTGGAATTAGATAATTCCATTGAACCAGTTGATAAAGATATTTTTAAACTTCCTGCCAAAAGGCCTGAGTTCTCTGCTATGGATAATACAAAAATTAAAAAGGAATTGGGCATTTCGATTCCAGATTGGAAAATGGACCTTCGATATTTTTTGTTCGATATGAAATTTCGAACTTAGATTCAGGGCTGAATATTATAATAATTCAAAATCATCGTCATAGATGATAATTTGAAACTGTTGAATAGCTTGAGTGATGTAAATTATTAGAATTGTTGGATTTTATGAAACAAGTGGTTTTATCATTATTTATCTTTGTAATTTTATTCTCAATTGTAATTTATGCGATTGATATTTTGCGAAAAGAAAAAAATTACAATGAAAATCATTCGAAGGAGGATACAATGTCATCCACAATAAATAAAAACGAAGAGCAATGGAAATGCGAACTCACTGAAGAGCAGTATTACATAACCCGCAAAAAAGGCACCGAACGGCCATTTTCTGGAAAATATTACAATTTCTACGAAAAAGGTACTTTTGTCTGTGTATGTTGTGGCAATGAGCTTTTCGATTCTGAAACGAAGTTTAATTCTGGAACAGGTTGGCCAAGTTTTTATGCACCAATAAATCAAAATAATATTTTGGAGAAGTCTGATTATAGCTACGCAATGATAAGGACTGAGGTGCTTTGCAATGAATGTGGTGCTCATCTTGGTCATATTTTTGACGATGGGCCCAAACCAACTGGTTTGAGATATTGCATCAATTCAGCTTCGCTTGACTTTATACCGGCAAATGAAAATAGCAATGAAAAATAGTAGTATATATAAGCTCCATACAGAAAAAAGGAGAATAAATTCTAACCCATTAATAAAAATTATTAAAATCCCTCAAAATCTTATAATTTTGTAAGAATTTGAATAATTAATTTAAAATCAACAAATAAACATATCGCTAAATGGGAATTACAAACTTATTTTCAAATGATGTAGCAATTGATTTAGGCACAGCCAATACATTGATATGGATGAAAGGCAAAAATCTCGTATTGAATGAACCATCAATAGTAGCTTTTGACAGTACAACAAAGCATATAATAGCAATCGGCAAGGATGCCTTAGCGATGCTTGGCAGAACACATAAGGATATAAAAATAATTAGACCGCTCCGAGATGGTGTTATAGCCGATTATGAGATAACCGAGGGTATGCTGAGAGCATTTATTAGGAAAGTATCAATGAGCTGGCAACCAGCTCGTAGGGTAGTTGTTGCTGTCCCTTCGGGGATTACAGAGGTTGAAAAGAGAGCTGTTCGTGATAGTTGCGAGCATGCAGGAGCAAAAGAAGTGCATTTAATCGCTGAACCAATGGCTGGTGCGATTGGCATCGGATTGAATGTCCACGAGCCCGTCGGGAATATGATTGTTGATATAGGCGGAGGAACAACTGAAATAGCCGTTATAGCATTATCTGGCATTGTCAGTGATGAGTCAATACGCATAGCTGGCGATGAGATGACTACTGCAATTGTGCAATATTTTCGCCGAACACATAATATATTGATTGGCGATAGGACTGCTGAAATTTTAAAATGCGAGGTTGGCTCTGCTTACCCGCTTGAGGAAGAACTTGAAATTGAAGTCAAAGGAAGAGACTTAGTATCAGGTATTCCAAAGATGATTAACGTGAGTTCGGTTGATATCCGAGAAGCACTTTCTGAATCAGTGTCAGTTATTATTGAAGCAGTACTAAAATTGTTGGAACGAACCCCTCCCGAACTTGCGTCCGATATATTTGACCGTGGTATAATGCTAACCGGTGGCGGAGCTTTATTAAAGGGGCTCGATGAGAGACTTCGAAGGGAAACAAGTTTGCCAGTACACGTTGCTGATGATCCATTGACGGCAGTTGTCAGAGGAACAGGCAAAGTTTTGGATAATTTATCTGAGTATTCATCGGTGTTGATCAAAAGCACACGCTATTAAATTCTATTGGCTTTTCATTCTCAATTTCAATTAAATGAAACAATTTGAGGGAAATTAATTGGAAAAGTTAATCAATTTTATAACACAATTTAAAGAGTTAATAATTTTTTTAGCACTTGTAATTATTAGTTTATCATTGATTTCGATGGATGATGTTTCAAGGATTGGAGGTTTTCGGACGGTAGTAATCGGTACGGTTGGGTGGTTTCAAAGATTATTTGCCTGGATACCAAATCCAGGTGCCTTAGAAGCAGAAAATAGGGCAATAAGGGAACTTAACATTCAACTGTCCGAAGAAGTAATGAGAATGAGGGAAGCGTTGCTTGAAAATCAAAGATTGCGCTCATTGCTTTTATTCAAAGAAAAATATCCTAATGAACTAATTATTGCCGAAGTTATCGGCAAATCAACAGTGCAGTTGAGAAATTATATAACAATAGATAAAGGCAAAGAAGCTGATGTTGATTTCGGGATGTCCGTCAGAACCGACGCAGGATTGATTGGCGTTGTCATTGGATTAACTGATAATTATTCGCTCGTCGAGCTAATTTTGAACCGAAATGTTAAAGTCGCTTGTAAATTTCAAAGGACTGGTTATAATGGAATTGTGGTTTGGGAAGGTGGAGAAAATTTGCTTGTAAAAAATATACCCGAATCCTTCGATGTTGCAATAGATGATATCATAGAAACTTCCGATTTTAGCAATAGATTCCCGAATAACATACCAATAGGAAAGGTCGCAAAAGTGGAAACTGATCCTGGTTCATTGTTCAAACGCATTGAAGTTAAGCCATTTGCAAATTTTAACACTCTCGATCAAGTATTTGTTGTCAAATATATTCCAGATAAAGAGAGAATTCAACTAATAAAAGAATCAGAAGAACGCTTAAAAAATAGACAGACGGTAAGATAGATGAAAGTTCTTTACGGGACTGAACGCAGAAGACAAAAGGTAACAGTAAGGTTTTTATACTATACAATAACAGCATTATTGATATCAATTTTGCAGGTGAGCGTTCTTGAATTCATTGCAGTGAGTTCAATCACGCCCGATCTTCTAATCATTCTAATAGTTTGGATAGCATTAATCGAGGGGCGATTAGGAATATTATTCGCTGGCTTTGCTTATGGTCTGATATTCGATTTATTATCCAATGATTTGATTGGTATGAATGCATTGACTAAAACCATTGTGGCGTTTGCTGCTGGTCTGTTTTATAAGGAGGGCAAATCCGATATGCTAATATCAACATTTCGTTTCCCATTAATAGTATTTCTTTGCTCGCTAATCCATAATTTGATTTATTTTTTATTTTACATTCAACCGAGTGATATTTCCTATTTGAATATGATGGCAATTAATGGATTAGCAAGTTCGTTATATACGAGTGTATTTGCTATTTTCCCAATGTTTATGAGAGTTTTTCGTAATAGATAAAAAAATTATCGTAGAAATGTATTTATCAAAATTAGAAATATATGGTTTCAAATCTTTTACTCAAAAAGCATGCTTTAGATTTAATGGAGGCATAACAGCTATTGTAGGCCCTAACGGGTGCGGGAAATCCAACATAGTAGATGCTATTCGTTGGGTATTAGGCGAGCAAAAGACTTCTGTATTAAGATTAGAGCAGATGGAGAACGTAATTTTCAATGGTTCTGCAAAAAGAAAACCCCTATCAATGGCAGAAGTAACTTTAACAATAGAAAATACAAAAAAGATACTCCCGAGCGAATACTCAGAAGTGCAGATTGGGAGGCGTTTATTTAGAAATGGTGATAGTCAGTATTTTTTGAACAAAGTAAAGTGCCGACTTCGCGATATTGTTGACTTGTTTATGGATACAGGTATGGGGGCTGATTCATATTCGGTCATTGAGCTTAAAATGGTTGAATCAATATTAAGTGGTAGGATTGAAGAACGAAGGAATTTGCTCGAAGAAGCTGCGGGGATTAATAAGTATAGAACTAGATTGAAAGAGGCTTCGAGCAAACTTGATTCCGTCCAGCAAGACCTTTTACGATTGATGGATATTAAAATTGAGCTTGAAAAAAGCGTTGCATCGCTTGGAAGACAAGCAAGCAAAACAAGAAGGTACAATAAGTTAATCGAGGAATTAAGAAATATTGAATTGCAATGCATCAACTATGACTATATTAATTACATCATTAAATATCAAAAAATTGATGAAATATCATCAAGTTATAAAAATGAATTAATAAATCTTGAAAATAGTTATAATGAATTATTAGATGAACACAAGGAATTATTACAACAAAAAAATAACATTGAAAAAGAATTGAAATCGGCAAGAGAGCAAGAAGATACTATTTCAGAAAGATACCATAATTTAATCAAAGAAATTGCTGTATCAGAAGAAAAGCTCAAAAATTTGATGAATAGAAAAGAAACCCTAAATGTTCATATCATTGAAGGCGAAAAACAAAAAGAGGTAAGTAAATTAACATTAATCTACCAAGAGAATGAATATGAAAGAGTAATTAAGGAACTTGATGAGTTGAAAGAATCACTTGATTTTCATAAAGATGAGTTAAAAAAAGACAATTTAAATATAAATGCTTTAAGAATCAGAACTTCTGAGTATTTTAACCAGCTTACCGTTACAAAAAATCAAGCGAAATATTTCGAAGGGGAAATTGAAAAAATACAAAATAGAAAACAATTGCTCGCCGAAAAGCTCGAAAAATTAAAATCCAATTTACAATCACTAGATAATGAGATTGAGGAAATTAAGATTGCATTGCAAAATGAACAGGATATACAAAGGATTTTCGAGCAAGATATTGAAACAAAAATAGAAGAACTCGAATCTAATCAAAATCAAAGACAGCATCTAATTAACGAAATAGAAAGATTAAAAGAATCATACTCCCAACTGATGCTGAATTTAGAGAATTTACAAACTCAATATGGTTTTCTTACAGGAATGAACTTATTCATCGAACCTGTTAAATATCTTAAAAATATTGATGAGTGGAATATTGGTGAAGATAAAGTTACTTTTGGTGAGCAAATTGGAATTGATGAAGATTTGAGAATTGCTTATTCTGTCGCTTTGGGAGAATTTGCAAATTATTTTATAGTCGAAGATGTTGCATCAGCAGGAAATGCTATCCTTCTCTTAAAAAGAGATGAAAAAGGGCGAGCTGGTTTTATTCCTTTGAAATATATTTCCGCAAATTCCATACCCCCAGAAGCTCTCGAAGGAAAAGAGATTATCGGTTGGGCAAGCGAAATACCACGTGCAGATAAAAGTATTAGAGATGTGTTACGAGCGGTTTTAGGGAAAACCCTCATAATCAAGAATACTGATTTTGAGCAAGTATCGAAATATATACTCGATGGATTGGCTGATTATGTGATAATGCAAGATGGAACAGCTATTACTAAAGACGGTTTTATTTCAGGGGGGGCAAATCAAGCTGATAATTCATCTATAATCGCATTAAAGGAAAGAATTACTCGAATTAATGAGCAGATTGAATCAATAAATAAAGAGAAAGACAAAATCGAATTAGAAATTTGTAATAACAAAGGGCTTCACGATAACATAGATATTTCCAATCTACGAAATGAATTATCGCAAGCTGAAAAGTCATTATCACAGTGCAAAAACAAAATGTCGGAATTAAATTTCCAGCTAAAATCTAAAGAGGAAAATAAAAAATATCTGAAAGAGAATATAGCCAGAATACACGAAGAAATCGAGGAAATAAAGAATAATAATACCGATTATACAGAAAATTTAGAGAATGCAATTGATGCAATAAATAATTTGCAAAGTAGCTACGAATTATTTAGCTTTGATTTAGAAGAATTAGAAGCAAATATTAAAGAAAAAGAGGAGTTGTTCGAGAAATTAGAAAACAGTTTTTTTGATTTAAATACCGAACAATCGGCATTAAAAAACGAAAAGAATTCCATCCAGAAAAGTTTAGAGCGATTAGATGGGCAAAAATATCAATTATTAAACGAACTCGAAAATATAGCGATTCAATTATCGGAAATTGAAGTAAAAAATCAAGAATTAACCAAAGGAATTGAAAATCAACATATAAGTCAGAATGAAGTTAAAAATGTAATTGATGTTTTGAGCAACCGACTAAATACCGTAAATAGCAGAATCGAATTAAGTAACAACGAGACTCTAGAATTAAATAGACAGTTAGATTCAGCGAAGTTAAAGATACATCAACAAGAATTATTATTAACCGAATTATCAAGTCAGATTAAAAACTTAGAAAATAAGGCAAGCGAACTCTATTCAATAGAATTAAATGAAAATCAAATTTTCGATAGTGATTTTGCTATTGAAGATGCTAAAAGCACTATTAAGCTATTAAAAGAAAAACTATCTGTCCTCGGGAATGTCAATTTTCTTGCTATAGAAGAATATGAAAAAGAAAACGAAAGATTGAATTTCTTGAGCGAACAAATCAAAGACCTGACTGAATCAGAAAATACATTAAATGAGACAATTGATGAAATCAATCGAACAGCTATAGAACGATTTCTGACTACTTTTGAGACTATAAGGAAGAATTTTGCTAAATTATTCAAAATATTATTCGGAGAAAATGGTGTTGGAGATATACAATTAATCGGCGATAATCCTCTCGAATCGGATATAGAAATCATATCAATACCGCCAGGCAAAAAGCCACATTCAATCGAACAAATATCAACAGGGGAGAAGACACTTACAGCAATTGCTCTCTTGTTTGCAATTTATTTAGTCAAACCTTCCCCATTCTGTATTTTAGACGAAGTTGATGCCCCGCTCGATGATGCAAATATTGATAAGTTCATAAATTTAATCAAGGAGTTTAGCCAAGAAACTCAGTTCATAATCGTTACACATAATAAAAGAACAATGGAATCAGCGAACACATTATTTGGTATTACGATGTCGGAAGAAGGTGTTTCGAATGTAGTATCTGTCAGATTAGAAAATGAACAAGCGATGCAATAAATAGTTTTTTAATTAATAGTAAATTATCCAAAATGAAAAGAATTACTATCGGTTTGTATGTTTTATTAACCTTTATATTTTTAAGCTGTTCAGATGAAAATGAGCAAATACAATTGAGTGAAAAGCAAATGACTATATACGAGCTAATAACTGCAAAATGGGACTTAATTGGTATAAATGAATTTGGAATGACTAGGAAACCCAAATCAAGTTCTTTTGTAGAATTTAATAAGAATTGGCAGTATTCATTTAGAAACGAGTACGAAAGAAGGAACGGTATATGGTCTATATCAGAGGATGGGCGGAAGATATATTTAGATTCGGGAAGGGCGAAAGAAATGGTGTTAAATTTGAACGAACTTAACTTGGAGAATTTAAGATTAAGTTATATTTATCAAGGTAGAGATGTTGATTTAAGATTTGAGCAATCAGTTAGGAAATAACTAATTGTTTGCATTTCAAAGTGTTAGTTCATATTAATTGCAAATTATGTAACGTTTCGTCAGTTTTTTAAATTCTGTTGGCATTTCAATTTATCTCTAATTTTTGTTTCTATAAATTTTCTGATTAAATAATGACTATACCAATTGAAATTATAAAGCCGGGGCACATGTTCCGGCTTTTTTATTTTTCGATTACCAATAGTAGTGTTATATTAATTGACCAAGTAAGTCTTTGATCTTAGCGGGATAATTAGTTCCAATAGCTTTAATATTGTATTTTAGAGCTTTTATCAATTCATCTTTCGAATCAACAGTATAAACGCCCAAAAAAATGCCATTTCGATTGGCATCCTCATTGATTGTCTCGTTCAATTCATCGCAAGAGCAAATATATGCTCTTGTACCATATCGAGAAGATAGAACAGAAGGCAGGGTTGAATCGCCAGGAATTTTGATAGTTGCTAAATGCAAAGTACTATCAATAACTTTTAGTTTTAACAGATTTTCATAATGAAACGATGCAAATAGAGTATATGGGATATAATCTTCTGCTTTTACTAAATTGACTAATTTTATTAGATTTTGCTCTTTTTCATTCGATTTTTTTAATTCAATCATCAAATATGTCTTGTGTATGAGGAGTTCAATTAATTCTTTAAGATGAGGTATATGTATAGGTTCTTCATATTGATTTTGTGCTAAATTAATAGTTTTAATCTGTTCATAATTGAGCATATCAACAGTTTTTTTGAATTGACTTGCAATCCTATCGTGGAATATGACCATCTCCTCATCACTAGTAAATTGGACATCAGCTTCAATCATATCAGCACCAGCTTCTATTGCATCGCTAAAAGCAGGAATAGTATTTTCGGGGGCGCTACCTGATGCTCCTCGATGAGCTACGATGATGATGCTGTTGGTATATGCAAATTCTTCGAGTGTTATAAGTCTATTCATCTTTTACTTTCAAAACAAATTATTAGTAACGTAATATGTAGTTTTAATATTATTTTTATTTATGAAAAATTGATAGATTAATATTATATGTTAAATTATTAATTTCCAAAAGTATGATTTAAAAAAAATAATTTTCTATAAAAATAATATAACAAAGAAAATATATGTTAAGGCAAATCAATAATTTTTTTCAAAAAATAAAGACGAAATTGTTATTTTAAAGTTAATATTTTTGCTAATTTAAAATTTAAGTGATTATAGATTAAATAAAGTATCAAATAATCTTGGGAGGCAAAATGAACAAGCCAATTACTATAGGCGATTTCATGACAAAAGATGTATTCACGGTTACGAAGGAGGATACTGTACGCACTGCAGATTTATTGATGCGAGAGGAGAACATACGCCATTTGCCAGTTGTCGAAAATGGTAAGCTCGTAGGATTAATAACAGAGCGGACTATTATGGAATATACCTTAAGACGTTTGTATGATTTTGAAGATAATTTAGATGAATTAGCTTTTAATACTATTGGCGATTTTAAAGAAATTATGGTCAAAGATGTGAAAGTAATCTTTCCAGAAGATAGTTTATTGAAAGCTGTCGAACTTATGACAAAATACAAAATTGATTGCCTGCCAGTTGTTGATTGGCAGAACCATTTAGTCGGAATAATTACTAATTATGATGTGCTTTTATATATACGGAAAAGATTATTAGAAGAATTGGCAAGGATTTGAAAATTAGAAGGAACGATTTATAATGTATTCAAGTATTTTGTCAGCATCTGTTTTTGGAATTCACGCATTCCAAATCGAGATAGAAACCCATCTTGACAATGCCCTACCAGCATTTGCTATCGTTGGCTTGCCCGATTCTGCCGTGAAGGAATCAAGGGAGCGAGTCGCAGCTGCAATCAAAAATAGCGAATTGATTTTTCCGAATAAAAAGATTACTGTGAATTTAGCTCCTGCTGATATTAGAAAAGAAGGAAGCGGTTTCGATTTGCCAATCGCTTTGGGCATACTATCAGCATCGGGTATGTTAGATATGAAAAGTTTTGAAAATAAAATATTTCTCGGTGAGCTTTCTTTAGATGGCAATATCAGACCAATACGCGGTGCTTTATCAATTGCTTTAATGTTAAAAAATAATGGCATTGAAAAAATTATCTTGCCCCGCGAGAATGCAGGCGAAGCGGCTCTTGTTGATGGGATTGATGTTTTGCCGGCTGGCAATCTGATTGATGTTGTGAAGTATCTAAATGCAGAAATACAGATTGAACCATACAAGGTGGACATAAACGAAATATTTGCCAATGCTGAAAAAGATTATCATCTTGATTTGAGCGATGTCAGAGGACAGGAGAACGTCAAGCGTGCTTTGGAAGTCGCCGCAGCGGGCGGGCACAATCTATTAATGATAGGACCGCCAGGCTCTGGCAAAACAATGCTCGCAAAACGAATACCATCAATTTTGCCTCCGCTCACTTTAGAAGAAGCATTAGAAACCACAAAAATACATTCCGTAGCTGGTACATTGCCCGAGAACGTACCATTATTAACGATACGCCCATTCAGGTCTCCGCATCATACTATATCCGATGCAGCACT
>JBBISM010000074.1:0-754 GCA_037441245.1 Ignavibacteria bacterium | reverse complement strand
GATGAACAAAATTCGTCCCGGTGAGATTTCATTGGCTCATCACGGCGTCTTATTCTTAGATGAATTGCCAGAATTCGCTCGAAATGTTTTAGAAGTCCTTCGACAACCGCTCGAGAGCAAAAATATAACAATCAGCCGGACCAAGCTGACGGTCGAATATCCATCGAATTTTATGCTTGTATGCTCGATGAATCCCTGCCCTTGCGGTCATTACGGCAATCCAACCCATCAATGCTCTTGCACACCAACACAAATACAAAAATATACAGGCAAAATATCGGGGCCATTGTTGGATAGGATTGATATCCACGTGGAAGTGCCAGCTATCAAGTATCAAGAGCTTAGAGCATCACGTAGCGGGGAAAAATCCTCTGATCTCAGACAAAAGGTTATTAAGGCAAGGCAAATTCAATCCGAAAGATTCAAGGGACTCAAAGATATATATAAAAATGCGGATATGCCGAGCAAAATGATTAGAAAATACTGTATTTTAGATGGTCAAAGCAACGAGCTGATGAAAATGGCAATGACCAAGTTAGGATTTTCTGCACGCGCCTACGACAAGATATTAAAAGTAGCCCGTACCATCGCCGATTTAGAAGAAACCCAGGAAATAGAAGTCCACCACATTAGCGAAGCAATTCAATACCGCAGTTTAGATAGAGAATATTGGAGATAATGAGTTGAGAAGAAGGGGGGGGGGAAATAGGAACGGACGGAGGTATGTACATTGGAGGATTAAGAAGCACAAACT
>JBBISM010000073.1:5755-11085 GCA_037441245.1 Ignavibacteria bacterium | reverse complement strand
CGCAAGCATCGGCTCCTGAGCGAACCCAAGCGCAGAAATATTTGGATGAAATTTTTGTGGAACTATAATTAATTTAATACATTGAATTTTAGTTATTGTTATATATGTTCAATTTCAAAAATACTATGAAAATCTATTATCAGTCGGGTTTATTAATTGTAGTAATTCTCATATCTTCGATATTGTTTTATATTGCCCTGTATTTGATACCATTGCCACAATTCAAAAGTTATTCAAAAGAGATATACTCTGCGGAAAATGAATTGATTGCTGTCTATCTTACAAACGATGATAAATGGCGAATGCAAGTAAAGATTGATGAAGTCAGTTCTGAATTGACACGAGCTATTTTGGAGAAAGAAGATAAGTGGTTTTATTATCATATTGGGATAAATCCAATATCCCTGGTTCGAGCTACTATTGTAAATATAATTTCTGGAAAAAGGAAATTAGGAGCTTCGACTATTACAATGCAAATAGCCCGTATGATAAATTATTCTGAAAGAACATATTGGAATAAATTGCTTGAGATGTTCTTAGCATTAAGATTAGAGATGCATTTTACAAAAGATGAAATCCTTGAATTATATATGAATTATTTGCCAATGGGAGGGAATATTGAGGGAGTTAAATCAGCATCATATATTTATTTCAATCGCCCGCCGAGTCAATTGAGCTTATCGCAAGCAATTGTATTGACTCTTATTCCAAATAATCCTAATAAGCTTAGATTGGATAAAAATCCAAATTATGTCAAAATTATACGTGATAAATGGATAAAAAGGTTTTTGAAACGGGAAATTTTCTCGCAAGAGGACCTATATTCAGCCTTAAATGAAGAACTGCCAGAACAAAGATATAATGTAGAAATTACAGCCCCACATTTTTGCCATAGAGTAAGAATGATGAGCAAAAATAATATCATCCGAACAACATTGGAGCTTCCCATTCAGAGTAAAGTTGAAAAGCTATTAAGGAAACACGTTGAAAAACTGAAAATAAAAGGAATAACAAACGGGGCAGTATTAGTAATTAATAATTCTACGCATTCGGTTTCTGCGTATTGTGGTTCTGCCGATTTCGATGATAAACAAAATTCAGGTGAAGTTGATGGTATTCTTGCTTGGCGTTCTCCTGGTTCGACTTTGAAGAGTGGACTCTATGCTCTGGCTTTTGATATTGGCTTTCTTACCCCCAAAATGAAATTACTGGATATACCAACGGATTTTGATGGATATATACCAGAGAATTTTTCTCTTGATTACAAAGGCGAAGTAACAGTAGAATATGCTTTAAGACATTCTTTGAATATACCTGCTGTTAGATTATTGAAGGAAATTGGGCTATCAGAATTTGTTGGTCATTTATCTGATGCTTCTTTTGACTTAATAGCAAAAAATAGAAATAATATTGGACTATCAATGATTCTTGGGGGATGTGCAGTTACACTTGAACAACTTACTCGCTATTATGGTTCATTTGCAAATGAGGGTAAATATTATGATATAAAATATATAGCAGGGGGTACTGTTTTTTCAAAAAAAATATTTAGTTCGGGAGCGATATATATTATCAGCGAAATATTATCAAACAATGAAAGAAGCGATTTTCCAAATGAATTGCTCTATTGGACTAAATTACCAAAAATTGCCTGGAAAACAGGAACATCTTATGGCAAAAGAGATGCTTGGGCTATTGGTTATAATACTCATTATACTGTTGGAGTATGGATAGGTAATTTCGATGGTAAAGGTTCACCATATCTCGTAGGGTCAGAAACAGCCTTACCTTTACTCTTTGAAATTTTCAATGCAGTTGATTATGGCAATAAGGAGTGGTTTAAAAAACCTAACTCGGTCGAATCTCGATATGTTTGCTCAGAAACTGGTTTGATTCTTGACGATAGCTGTAAAAATCTAATTTATGATTATCATATCGTAGGTGTAAGCCACAATCGTATATGCGAACTATATAAAGACATATTAACAGATAGTCTTGGCAATATACAATATTGCAAAGATTGTATTCCGAATGATAAATATAAAGTAGTAATGTTCCCGTTTTATAATCCAGAGTTATTGATGTGGTTTAATTCGAAGGGTATAAAAAATGATTTACCTCCTCCACACAACCCAAATTGTCCTCAAAAATTATCTGGCTTGGGTCCACAAATCGTTTCTCCTTCTGTTAGCTGGGAATACTATATTGATAATAATGCAAAACAGGAGATTATGCTACAAGCAGTTTCGGAAGCTGGTGTTTTTCGTCATTACTGGTATATTGATGAAAAATATTTTGCAATTGGTATTCCTGGAGAAAAAATATTTTTTAAACCAGAAAAAAAAGAACACAAAATAACTTGTCTTGACGATAGGGGTAGATTATCGTCTATAATTATTAAGATTTCGTATTATTGATAAAGAATCAGAGGCAAAAATGAAATTGGAAACGGGCAAAAACGCATCAATCATAACCTACAAAGGTATGACACCCAAAATCCATTCGAGCGTTTTTTTATGCGAGGGGGTAAGAATTATTGGTGATGTCGAAATCGGTAAAGACTCGTCTGTATGGTATAATACTGTAATTAGAGGAGATATTCACTATATAAAAATTGGCGAGCGAACAAATATTCAAGATCAGTCAATGATTCATGTAACAAATAATTTATTTCCAACTAATATTGGCAATGGCGTTCTTGTCGGTCATTCTGTTACCCTTCATGGTACTACATTAAAAGATAATTGTATGATTGGTATTGGAGCAATAGTCTTGGATGGTTCTGTCGTTAGCTCTAATTCTATTGTAGCTGCGGGTGCTCTTGTGAAAGAAAATTATTCTGTTCCAGAAGGTGTGCTTGTTGCTGGTGTTCCCGCTAAAATAATAAGAGACTTAACTTTGGACGAAATTGAAAAAATTAAAATGATGGTTGATAGATATATTGCTTATGTTGCGGAATACAGGGAACAATTAAAAGATTAAGGGGAATTATCATTTTTAATGGAGTATGATTTTTATTATTTTTGAATTCTTTTATTTATTTGGATTTGATTATGTTAATAAGTATGACAGGTTATAGTAAGTCAGAAGCGAAGACTGATGGGGCAAGCGTTACGACCGAAATAAAGAGCTTCAATAACAGATACCTTGAAGTTAATTGCAAATTGCCCAAGTTGCTTTCACACAAAGAGCCAGAAATTCGTGACTTAATTCGCAATAAATTTACCAGAGGGAATATAACTGTGATGATAAATTTTAACTCTGATTTGATTATTGCCCCTCTGCAATTCGATGAAAAAGCAATGATTGAGTGTTATAAAAAGCTAAATAATATTAAATCCAAGATGAGAATCAATGAACCAATCAATTTCGACCATTTACTCCATTTCTCAAGTTATTTTATTACAAAAGAAGATGAAAACATCTCTGAAACTTTGTGGGCTGTCGTCAGAAAATCATTGCTTGAAGGTATTAATGATTTAGACAAAATGAGGAGGAAAGAAGGACGCGAAATTGAAAAGGATTTGAAAAAACGAATGCAAACAATAAAAAATATTATAGCAAAAGTTGAAGAGCTTGGAATTAAACGAATACCAGGGGAACGTGAAAAGATGCGATATCGTATAGCTCAATTATTCGAAAGCGATGAAATTGATGAACAGCGTTTGCTAACGGAAATGGTCTTATTAGCTGACAAACTTGATATTTCAGAAGAATGCGTTCGCTTGAATTCACACATCAAGTTTTTCTTCGAAGCTATGAAGGAAAATGAATCGCCGGGTAGAAAAATTAATTTTTTACTTCAAGAAATTCACCGTGAAATAAATACAATTGGCTCAAAAGCAAATGATGCTCAAATTTCTCAGTTGGTTGTCAAATTGAAAGATGAAGTAGAGAGAATCAGGGAGCAAATTCAAAATATCGAATAATCAAAATTTACGGGGCAAAATATTGTGCTTCGTCATTACTATACACTTTTTAAACTTGCTGATACATTTAAATCCTGCATCGGTTGGTGCATTGAGGAATGTTTTTCTCAAGATAAAAATTCCATTATTATTAAATTTACTTTTCTAGAATTAAACCGCTATCTTATATTCCATACTCAAACTGAATGGGCGTGTATATATTTATCAGAAAATTTTCAAAAAGCACAAAAGAATATTGCAATCTTATTCCCTGAACTCATTGGCGAAATTTTGCAAGATGTTGAAATATTGCAAAATGATAGGGTTTTAATGTTTTCATTTATGCATACTTATGTCTATGCTACTTTATTTGGCGGGAGCAAGAATAATTTTATTCTAACAGATAAAGATAAAAGAATTATTAATGCTCTAAATAAGAAATCACTTGGAAATCAAAACACTCTTCAATTCCAGGAAAGCAATCTGAAACTTTTCGACGAATTTCCCAATGATACTAATTTAGCAACAATTGTTTCAAAATGTGAATTTTTATTGGGCAAGCACTATGCAGATGAATTGATTTACCAACATAATTTAAATCCTTCGATTACACTCGGTGAGCTAATAAATGATGAGAAAGAAAGAATTAAGATTTTGATGCAAAAATTCAGAGATAGCTGTCTTCAATCTAATGCTTATTATATTCTTTCCAATGATAAATCTGATAAAATTTTATCTTTGATCGCCTTGCATAACTATCCAATTGTGATAAACAAATACAATTATATAAATGAAGCAGTCAAAAGACGCTTTATACAAATCATTAGCGAAAGCGAGCTTAATAAAATAAAACAAAGATTATTAAATGAATTAGGCAGAAGATTAATCAAATTAGAAAAAATATTGCAGTATAGTGAATTGATAAATGAAATTGAGCAAAAAGCGGAGCTATACAGATTATATGCTGATTTATTAATGGCATATCCCCATAATAAAGATAAGCATGGAAATGAAATAAAATTGAAAGATTGGCAGGGCAATGATATTATCATTGCATTGGATGATAAGCTGAATTTAATTGTAAATGCTGAAAAATATTATAATAAGGCTCGAAAAATTAGAAATGAAACTGAATTTAGACAGAACAGGATTCCAAGAATTAAAAATGAACTAACAATTTTAAAAGAGCAAATAGAATTCGTCAAAAATTGTAATAATATTCGTGAATTAAGAAAATTTATGAAAAGTGAGGATTTAGGTAACGATGCAGAAAAAGGCACGATAAGCTCAAAATTTCGGCAATTCGAACTTGCCGAAGGGTTTACTTTATTTGTCGGTAAAAGTGCATCGAATAATGATGAATTGACAATGAAATTTGCAAAGCCCAATGATTATTGGTTTCACGCAAGAGGATATGGAGGT
>JBBISM010000073.1:0-5713 GCA_037441245.1 Ignavibacteria bacterium | reverse complement strand
TAAGCCACCAAAGCATATAATTGAAAAAGCAGGCGAAATTGCTGGGTATTATTCCAAAGGTAGAAAATCTAAATATATTCCTGTGATTTATACACAAAAAAAATATGTGAGAAAACCGAAAGGCTCAGCTCCAGGTGCTGTGGTCGTTGATAGAGAAGAAGTTATAATGGTGCAACCTCGATTGCCAGATGTTTAAGATATTTACAATATTTATTGAATTGTTATTTCTAAAATATTATATTCATTAATAAAAAAGCAGGAGAAGAAAGTTGCCAAATTACCCGGCAATAGCTTTGGTTGATTGCAATAATTTTTATGCATCCTGCGAACGAGTATTCAATCCGAAATTACAGGGTAAGCCTGTTGTTGTGCTATCGAATAATGATGGAGTGATAGTAGCCGCCTCGAATGAAGCAAAAAAATTAGGATTAGCCTGGCAACCATATTTTAAAGTTAAAGATTTGATAGAAAAATATGATGTGCAGGTATTTTCATCGAATTATTCTTTATATGGAGATATGTCTCATCGGGTGATGACAGTGCTGGAACGCTTTACTCCCGATGTTGAGGTTTATTCTATTGATGAGGCATTTTTGAATTTTGCAGGATTCGACGAATCGCAATTAACCGAATATTGTAGAAAAATAATTGAAACGGTTATGCGGTGGACAGGTATCCCTGTATCAATAGGCATCGCAAGAACAAAGACTTTGGCGAAATTGGCGAATAAGCATGCGAAAAAAGATCAGAGATTGAAGGGTGTTCTGAATTTGATTGATAATCCAGATTTCGAGCAATATTTGAGGAATACCGATGTATCGGATGTATGGGGAGTGGGGAGGCAATATACTAATTTGCTATATCGCAATGGGATAAAGACTGCTTATGAGCTATCTCGTGCAAATCATAAATGGATTAAAAAGCAAATGACTGTTATGGGTTTAAGAACTGTTTATGAGCTGAACGGAATATCCTGTATAACAATGGAATACGAACCCCCATCGAAGAAAGCAATAGTTTCGTCCCGTTCCTTTGGCAAACCTGTTACAAGTATGGATGATATAAAAGAAGCCGTTTCGACATATACAAGCAGGGCGGCGGTTAAAATGAGATTGCAAAAATCTGCTGCAAAGCTATTGACTGTGTTTTTGAGAACAAATCCGTTCAAGAATATCCCGCAATATCATAATGGCTGTTTGCTTGAGTTGCCGGTTCCGACAGATGCAACATCTGAGCTAATTTCTTATGCAATGAAAGCGGTTGAACAAATTTTTAAATCCGGCTATGAATATAATAAAGCAGGCGTAATGCTCACTGGGTTTGTGCCATTTGACCGTTCCCAACTTCCCCTATTCGATACGGAAAATCGAATAAAAATGGCTAAAATTACGGAGATAATTGATAAAATCAATAAAGAAATGGGAGCTGATACCCTGTTTTATGCAAGCAGTGGTATTGATAAGCAATGGCAGATGCATAGAGATATGAAATCCCCACATTATACTACTAATTGGGACGATTTGCCTATAGTCAGTGCGGGTAAGCCAGTTATTTGCAAACAAAATCAACTAGAGTTTTTCGAAGTTAAACCTTAGATTTTATTGATTTAATGCTATATAATGTGATGAATGTGTAATTTTAAAAATATTTAGTGTATATTTATTGAATTATCAATTTATAAAGTGGGTTTTATGAATAAAAATTTACTGATTATATGTCTAATACTATTAATTACTCAATTCATTCCAGCTTTAACTGATGAAGAGCAGAAAGCACGTGAATTTTACCGAAGGGCAAAAGAATCAGCCCACCCTCCCATAGATAAAACACAACTCGAAAGTATTCGAATACCTTTATTGCAGGAAGAAAAGCAAAAGTTATTCTTAAATGTTCCTGCAAGTGTTGACCAGGGGGGAGTTGATATAATTCAGAATGAATCATCAATAGCAATCAATCCCCAAAATCCAATGAATTTTATAGCTTCAGCAGTTGATTATCGGGATAATTCGGCAACCTGGGTTTATGTTTCCTCCGATGGAGGGCGAACCTGGATAAATAAGAATTTAGGTAGGGCATTTCCAGGCTGGCGTTGTAGTAACGACCCATCTGTAGCTTTCGATGCAGATGGTGTAGGTTATCTTGTCTATGGTGGATTCGGTGAAATAAGTTCTGATACATCAGTTCTATTTGGGGAAAATGGAGTTTTTATCGCTCGTTCATTTGATGAAGGAAAGACTTGGGAAGCACATATACCAATAATTTTGCATAGAGGAAAGCAAACGCTCGATTCATTATTCGAAGATAAGTATTATATTTCGGTGGATTTATCACCCAATTCACCATATTTCAATCATTTATATGTTCCCTGGAAGCGTGTAACACCGAGAGATTCCGCAACTCAAATTGTTATTTCAAAATCAACTGATAAAGGTAAAACCTGGAGCGTACCAGTAGAAGTAAGTCATCGCTTGCCCGGCAGTTCTGAGGATACAACCTATGGACAGAGCTTCCCATTAGCTACTACCGGTCCGAATGGTGAATTATACGTTGTCTGGAATCACGGAATTGAACACGGTGTTGGTTTTGCCAAATCAACCGACGGTGGAAAGACATTTACGGAGCCAAGAATAATTCATCGTTATAATATTTTTGGCGAAACGAGATTATTGCCTGGTCAGGGTTGGCGTCACTCAGTCAAGGGAAGAGTGCGTGCTGAGACATATCCATCAATAGTTTGTGATATAACCGGCAGCAAACGCAATGGTTATCTATTTTTGACCTGGGCGGGGGATAGAATACCAAATATTTATTTATCTTATTCAAGAGATCAAGGCGAAAGCTGGAGCAAGCCAGTAATTGTCCATTCGGATACTACCAACGATCAATTTTGGCAGTGGATTTCGATAGACCCAATAAATGGAGATTTGGCTGTGATGTATCTCGATAGTAGAAATGACCCTGCTAATATAATGATTGAGACTTATGTTAGTTATTCCTCAGATGGTGGCATAACCTGGATTGATAGGCGTGTCTCTGATATAAGCCACGACTTAAGACTCAACCCATTTCGAGGGAATTCTTTTGCTGGTGATTATAACGGGAGTGCATTTTATGATGGGATTGTTTACCCATCTTGGGTAGATATGCGGAATGCAGTTGCAAATATTGCTGATAACGATGTTTATGCTGCGATTGTGAATACTCGTGCGCCCAATCCACCTGATAATTTCGAGATACGAATTATTGCTGATGACCCTCAAATGCTCGAACTATCCTGGGAAGCACCCACGGAAAGAGCTTTCGGGCAAAAATTATTACCCGAAGAATTTTTATATATTTTGAAAAGAGACAATTTAAAAATTGCTGAACTTCAATCTTCAGTAACTAATTTCAGTGATAAAAATTTAGAGCCATACCAGCTATATGAGTATGAAATTGCGACAGTATCGGGCAAAGATACAAGCATGTTCATATCTGCAAGCGGTTATGCAGGCGGTTCGTACATCCCATCTGAACCAAAAATTTTATCTTTAAGTGGCAATAGCAATAGAACAATCAAAATGGGAATTAGAATACCCCACTTGCGTATTGATAATTCAACTCCAATTGTTCGATTACACCAATTAGAAATTTACAGAGATTTTGAATTGAGCAAAGTTGTTGAATTATCACAACAAGACACGGGCAAAATTATTTTTATCTATGATACATTATCTGAGGATGGTTATTATCGTTATCAAGTCAAAATTAGTGAGGATTTGCAGGAATATGAAATTGGTATTCAAAAAAGTGAATTCAGTAATCTTGTATATACTTATACAGGTCCGATATATATGGAATTCAAGGATAATTTCGATTTTCCTAAGATGAATAAATATTATTCAACAAATAATTGGTCAAATGCAGGTAATTTTTATTTAAGTCCACCGTATTCGTTAACATTGAATAAAGATGGAAGTTACCGAGCAAATTGGAAAGATACATTGCTTTTATTCCCAATAGGTAGTATGGGAGGTATTCCATTTGAAATGACTTTTTGGCAGGCAGCAATTATTCAACCACGAGATACTGCCTTTGTTGAAATTAGCAAGGATGGCGGCGAAAATTGGGAGATTCTTGATTATTTCGATAAAACGCGACATCAACCTTGGCAAGATGATGAATTAAATCAAAGCGATTGGAAATTAGAAAAATTTTTGCTACAAAATGAAAATCAGGATACTATTTATGCGAGATTCAGGTTCGTTTCCGATTTTTTCAAGCATGATATTGGCTGGTTTATTGATGATATTACTATAAACCAAATTCTCTCAGTGGAAGCAGAAGACTTTACACATCCATTGATTTATCCCAATCCTGTTACTAATTTTCTCAATCTTAATTTCATTTACTACGAACAAGCTAAGTGGGAGGTTATTATTTATGATATTTATGGTAATATAGTTAAATATGTGGACTCAAATAAAATTCGTTCCGATAAATTATTACTTGATTTGATAGATATTCTCCAAGGCGTTTATATAATAAATCTGAAAAATAATTTTGGCTATAGTTATTGGGATAGATTTATCAAAATAAAATAATAGCCGGCAAGACCCAATGAGTCAGCCGACTATATATCAATATATCTCGATTATAAGATTAGCTCTATTGCAAAATATATGTTACGCTCTGCAGCGGGGAAAAATTCTTTCCCTTCAGCCCCAGCTGCATAAAATCTATTGAGTAAGTTATTGACAACGGCTCGGAATCTTATATTTTGCATTGACAATACATTTCTGATGTTATATGCCAGATTTAAATTCACAACAAAGTAAGGATCGAGAATATTATCAGCATAATATCCACCTGAATTCGTTAGATAATCAATAATGCTCTTGTTGGTTCTAATCAAATCGCCAAAATTGTCAGTTCTGAATTCACCGACGTATTTAGCAGTGATGTTAGCTGAGAATTCACCCACGCGATAATCGAGCGCTAAATGAGATATAAAATCCGGAAAACCAGCAATACTATTTCCATTTAGCGAGACCTTACCATTTCCTGTAGCAAAATCATAATCTATTATTTTGTTTTGACTGATTGTAGCGTTAGCAGAAAATAATAGAGAAGAGTTATTTTTACTGAAAATCAACAATGACCCCTGTAATTCAATTCCGATATGCCTTGTTCTTGGTGCATTTTGGTCAACTGGATTGCCAAAAATATCAAGACGTCCGCTTTTCACAAGTTCGTCAAAATATTCCATCCAGTAAAAATTGAGATTAGCAAAAATTTTGGGGTCTCTATAATTCCAGCCGAGTTCAAAATTTACCATTTTTTCAGGATTTACAAGTGGTTTTGAAAAATCGAAACGAGGGTCTTCGCTTGTTCCTTGAGTAACGAATAATGGCATAGCACCGAAATAAGAATCACCAGCAGCATATAGGTTTCTCATTCGGGGTTCACGTGAGGTATAAGCTATAAGAGAATAAAAGCTATTGTATTCATCAAAATTATAATTGATGCCAATTTTAGGATTTAAGAACAAATAATTAACTTCAAATAACCTATCCCCGGTAATTGAGCCGTCAATATTTTTAAATCGCACTGGCAATTCTCTTGCTTTTTCGTTCTCGATTGCATAGAGGTGGTTGGTGAGTTGGGCTTCGGCAACAAGAATCCAATCGTTATTAAGAAAAACCTTACCTCTGGCAAACAATGAATAAATGTT
>JBBISM010000072.1:0-11174 GCA_037441245.1 Ignavibacteria bacterium | reverse complement strand
AATTGTCAAACATTTTCTCATATTCTTGAAAAAAAGGCGTTAAGAAAGTCTCAATTTTCATAATTAGATTCGGAATTAAATAACATAACCAAAATTATCATAAAAAAATATTATTTTCGCTAATAACATTAATACTGTACGTTATAATTGTGATATATTCGAAAAGTTTAATTATTAATTACTGAAAATTCAATGGTAAACAATGAGACATTAGGATGCAAGTTCATAATAATTGCTGGACCGTGTGTTGTTGAGTCAAAAGAGTTGCTAAGCCAAACCGCAGGGTATTTATCAGAGATTTGTAAAAAATATAATTTACATTTTATATTCAAATCTTCATATAAAAAAGCTAATAGAACAAGTTCATCCTCATTTTCTGGTATAGGTGACGAAATTGCACTTAATTACTTAAACGAAATTGGACAAGACTTTTCTATTCCTGTTCTAACTGATGTGCATTCAATAGAGGAAGCAAAATTAGCATCCCAATATGTTGATGTTTTGCAGATTCCTGCTTTTCTATGCAGGCAAACCGAGCTTTTGCAAGCAGTAGGAACAACAGGTAAGAAAGTAAATATAAAAAAAGGGCAGTTTATGGCACCAGAAGATATGGCAAAAGCTATAGAAAAAGTTACATCTACAGGGAATTATGAAATTATGGTTACAGAGCGAGGTACAACATTCGGCTATCATAATTTGATTGTTGATTTTCGTTCATTAGTTTTAATGCGTGAATTTGGGTATCCTGTAATATTCGATGCAACTCATTCTTTGCAGTTGCCCTCTATTGGCAAAGAATCAGGTGGTATGCCTCGATTTATTCCTTATTTAAGCCGAGCAGCCGCTGCTTTGGGTATTGATGGATTATTTTTTGAAACACATCCTGAACCAGAGAAAGCTAAAAGCGATTCTGCAACACAATTGCCATTGAAATTTGCTGAAAATTTGATTGAACAAGTGTGCGAAATTAATAATCTAATAAAAGATAAATACTTTTATGAATTTAAGGTATAGATTGGTACTTATCAATAAAATATTGATAACAATAATAGTAACTCTTGCATTTTTATTAATATCTTGCGAAGAAAAAGCCCCACGAGCTACAGCTCCACGTGAGGAAATATCAACCGAATTACAACCCGATCAAATTAGTTGGAACGTAAAAATCGAATTTGTTGATTCTAATTATACCAAAGCTATCCTTTATGCAAAAAAAGCAAGTGTTTATCAAGAACGAATGGAAACATTCCTCGATAGCGGTTTAGTAGTAGATTTTTTTTCACAAACAAGTGGTCAGCGTCTGAGCAATTTGGTTGCTGATAAAGCTCGAATTGATGACAGGACCAAAAATATGATTGCTGAAGGTAATGTAGTCGTTATTTCGGAAAGCACGAATAGAAAGCTTGAAACTCCTCTGCTTTCATGGGATAATGCAACTCAAAAATTTTATTCGTCCGAATTTGTCAAAATTACTACTTCTGATGAGGTCATTCAAGGATATGGCTTCGAATCTGATGCTAATTTGAATAATTATAAAATTTTAAAAGTGAGCGGAGTTAAACAATGAAAAAAATGCTTATTGCCGGCAATTGGAAAATGCATACAAATTATAAAGAGGCGCAAGAACTCGCTTTAGCCATATTATCAGGTGTAAATGAGATTAGCAATTTGCAATCCAAAATATTGCTTTGTCCTCCATTTACAAATCTATTTTCTGTGAAAGAAGTAATTCAGAGTTCTGTTATTGAATTAGGAGCTCAAAACTGTCATTTCGAACAAAAAGGAGCATTTACGGGTGAAACTTCTCCCAAAATGCTCTATGATTTGAGTTGTAAATATGTAATTATCGGACATTCAGAATGAAGATGATATACTTATTAATAAAAAAGTCATTTCAGCAATAAATACGGGTATAAATGTGATATTATGCATTGGTGAAACAATTGAACAGCGACAAAACAGTGAAACGTTTAATATATTGGAGCATCAGTTAAAATACGACTTAAAAGAACTCGATAGCGCAAATCTCCGAAATATAGTTATTGCATATGAGCCTGTTTGGGCAATAGGCACAGGAATTTCTGCAACAACCGAGCAAATCGAAGAAGCTCATCAATGGATTAAAAGATACTTATATACAAATTATAGGGAAATTGCAAATGATTTGCTCATTCTTTATGGTGGAAGTATGAATGATAAGAATGCATTAGAAATTTTTAAAATCGAGGATGTAAATGGGGGGCTAATTGGAGGTGCATCTTTGAAAAGTGAGGTTTTTTTAAATATGATCGAATCTTCCGAGAAAGTGCTAAATAATTGAAGTGGAATACACCAAATATAATTAGTCTGATAAGATTGTTCATTGCTCCGATTTTTTACGTTATGGTTATTGATGAGAATAGAGCAATAGCTGCTTCGGCTTGTGTATTGTATCTTATAGGAGCAATAACAGATTACTTCGATGGTATGATTGCCCGAAAATATCAGATTATTACAGCAGAAGGGAAATTTGTTGACCCATTAGCAGATAAAATGCTTACAAGCGCAGCATTCATCGCTTTTGTCCAGTTAGACATTGTTGCTCTATGGATGATTTTGATTATTATTATTAGAGATTTTGGGACAACTTTCCTAAGAATCTGGGCAAAAAAGATTGATATTAGGATCAATACTTCTCTATTAGCCAAGTGGAAAACTTTTATCCAGATGATTTTTATCGCTTATATACTCACTTTTGTATTCCTAAAGAATACCGAGTTGATTAGTCCACAAATTGCTGATAAAATTATATATTCTGATGTTACATATATCTCAATGCTCCTTTTAACATTATTTACAATTTGGACAGCAATTGAGTATGTCTTAGCAAATAAAGAACATTTCGGATTAGTGAAAAAAAAACACAATAAAAAAAATGTGAAAGAAAATGTATCAGGGGTAAATAATATTAAAAAAATTCTATTCTGTAAGATAACAGGCAGTTTTTTGGGAATTGGATTTATACCATTTGCACCAGGGACGATTGCTACATTTATAGCAGTTGGAATATATTTACTCATTCCCGATTTGTATAAAACACAAATAGCCCTGATTTTAGCTTCCCTATTTTTTTTTATTTCGATTCCTATCATAACGGTACTGGAAAAAACAGACACCCCAGACCCCAGATATTTCGTACTTGATGAGATGGTGGGTATATGGTTTGCATTATCTAATCCATATTTCAATCCAGAAATTCTTTGGTTAGTAATTCTTATTTTGTTGTTTCGTTTATTTGATATTTTTAAACCTTATCCAATCAATTTGCTAAATAGTAAAAAAGGGGCTTTTTTTGTGCTTGCAGATGATATTGTAGCAGGATTTCTCGCTTCAATGATTTATCAAATTATCTATACTCTTTATAATTTACTCGGTATATATAATTATCTCAATTAAATAGATGGTTTTCAGGTTGTTGCCTCCAGAAATCAAGAATTGATGCATAAATTGGTTGTAACTGACACTAATTCAGCTTTTGATTAGCATTTAATTTAGTCAGAGTTTATAATAGTTTCAAAAAAAGCATATCTTAAAGAAGCGATTTTTAGTGAGTTTTGAAAAATTTTTTTATTTCATAATTCTCGAAATTTGACAAAAATCGCAAATATTGATGTAAATCGTGATAAAATCTTCATAAGTTTAAAAAAAATACTTGCAAAGCTCGAAAAAATCATATAAATTGCGTTTGCATTTTTGTATCTTTTTATCAATACTTTATAGGGGGATATATGGGTTTAAACAAATCACAATTAATCGGAGCGATTGCAAGCAAAACTGGATTGACCAAAGTACAGGCTTCCAAAGCACTCAAAGGAATGGTTGATGCCATTAGCAAAGAATTGGAAGCAGGCGGTGCAGTTAGATTAATTGGCTTCGGTACATTTTCTGTTCGCGAACGTTCAGCAAGAAGTGGCAAAAATCCACGGACTGGCTCGACAATTAAGATTCCTGCAAAGAAAGTACCGAAATTCAAACCCGGCAAGCAATTGGCTGAATCTGTAGCCAAGAAGAAAAAAGGCGGTAAGAAATAATATTTAATTCCGCAAAAAGCCGTTCGTTTGAACGGCTTTTTTTATTATTTTTGAGCAGAAATTGATAAGTTAAATTTTATTACCAATGATGACAGAAAAAAAATTAAGAAATCCTTTTCTCTTACAAGCAGACGACCTTTCGATTGAAGATATCAATCTTATATTTGATGTTGCAGGAAACTTTCTAACAAATTATAAACCTGGAGTAAAATTTAATGATTTAAAGGGCGTTACTGTTGCATTGGCTTTTTTTGAAAATTCAACTCGCACAAAATTATCTTTCGAATTAGCCGGAAAGCGTCTTTCTGCGGATGTTTTCTCGTTCCAATCCAAAACCAGCAGTTTAGCAAAAGGCGAATCTTTGATAGATACTTTGCGAACAATAGAAGCAATGGGAGTTGAAATATATGTTGTTCGGCACTCTTGTTCGGGTGTACCCCATTTTCTTCAAAGGAATTCATCAGGGATTGTTATAAATGCTGGCGATGGCAAACACGAACATCCCACTCAAGCTTTGCTCGATGCTTTTACCTTGAAACAACATTTTGGCTCGATAAAATCTCTAAATATATGTATAATTGGTGATGTTTTGCATAGTAGAGTTGCTCGTTCGAATATAAAAATGTTGAATACTTTGGGTGCGAACTTAGCATTGTGTTCACCAGGTACATTATTACCCCGAGACCTTGTGAAATGGAATTGTAAAATATTCGATGATATAGATAAAGCTATCGAATGGGCTGATGTTCTGCTTGTTTTGAGATTGCAAAGAGAAAGGATGGAATCCGGCTTATTACCTTCAATGAATGAATTTTCCAAGTATTTTGGCATTAAGTATTCTCACTTTACTGCTAAACCAGAATTGGTTCTTTTGCATCCGGGGCCGGTTAATTATGGGATTGAACTTGACTATCGTTTATGTTCTTATCCTAATGTTTTAATACAAACTCAAGTTACTCATGGTGTCTTTATAAGGATGGCGCTCCTCTACTTATTCAAACACAGCTTTTTAAGTTAATTCGTCTTCGAAATATGATATTTTAAAAGTCCATTATATCTTCAATTGCAAAAAATCCAAACAAATTTACAGACTGAAAGAATTTCAACCAAATGGACCGTCCTAGATATAATTAATTGGGGAGAGAATTATTTTGAAAAAAGAGGAATTGATTCACCGAGATTAAATATCGAACTGCTTTTGTGTGACTTATTGAATTTCTCTCGACTTCAGCTTTATTTAAATTATGATAAGCCATTGCTTGAAACAGAACTAAAAAAATTAAAGGAATATATAAAAAGAAGAACCCATTATGAGCCAATTCAATATATAACAGGTTATGCTTATTTCCGTGATTTAAAATTTAAAGTTACACCTGCTACTTTGATTCCAAGACCTGAGACTGAGATTTTAGTTGATTTAGTAATAAAATATTCTGATAAATTTGGTAGTAACCCAAAAATATTGGATATAGGCACAGGTTCTGGTTGCATAGCAATTGCTTTAGCAAGAGCAATTCCACAAGCGGAAATATTAGCTATTGACCACAATTCAGATGCATTGGCAATTGCTGGAATTAATTCTAATGAGTATCATTGCAAAAACATTTGCTTTAGAAAGATGAATATTTTAAATGAAATCCCAAATGATAGGTTCGACATAATTGTTTCTAATCCACCTTATCTCTCACTTACTGATTTTTCAGAAGCACAACCAGAAATTAAATATTATGAGAGAAAAGATAGTTTGACTGATGGATACGATGGATTGACGTTTTATAGAAGATTTGCCCAAATTTATCCTCAACTTCTATCAGTAAATGCTTGTTTTTTCTTAGAAATTGGCTATAACCAGCAATCATCAATACAAAAATTATTTAATTCTCAACAATATGAATTACTATTTTTCAGAGATTTCAACGATATAATTCGTTATGTTGTGGGCTTAATGAATAATTAATTGTAAATACATCTATTCGAAAATAAAATATTATTATTTTTAAAGTTCAAAAATTCTAATCTTGATAAATATTAATGTTGGATTAATAAATTCATAAGGTTCAGTAATTAAAGATAAGATAAAAATTTATCAGTATAATTTATTCAAAAATTTCATAATTTTGAATTTTATATATAGCAATATTGGTTAGGAGTAATAATGTCTCAAGTTAATTTGGAAGAACAAACAGGTTGCTCGATATTACATCTAAGAGGAAAGTTTATAGGGGGCGAAGAAACAGATGAATTAAGAGATACACTCAAAGAACTATCTGAGAATGAAAAAAATACGGTGATAATTAATCTCGCCAATGTTACTTATTTAAATTCAACAGCATTGGGAGTACTAATATCTGCACATTCTAATTTTGTAAAAAAAGATGGTAAAGTAGTGCTTTGCAATGTTAGTAAATCAATAGAAAACATATTCGTCATAACAAATTAGCATTAGTATTTCCAATGGCTGAATCAATTGAAGAAGCCATCAATAAGTTAGAATCATAGTTTTTATTATTAATTTTTGGAGTATATATATTTATGAAAGGCTTATTTAATATCCTTGTAATCGCATTAGCTTTGCTTGTTGCTTATTCGATTTATTTTTTAATTTTTGGGAATCCTGAAAATTTCATGGATCCGTTGCATAAAGAACAACCTAAACCGGGTAATCTATTTGGAACGATTTATACTGGAGGTCCTTTAGTTGGATTATTAATGTCACTTATAATAATAGCTATAACCTTCGTTTTTGAGCGATTTTTCTCAATAAATAAAGCTAAGGGCAAAGGCAGTCCCGAAATGTTTATACGCCGAGTGATAAATCAATTAACCAAAGGAAATTTAGATGAAGCATTAACTGAGTGCGATAATCAAAGAGGTAGCGTTGCAAATGTACTACGTGCAGCAATCCAAAGATTTAAAGATATCGAAAATGATTCAGAATTTCATGGTGAGAAAAAAATTGCAGAAGTGCAAAGAGCTATAGATGAATCTTTAAACTTAGAAACACCGCTACTCGAAAAAAATCTAACAATTCTATCAACAATAGCATCAGTAGCAACAATGGTTGGATTATTGGGTACTACTATTGGTATGATTAGAGCATTCCAAGCATTAGCAGTTAGTGGTACGGTTTCAGCTATTCAGCTATCCATAGGTATATCGGAAGCGCTTTATAATACAGCAGGTGGTTTAGCAGGTGCAATCATTGGTATTGTTTCCTACAATTTCTTCACTACAAAAGTTGATACATTCGTCTATATGATTGACGAAGCAATATTGAGTGTAACACAAATATTTACAGTCAGAATTAAGAAGTAATTTATAAAGGAGCAATTGTGCCAAAAGTTAAGAAAAAAAGGGTTGGATTCGTAATTGATATGACCCCGCTTGTGGACATTACCTTTCTGCTTTTAACATTCTTTATGTTTACTGCAAAATTCAAGACCGAGGCAGAAAGCGAACAGAAATTCTTTATACAAAGACCGCAAGCATCCGCAGATACATCAAAATTACCCGACCGTGATTTAGCGATAGTCAAAATTGCTATTGATACTGTTACATTCGATACATCTTATTATTTCGAATTGGTTAATGAAGAAGACCGCAGAATGGTTTGGGCAAATACTCCCAACATTCCTGCTGATCAATTGACTAAAGCTCAACTTCAAGTTGATTTATCCTTATTAAATCAATTGATAATCGAAACTAGGAAAGTTAATTCCAAAACACGTTTTGCTATTGATGCCGATAGGCGTATAAGATTTCAATGGGTTGATGAAGCAATGGAAGCATTAAGAAAGGGACGGGCAACATTATTCAACTATGTTACTGAAAAAAGACAATAATTTTTTGTAACTTTCTTCACTATTTATGTGTCTATATATTAAGGAAATTAAGGAGTAAAAAAATGGGTGGTTTATCAAGTTCATTACATGCCGAAAGGCAAAAACGGGGAAAGCATAGCAAAAGAAAAAAGAGAAAACGTATAGGCTTCCACCTTGATATGACACCATTGGTAGATATTACTTTTCTATTATTGACCTTCTTTATGTTTACGACCACAATGGCAACTCCACAAGTAATGGAAATGTCAATACCACCAGAGCAGGTCGAAATAGAAGTTATTGCAGATCAACTTTTAACTGTAATGTTGAGAGCCGACGGTCAAATATTCTGGTTTATTGCTCAAGATGAACCTAAAAAAGTTGAATTAAAAGACCTCAGAAAAGTTTACGAACGCGAAAATTTAAGAGAAGATGTTAAAAACAAATTAATAACAATTTTGAAAATTGATAATGATGCCCAATATGGAAATGTCGTAAACATTTTAGACGAATTTAATTTAGCCGAGCTATTTATTACTCAAGAAATATCAAAAGTACCAGACGAAGAAGGCAATCCGACAGAGCGTAAAAGACGATTTACAATTGCAAAATTAACTGAAGAAGATTTAGAAAAAATACAAAGTCTCTAAAAAGGAGGTAATTAAAATGACATCATCAATAAAATCAGTAACGATGCCCGAACCTTCGGATTATGGAGCTGCAGAATTAAAACAGTTTATCAAAAAATATACAGTGCGTGGTTTTATAATTACTGTTGCACTAGTTTTGTTATTTTTCTTAATATACTTTCTTTCTGGTATGCTCACAAGCAGTGCCGAAAGTAGTACAAAATTAGCACCAATAGCAAAATTTCGGATTGATGAATTACCACCTCCAGAATCTGCTGCTGAAGATGTCCCACCACCACCCACACAGCAGATTATCAATACTGGACCTGCATCCAGAGCAGGTATCCCAATTCCAGTACCTGAAGCTCTTATCAAAGAGGATCTCAAAGATTTTGCCACAACCGAAGAACTTCACAGAGCTTCCGCTGTTGGAGGCGACGGCATTGATGTCGGCGGTTTTGCATCTAATATTGATTGGGAAGGGACAAAAGTAAAACACAGAGAAAAAGAACCTGAACCAGATGAATTTATACCAGTCGAAAAGGAACCCAGTTTAGATTATGAAAAATTAAAAAGAAGCGTCGTCTATCCTGAAATAGCAAGAAGGGCTGGTATCGAAGGCAAAGTAGTTGTTCGTGTATTAGTTGGTTCAAATGGTGAAATAAGGAGAACACTGATAGAATATAGTGATTCTGAGCTACTTAATGATTCAGCAGTGCAAGCAATAAAAAAAGCTACATTTACTCCAGGAATTCAAAATGGTCAGCCAATTACTTGCTGGGTGAGTATCCCAATTACTTTTCAGTTAAGGTAAACACAGTTTCATTAATATAAAGCAACCGCCTTGCTTTTAAAAATTATAAATTATATTGTTAGAGCTTTCGTAATACTTATTGGGATTGTTATCATCATAGTAACTTATATATCACCAGTTCCTAACGATTCATTACTAAAATTACTTGGTATAATATGCATTCTATTTGGTGCTTATCGGCTATTAATGTACCATTCAAAGTTAAAAAGATACAATTTCGACACCAAAGATGATTCTAATTAAGGCAATAATAAGACCACTAAAAGTAGCATTAGCAATAATTTCGTTTCTTTTATTTCATTCCTGCAATTCTTGTAACGATAAAGAAACCCCTAATAAAGAAGATTATCCTGAGACGATGAATTCTGGTAATCTAACAGCATATTGCGATGAATCAATTTCGAATCTTTTAGATAGCGCTTTGGTTCTTTACCGTATTGATTATCCAAGAGTAAATCTTACATTAGAGACAGGCAATGCAAGGCAAGTAATGGCTAAGTTATTGGCTGGCGAGGCGAGAGTTATTCTTACTGCACGAGATTATTTAAGTGATGAAGATTCTTTGATGAAAATTTACAACGTTGACCCCCACTTAAGAATGCCAATGGCTTACGACGCTTTGGTGTTCTTTGTAAATATGGATTTTCCTCTCGATACACTTAATTCTGCTCAAATTTCTGAATTTTTGCAATCTGAAAAAAATGTCTTAACTAAACACTATAAAGACTTGAGAATTGAACCTGAATTGATTTGCCCGAATGTAAATTCTTCGGAGTATGCAAATCTAATGAGTCTTTGTAATGATAATAAAAATATTGCAAGAAGAATAAAGTTTCTCGAGGACAGCAAAAGCGTCAAAGAACACATTAATCAAAATAATAATTCAATTGGTGTTTGCTTTTTATCTGAAATTGTTAATGATACGTCTTATAAATTATTGAAAATTGGTTTTGTGAATCCTGATGGTAGGTCAATAAGACCCAGGCAGGTGCATCAAGCATATATTGTACAGGATTTATATCCCTATAAAGTAACACTATGGGCTTATGTGCTACAAGATGTTAGGAATTTACCATTTTGGTTCGCAAAATACCTTTCAGTCGAAGAAAAAATTCAAAGATATTTTTTAAATCGTGGGATTGTTCCAGCTTATGCTCGTGTCAAATTAATCAAAGAGGAATAAAAATGAAAAAAGTACTATTAATATTAGTTTTAGCAATTTTTTCTGTGAATATTGTTTTGTCGCAAAACAAAGCAGACCAAGTTAGAAAACTATTGAATGAGAATAAATTAGAAGAGGCAGCACAATTCATACCTGAGGCAGCAAAAGAAAATTTTAGAGATGCGAAGTTTTTACTTCTATGCGGTGATGTATATTTTGAATTAGAGCGTTATGAAGAAGCTCTCGATATGTATAAACGTTCTGACGAGAGGGAAAGCGGAAATAAAGTGAATATTATGAAAATAGGTAGAACCTTGTCTTATTTAGGTAATCATAATGAAGCAATTCAATATCTGAATAGAGTATTAAGAAGAGACGATAAAGATTACTATATGGTACTTGAATTAGCAAATGCTTATCTGCGAGCTGATTCGTTGAATCAAGCAGAGCTTTTAATCACACGAGCAAGAGGAATGGATAGAAAGAAACCAGATGCTTATATAGCATTGGGCGATTTATACTTTGCTCAGAAAGTTTATGAACTTGCACGACAAAATTATGAGGAAGCATTGAGTTTAAACGATAAACTACTTGATGCACGCACCAAATTAGCAATTTCATATTATTGGTTAGCAAATAAAGAGATAGATGATGACTTGGCTAACGAATTATTTTCAC
>JBBISM010000071.1:0-11340 GCA_037441245.1 Ignavibacteria bacterium | reverse complement strand
TTTCTTGATTCGTCGAATGAGCCAATATGCCGTAAGTACATCGCAATTTTCCACATACTCTGGCTTGCATATTCAGTATTGGGATATAATTGAGCGACTTCTCTGAATTTTTGCATTGCAGATACAGTATCGCCAACACCCAATCTAATGAGTGCCATTTCGAATCCTGCTTGTGGTGCAGTTGAGTGATTGGGATATTTCTGAATTAGTTCATTGAATATTGATTCAGCTCGGAAAATAGTATTCATTTTTTTTGCAAATAAGCCCGTTTCTAATAATCCGAGTGGAGTGTAATCGCTTTTTGGAAATTTACTAGATAATCTTTGGTATGTTTTGTTGGCATTCTCTTCATCATTTAGATTGATATAACTTTTTAGCATCCAATAAAGAGCTTCGGCGGCGCGTTCGTTGTCGGGGAATTTTTGGATTATTGCCTCGTATTCGCTTATAGCATCTTTATATTTTCTTCCAGTATAGATAAGCTCAGCTTTTTTGAATTGGAAATCTACTGCAAAAGGGGATGTTGGATTAGTAGCAATATAAGTATCTATATCATAAATAACTTCATCTTCTCTTCCAAGAGCCATAAGGCAATATTGGACGCTTCTCATAGATTCTAGGGCCAAATCGCTACCTGGGAATGACTCAATAACAACTTTATATGCATTTATAGCTTTTTCATACTCGCCTTTGTTATAAAGGGCATCGCCTATTGCATAATGTGCTCTCGGAATCAATTCGCTTTGTGGGTATGAATTAATTAGAAAGCGGAAATTGTCTATAGCTTCATTATATCTTTTTTGTTGGAATCTTATCCAACCGATTAAATAAATAGAATTGGGGGCATAAGGAGATTTAGAGTAACGGCGGACAAAGTCCATCAGAGCAGTTATGCTTTTTTCGTATTCGCCCAATCTATACAAAGCGTGGCACAATTGATATGATGAGTATTGCCCGTGTTCGGTGTTAGGGGCTAATCTTTTAACTTTTTCATATGCATTTGCAGCAGAGCGATAATTTTTTGTATAGAAGTAACCATCACCTTGTCTGGATAGAGCTTCCGCTGCATATTCAGTATTTGGGAATTCTGAAAGCAATTGGTCGAATATTTTTGCTGAACTATTGAATTCTTTCATTCTGAGATAAGCCCACCCTAGGCTATAGAGTGCTTCTTCCCTGCGTTGAGAAGTTCGAAATTGGGCAAGAAAATTTTTAAAGGTTTCAGCCGAGAGATTAAGCAATTCGGCTCGATAGTATGCTTCAGCAAGCCAGAAGATACACTCATCTATTCTTGGATGGTATGGAGATTCAGCCGAGAAGGCAATAAGTAAATTCATTGCTTCGAAGCTTCTATGGGACATAATATAAGCAATTGCTTGTTTTAATCGAGCTTCAGCGATATATTTATTCTTTTCGGGCAGAAATGCTTCGTCGCTTGAAGAAGCTAATTTTTGAGCAGCATCATATTCAGAAATAGCTTTATTCCACTGTTTGAGTTCGAGATAGGTTGCTCCGAGCAATAAATGAATTCTAATAGCTGTGGTGCCAGTAGTAGATTCTCGCTCGGCTCGTTCTAATGTTTTTCTGGCTTGTTCGTAATCGCTCGCTTCGTAATATATTTGTCCTAATTCGAGTAGGGCTAATCCGAGAAAAGGATAGTCTGGTTGGATGGTTATATTCGATAGTTCAATTTTTGCCTGTTCAATATTTCCATTTAGCTTGTAAGCTATGCTTTTATATAGTTTTGCAATTTCTTGAATTCTAATTTCTTCTCGATTTTCAATATTGTCATTGATTATTTTGTCATAAAATTGTATAGCACGGTGGTAATCTCCCAAATTCAAAAGAGCCCAAGCTAAGCCGAATCTGACTGAATTATTAAGTCTTGATTTACTATAAGTTTCTAAAAAAGAAGTGAAGATTAGTTCTGCATTTTTAAAATTGCGGGCTAAATTATTGGCTTCTCCTAATAGGTAGTGTATTTCTTCATTTATATTATCGCAATTAGTCTGAAGCTCATAATTTTTGCCGATGCTGTCTTTCGCATCAATATGTTCTATGGCAGTTTTAGCTCTCTCAAGAGAAGCGATTGCGGCTGAGGCTTGACGTAGAATCAATCTTGTATTCGCTTCTCGAACAAGTGAGGAAAGGTAACTGTTTGAGTAAGGATAGGTTTTTTGAATTTGCTGGTAATAATCAATAGCATCGCTGTACCGACTATTGATTTCAGCGCTTTGTCCCAAAGCATATAAAGCATCATCGGTAAAGTATCCATCGGGATATTTTTTAACGCATTCGAGTAAAAGCGGTTCGGCATCTTGATATTTTCCTTGATGAGCCATAGCAATGGCTTGCCAATATAGCGATATGTGAGCGATATTGCGATAGAGACTATCTTTTCTATGATTAAATTCACTATCTGCGATATCGTAGGAAAATTCGAGTAGCTTTTCTGCTTTTTGATATTCTTTTTGCTCGAGAGCGACAAATGCACGCAAAATGCTGGCTGGTGCAATAAAAGGTGAATTTGGTTTATTGCGGATAAATTCTCCCAAGATAGCATTAGCTTGGAGATAATTTCTATTTGCTAAAAAAGTTTGAGCTTTTAAAATTATTGCCTTATCATTGGAAGGATTGTTTGGAAACTGATTTATTGACTGCTGAGCAAGAGCTTCAGCTTTTTTCAATATGCCGAAGCTTAGCCAGTCATTGCCCAATTCAACATATTTTGAGCCGTAATCATATAATGGTATAACTACTTGACTTTCGAGGCTTACAGTCAAGAGAATTAATGATGGAATAACCAGAAAAAATTTCATATAATTCATAATAATATCTTTAACTAATTGAGATAACTATTACTGTAATAATTAGTTGAAATATAATTTTGAGCCAAAATATAATTTTCCATCGGAAAATTTTAAAAATTGAAAATATGCTGCACTTAAATATACAAAGATTTGTGGAATTAAGTTGACAAAATTTGATTGAAATTTCAAATTTTTACACATATTGATATAAAATGTAAATGGTCAAAATGTCGTATTAAAAATTTTTGGATTTAATGGTGAAGATTGATTTAGAAAAACCCCGCAGTTTGAACTGCGGGCATTTTGTTAATTCTCATTAAGGGAAGTGTATAAATCTTTGAGTCGTTTTCTTAGATGCAAGACAGCATAACGTTTTCTTGCGAGTAATGTGTTGATATTTACGCCCGTATCTTCGCTCATTTCTCTGAATGAAATACCTTCGAATTCATTTTTTACAAAAACGATTCTTTGCTCTTCGGGCAATTCAGATAATCCTTCTTGAATAGATTCCCAGATGGTTTTTCTAAGCAAATCATTATCAGGGGTAGATGTGAAGTCACCTAGGAAATGCTCGAAAGCATCAACGCCTTCTTCGGCTTGACCGGGGGTTTGCATATCGGAAAATGTTTCAGCCCTTTTCTTTCTATATGAGTCAATTATTCTATTTCTTACTGCTGTGAAAACCCAAGAAGAGATATTTTCAATTGGTTTTTGTGCATTTCTCGAAGCAGCAAGTACATTTGTAAAAACATCCTGCAAAATATCTTCTGCTTCTTCCTGGCTTCTAACACGTTGTCGGATGAAGCCAAGGAATTTTTTCCTATCGGTGCGGAAAAGATGTTCAATTTGTGCTGCCAAATCAATTTGTGTACCGTTGGAAATTTTGTTTTTCATTTCCTCGTTGCGTGCAACGCGCGTCCTACGGATTCTACCTTTTTCTTTTTTCATTTTAATCTCGCTTTCAATACCTAATTATTGGAAATACTATTTTATCAGGTATAAATCCGCCATAAGGTCCTTAATTTTTGAATAATATTTATTTTTTGTAACATCTTCTAACATAATAGACACATTTTTTGACAAAAAGTTTCAAAAATATTTTTATTTACGTTCAAAATTACGAAAAATTCAAATTATTTTTATGCCAAAATGACATATTTAATTATCGTTTCTTCAATTATTTTATCATCATTAAAAATTATGCCAAACTAAAATTGAATTAATCTTGAATTCAACTTCTATTTTCTACCGATTGGCATAATATACAAAGGTATCTCGTTGCTTGGTATATTGAGAACCTTTTGTATTTTTTCATCATAAAAAGCGCCAATCACCACTGCACCTAAGCCAAGGGAGTAAGCTTGTAGATAAACATTTTGAGCGGAATGACCAGCTTCTATATAAACATATTTTATTCCCCTATCTCCATATTTGACGGTCGTTCTTTCAAAAATAGCAGTAAAAACGAGACAAACAGCTCCATCAACTATGCTGGATTGCCCAAGAGCAGCACTAGCTAAATCGTTTCTCTTATCTCCGTCAGCAATTTTTAATAGCTCATTCTTTTGGGGGTCGTATTTATATATTCCTTTATTCAATTCAATTGCATTTCCGACAATAATGTATATTTCAAGTGGATATAATGCACCTGCCGAAGGGGCTGTACGCAAGCCCCATTTTGAATCGGTTATGCCCTGAGCGGACCAGAGCAATTGGGATATTTCTGAAATAAGCAATGGAGCACCGCTATATGACCTAACTGAACGCCTTTTGTGGATTGCTTCTTCAACGGAAATATTCCCTTCGTATTTGGGCTCGGGTAATTTAATTTTTTCTTTGATAGGTTCGCTTTGAATGTTTTCTCCATTGAGGGGGTGATTTATCATTATAATACCTATAAATATGATACCTACCAATATAATGATTAACAAAATATAAAAATATTTCATTTTCGCTCCGAAATTTATTAATTAAGATTGAATCAATTTTTTATCATTTTATTTTAAGTTTTATGATAGTAAAATTGGTAATTTCTTATTATTTAATCAAATAGAGAGCAAATACAACATATTATTTGTTTTTAACTTAAGACCATATTATAATTTTCGACAAAGATATTATTAAATGAATATAGAAATTGCGAAAAATTGGGATTGATTTCTTTTTCTAATCCTTGAACATATCGTTAATAGTTTGATTGATTAAATCACAATCAGCAGTATGTGGCAAAGTAATTTTTAGGCGTGGTTCTTTCACCATAGCAAATTTTGCACTGAACATAGCATTTGGGTTTCTCGCCCAAGAGCGTCTTGCGATTCCATTATTTACGTCCCAATGCATCATCATTTTAAGTTTTCTATCTGCATCGTCAGAACCATCAAGAACAAGCCCAAATCCGCCGTTGATTACTTCACCCCAGCCGACACCACCACCATTATGCAATGAAACCCAGGTAGCACCGCGAAAAGCATCGCCAATGACATTATGCACTGACATATCGGCAGTAAATTTTGAACCATCATAAATATTTGCAGTTTCTCTAAATGGGGAATCTGTTCCAGATACGTCGTGATGGTCTCTACCCAAAACAATTGGGGCTTTTATTTCTCCATTACGAATTGATTGATTGAATCTTCGGGCAATTTCAATTCTTGTGTCAGAATCGGCATAAAGTATTCTGGCTTGCGAACCTATAACTAAATTATTAGCTTTGGCATTTATTATCCAATTTAAATTATCATCGAGCTGTTGCTTGATTTCATTTGGTGCAATTTTTAGCAAATCAAGAATAACATTTTCGGCAATTTTATCTGTTAAATCGAGGTCTTCTTGTAATCCAGATGTACATACCCATCGGAAAGGACCAAATCCAAAATCGAGACATAATGGTCCTATAATATTTTCGACATAGGATGGATATTTATAATTACCCTGTTCATCGAATATATTAGCATTTGCTCTTCCTGCTTCGAGCAAGAAAGCATTTCCATAATCAAAAAATAACATTCCATTTGCAGATAATGTATTAATTGCATTAACTTGCAAATGTAGGGATTGCTTGACTTTTTCTTTGAAAACATTTGGATTTTTAATCATAATTTCGTTTGCTTTTTCAAAAGTAAGACCTGCGGGATAGTAACCACCAGCATAGGGATTATGAAGAGAAGTTTGGTCAGAACCAATATCAACAGAGATGCTTTTCTCGACAAAAAATTCCCAGAGGCCAACTATGTTTCCAAAATATCCAAGCGATATAGCTTCATTGGATTTTCGAGCTTTATCAATTCTTATGGCTAATTTATCTAAATCGGTATAAATTTCATTTAACCACCCTTGAGAATGGCGTTTTTCTATTGCTTTGGGATTAATTTCGGCAATCACACCAACTGCACCAGCAATAACTGATGCTTTGGCTTGAGCTCCTGACATTCCTCCAAGCCCAGAACTTACAAAAAGTTTACCTTTTAAATTGTCAAAACCATTTAACCTTCCAGCGTTCAATAGCGTTATAGTTGTGCCGTGAACAATTCCTTGCGGCCCGATATACATATAAGAACCAGCTGTCATTTGTCCATATTGGCTTACACCCAATGCATTGAATCGTTCGTAATTATCTTTATCGGAGTAATTAGAAATGACCATTCCATTTGTAACAACAAGCCTCGGCGCATCGGGATGGGAAGGAAATACACCCAGCGGGTGACCAGAATATACTGTTAGGGTCTGTTCATCATTCATTTCGGCTAAATACTTCATTGTGAGTCTATATTGGGCCCAATTTTGAAAGACAGCTCCATTGCCGCCATAAGTGATAAGTTCGTGTGGATGTTGAGCGACTGCTTCGTCTAAATTATTCGAAATCATTAGCATAATTGCGGCGCAATGGATTGATTTATGCGGATAATGGTCTATTGGGCGTGCATATATTTTGTATTTTGGACGGTAGCGATACATATATATCCTACCATATTTTTTCAATTCCTCGGCAAATTCTGGTGCTAAAGCTGGGTGCAATTCTTCATTGAAATAGCGGAGTGCGTTTTTTAGAGCTAATTTTTTTTCTTCGATGCTTAGTATATCTTTTCGTATAGGAGCATGATTGACTTCATCGTCGAATGGTTGAGCTTCAGGCAATTCCTTTGGTATGCCCTCTAATATAGCTTTTTGGAATTCTTCAATGGTCATAACGACTTACTAAATTTATTTTCTAATTCATTTATTTGGTCTTGATTGAGAGCGTGCTTTTCGAATATTTCTCTTAGATTTTCCCATGTATAGATTCCTGTGTTATGCCCATCAGCCCATTCAGCTGCTATGGCATAGTTTCCAACTTTGCGAAGACTTTTAAGTTCGTTCATACCTGGTTTATAAGCTGATAATAAGGTGATATCAGAACCCCAAAATGTTTTTTTATCTTTTGTTGTACATTCGGCACAGGGGCATTCTTTTCTAAAATTCTCGAGTTTTATTATTGCAGAGAATCCATCACCAAATTCACAAGCCAAAAGATACGGCTTGGGCTTAAAAATCTTTATTGGTTTTATCTCTGCCATAATGCGAAATTAATGAATTTTATGAGTATAACCAAAATGTTAGTTCTTTGACTTATCGCTTATAATATAGCATCAACAATATCTAAAATGTAGTTATAATTGATGAATAACCTGAGATTTAACAACAATGAATATACAATCAAAATTATGATTTTGTTTCAATAAAATCAATAAGTTAATTTGATTGATATTAAATTATGCTTTCATATTTTGAATAATTATAGGCTAATATTTATGGATAAAGAAACATTAAAAGCAGATATTCTGGTGGTCGGAGCTGGTATTGCTGGTATTTCAACAGCTTTAGAAGCTGCAGAAACGGGTTTCAGTGTCATACTTATTGAAGAGAATGCATATATTGGGGGCAGAGTTGCTCAATTGAATCAATATTTTCCCAAATTGTGTCCTCCTACCTGTGGTCTGGAAATAAATATTAAAAGATTGAGAGATAATCCTCTAATTCATTTGTACACTTTAGCAAATGTTGAAGAGATTAAAGGGCAAATTGGTAATTATAATGTGAAAGTCAAAATTAAACCGACTTATATCAGGGAAAATTATGATAAAATCGAGGAAGTAATTGATAAATGCATTTATGAGAGGAAAAATGATTTCGATTTCGGATTGAGCAAAAACAAGGTTATATATAAATGTTTTAATAGTGCTTATCCTGATAAATATATACTTGACAAATCTTCGCTTTCCGATGAAGAATTGAGATTTCTTGCAGATGCATTCCTGGAAGCAATAGACTTAAATCAAAAGGAGAAAGAGATTAATATCAATGTTACCTCTATTATTTGGGCTACTGGCTGGAAGCCTTATGATGCGACCAATCTCGAAAACCTTGGCTATGGGAAATATCAAAATGTAATAACTAATATGGAACTCGAAAGACTTATTTCAGCCAATGGTCCTTATGGTGGAAATCCGAAATTTAATGGAATAAATAAAGAGACGCTTGAAAGCGTTGCATTTGTGCAATGTGCTGGTTCGAGGGATGAAAATCATTTAGAGTATTGTTCGACGATTTGTTGCTTAGCATCAATCAAGCAATCACAATATATAAGAAACTTATTTAAGGATTGCGAGATACACATATATTATATTGACATTCGTACACCTGGAGTTTACGAAGAATTTTGTACTACTTATACCAAAGATGATAAGATTTATACTCATAGAGGTAAGGTTGCAAAAGTAATAGTGAATGAATCAGGATTGATCGTTGAAGCAGAAGATACTTTGAGCGGGAAATTAATTCAAAGAAAACACGATTTGGTGGTACTTGCCCTGGGTATGCAACCAAATACCCAAAAATTAAAATTGCTGATGCCCAATTCGCTTGACAAAAATGGGTTCGTTCGAACTGATGAACAAACAGGAATAATTGGCTGTGGAGTATGCACAAGACCTAAAGATGTTGCTTCGACTGTTCAAGAAGCAACTGGTGCGGCTATGAAAGCTATTCATCAAATTATGGGAGGGAATTAAGATGGCTGAAAATAAAAGATTGGGAGTGTATATATGCTCAGGCTTCGGAATTGGTGAAGCCATTGATTGCAATAGACTTGCTGAAGATATAAGAAAAGCAGAAAATGTTGTCGTTTGTAAAGTGAGCAAAGACTTATGCACTGAAAATGGTGCTAATGAAATTCGCAAAGATATTGACGAAAATAATTTAGAAGGTATTGTCATTGGGGCAAGCTCACCAAGATTCCACACCGATATCTTCAAATTCGACAGGAAAATTGTAGTTGATAGAGCAAATTTACGTGAGCAAGTATCCTGGACACATAATCCTATGGAAGAAGAAACTCATCGTTTAGCTCTTGATTATATGATGATGGGTATAGCTAAACTTAATACTTTCGAACCGCCAGAGCCAATGATTTTAGATATAAATGAAACTATAATGGTTGTCGGTGGCGGTGTAGCGGGTATGAATTCTGCATTAGCAGGAGCAAAAGCGGGTTATAATGTAATATTAATTGAAAAAGAAGCTGAGCTCGGAGGATTTTATCGAAAACTCCATAGATTGACTCCTTCGAAAGAGCCATTCAATGAATTAATGATTAACCCTTGTGAATCTCAGATTGAAGAAGTCAAATCCAATCCCAAAATTGAGATTTTAACTAATACAAAAATAATCAGCACTTCTGGACAGCCTGGTATGTTCGATGTAACTGCTAAATGCAATGGCACGGAAATCAAGTTTCAAGTTGGTACTATAATTCAAGCTACGGGATGGGTTCCTTATGATGCCACAAAGCTAACACATCTTGGATATGGATTGGAAAATGTTGTAACGAACATCGAGCTTGAAGAAATGACTAAAACCAACTCACTGGCAAAAAAATCTGATGGCGGCAGTATAGAAAGTGCAGTCTTTATTCAATGTGCTGGCTCAAGAGATGAAAATCACTTGCCCTATTGTTCATCAGTATGCTGTATGACTTCTTTGAAGCAGGCTTTATACATAAGAGATAAGTATCCGAATGCTAAAATCTATATAATCTATAAAGATATTCGAACTCCAGGACCTTATGAATTGTTCTATAAGAGAGTGCAAAATGAAGACAATATATTCTTAACGAAGGGGGAAATTAAATCAGTCGAACAAGTGAATGGGCATATTAATATCAAAGTGGATAAAACGTTTTTCGGCGATGAAATTCAATTGCAAGCAGATTTAGTGGTCCTGGCAACAGGAATGGTGCCAACAACAGCAATTGAAGAAAATGGAAAGAAAACCGAAAGCGAAGGAACACCAGCTGAAATACCGATTTCAGGTAATAGAATCATACATTCGGATATATTGAACTTAACGTATCGCCAGGGACCCGAGCTTCCGCTACTAAAATATGGTTTTCCTGACACGCATTATATATGCTTTCCGTATGAAACGAGAAGAACAGGGATTTATGCTGCTGGTACGGTTCGTTCCCCGATGGATAGCATTTCTGCCAAAAGCGATGCTTATGGGGCAGCGCTGAAAGCAATACAGGCTATAGTTAATATAAAAAATGGCACAGCTTTGCATCCACGTTCGGGCGATATGTCATTTCCTGATTTCTTTTTGCAAAGATGCACCCAATGCAAGCGATGTACAGAGGAATGTCCGTTCGGAACCCTCGACGAAGACGATAAAGGAACACCACAGCCCAATCCAAATCGTTGCCGAAGGTGCGCAATTTGTATGGGTGCCTGTCCCGAGCGTATTATTAGCTTCAAGAATTACTCCGTAAGAATGATTTCAGAGATGATTAAATCAATATATATACCGACCGAAGAAGAAGACGGAGAAGCAACCCCAAGAATCTTATGCTTTATGTGCGAAAATGATGCTTATCCTTCGCTGGATATTATAGCTGCTAAAAAAGTCAAAATAACGCCTTATGTAAGAATTATTCCATTGCGTTGTTTGGGTTCGACAAGTATCAGCTGGATAGCTGATTCACTGTCGCAAGGATTTGATGGCGTTATATTATTCGGTTGCAAATATGGCGATGATTATCAATGTCATTTTATTCGAGGTAGCGAAATTGCCAATACAAGAATGGAAAATGTGCAGGAGAAACTGAAACAATTAGTGCTGGAACCAGAAAGAGTCGAATTACATATGCTCTCGATTGACGAGTATGACAAAATTCCTGAAATACTCAATAACTTCGCTGAATTGATCGAAAAAATAGGTCCTAATCCTTATAAAGAAATGTAGTTAATTAATAAAATGGAGTTCTGAAAAATGGCAACAAAAAATGAATTACAAAATAAAGAATCGGTTTGCAAAACGGTTGTGAATTATATTTCGCTGATAAATGAAGCATTGACCGAACCGAAAGATAGCGAATATGCAAAAGAATTGCTCAATAAAGCTGAAACGATTTGCCAACTTCCATTGGATTATATAAAAATTGCCGAAATATATATCGAACATTTCAATGATAAAGATTATGCAGGGGATTTATACGAAG
>JBBISM010000070.1:10492-11363 GCA_037441245.1 Ignavibacteria bacterium | reverse complement strand
CAGTTTCAGATTGCCATTTGTCGTAAACATCTTTAATTGTATTAAGCTCAAGAATACAGGGCTTGCACCAGGTTGCCCAAAAATTTATCACAAATGGTTTCCCGTCATTATGCAAATTCTTAACATTTACAACTTCACCACGCAGATTCTTAATATTTACAGATGGTAAGGTTCTCTTATTCGATGCAGTAATTTCATTGCCCAAAATAGCTAATATCAAAATCAAGATTACTGATAAAAACAGTAGATTTCTCATAATTTAATTACTCCGGATGTAACATTTCTCAAAATTATTTTTAATTTGCTAAATTGAATACGTTTGATAAACAAAAATAATTTACAATAGGAGAACAAAATGATGAATAAAGCTACTATTATATTTCTAACATTCATTCTATCAATTTTTTATTCAAACAACACATTGTCCCAAAGTATAAAAATTATTAACCCAGTCGAACCAGAAGTTACATTAATAGCAGATCCAGAAGAGGAATTTGTAAAATTTAATCACAAGATTCAAAATGTTACTTTTCAAAGCATTAATATCAAAACCAAGGTCAATGTTATTGAAATAGCAGATGGGCATTTATACAGCTTTTGCGATTTAAACCAGTGTTATCCATATACAAATCAAAATTTTGAATCTTCAATGCCATTTACTTTGGCAAGTTATGAATCTACAGATGAATACTTCTATATCGAAATAAAACCAAATGGCATTTCTGGTTTAACTAAACTGCATATAACTTTTTTCAATGAAGCCAATGAGAGCGATTCTATTGGATACACCTTAATAGTTGATGTAGCCACTTCATTAAACGAATTAAACATATCCAATCAAATTGAGATTTATCCAAATCCAGCAAGCGAT
>JBBISM010000070.1:10240-10450 GCA_037441245.1 Ignavibacteria bacterium | reverse complement strand
CCCATAATTACTATTTATAATAATTCTGGAGAACCTGTTTTAACAGAACATTTTTATTTGCATTCGTTTATGATAATAGATAAAATTGAACAGCTTTCTCAAGGTCTATATTTTTACGAGTTAAAAGCTATAACAGGGGTAAATGCGAAAGGTAGGTTCATAATCGTTAGATAAAACGATTTTGATAATGCATCTTCAATGGCCTTTTTC